>JAJRWA010000081.1 GCA_024277025.1 Candidatus Krumholzibacteriota bacterium | reverse complement strand
GGCCGGCACCGATGACCGCTGGCAGCTGGTGTACCGCAATGGCGTGTACCGCCTGCGCGTCAACGATCGCCGCCAGGGTCTGCGATTCGAACTCGAATGCACGCCAGGAGGTGGGCCTGTCTTCCACGGCCGCGGTGGGTTAAGTCCCAAGTCCAGCGCCGGGGACACCGGCAGCCTGTACTACAGCCAGCCCTCCTTGCAGGTCTCCGGCCAGGTGCTGCGCAACTGCGCCGAGATCCCGGTCACCGGCACCGCCTGGCTGGACCGCGAGATCTTCACCAACACCCTCGGCGCCGGTCAGAAGGGCTGGGACTGGCTGGCCCTGCAACTGGACGATGGCCGCCGGGTGATGCTCTACCGCCTGCTGGATCAGACCGGCGCCACGGACTTCGCCCTCGGCACACTCATCGCACCGGACGGCAGCACCCGCAGCCTGCCCGCCGACAGCTGGCAGTTCACGCCGGGCCGGACTTGGACCAGTCCGCAGACCGAAGCTCAGTATCCGGTTACCTGGCGCCTGACAATTCCAGATGCCGAAATCGACCTGGAATTGCAGGCCGTACGGCCCGATCAGGAGAACGTCTCCCCGCGCACCGGTATCCACTACTGGGAGGGCGCCGCCACCGCCGTGCGTCCCGGCTCGACCACGCCGGTGGGCCGCGCCTTCATCGAGTTGACAGGTCGTGGGGAAGGCAGCCGGCCGCCTGTTTGACGGCGTTTGAAAAGGCGGCCCGGTGTGCTATCTTGAGGCCGAACTTTTCCCCGATCAGGAGGTGCGCGGTGAGCGCGTCGACAACCGACCTGCCGCTGAGTGAATTCCAGCGCCAGATCCGCCAGGGCATCCCGGCCGGGATTCCGGCTGTGCCGGCGGACGACCCCACGATCAGCCGCGCCCCCGAGCGCCCCATGCTGCTCAGCGAAGATGAGAAGAAGCTGGCTCTGCGCAACGCCTTGCGCTATTTCCCGCGCGAACATCACGCTATTCTGGCCCCCGAATTCGCCGACGAATTGGCCCGCTTCGGGCGCATCTACATGCTGCGCTACCGCCCCGCCTATGCCATGCACGCCCGGCCCATCGACGAATATCCGGCCCGGTGCCGGCAGGCAGCCGGCGTCATGCTGATGATCCAGAATAACCTGGACCCGGTGGTCGCCCAGCACCCCTACGAGCTGATCACCTACGGCGGCAACGGCACCGTTTTCCAGAACTGGGCCCAGTATCTGCTGACAATGAAGTATCTATCCGAGATGACCGAGCAGCAGACCCTGGCCATGTACTCGGGCCACCCCCACGGCCTGTTTCCCAGCCACCGGGACGCGCCCCGGGTCGTGGTCACCAACGGCCTGGTGATCCCCAACTACAGCACCGGCGACGACTACACACGGCTGGCGGCCCTCGGGGTGACCAGCTACGGCCAGATGACCGCCGGCAGTTTCATGTACATCGGGCCGCAGGGCATCGTCCACGGCACGACGATCACCATTCTTGGGGCCGGACGGCTGTACCTTTCGGATGGCGCCGACGGCAGCACCAATCCCCTGGCCGGCAAGCTCTACGTCTCCAGCGGCCTGGGTGGGATGAGCGGCGCCCAGGGCAAGGCCGCGGTGATCGCCGGTTGCGTCGGCGTGCTGGCCGAAGTCAACCCCGACGCGGTGGCCAAGCGCCACGAGCAGGGCTGGGTCGACGAGGTCTACACCGACCTGGATCAGCTCTGCACCCGCATCCGGCAGGCCAAGACGGGCCGCGAAGCGGTGGCGCTGGCCTATCAGGGCAACGCCGTGGACATGTGGGAGAAATTTGCCGACAGCAATATTGCCGTCGAACTGGGCAGTGATCAGACCAGCCTGCACATCCCCTACACCGGTGGTTATTACCCGGCTGGTCTCAGCTACGAACAGAGCAACGAGCTGATGGTGCAGGATCCGGCCGCGTTTAAGGCGCAAGTGCAGGACTCGCTGCTGCGGCACCTGGCGGCCATCGAAAAATGCGTGGCCAGGGGCACGCGCTTCTGGGATTACGGCAACGCGTTCCTGCTGGAGTGCAGCCGCGCCGGGGCGGACATCGCCAAGCCCGATGGGCGCTTCAAGTATCCCAGCTACGTCGAGAACATCATGGGACCGCTGTGTTTCGACTACGGTTTCGGGCCCTTCCGCTGGGTGTGCACCAGCGGCGATCCGGCTGACCTGGCCACCACCGACCGACTGGCCGGCGAGGTGATCGAAAAACTGGCCGCCACAGCACCCGACGAAACGCGGCAGCAGTACCTGGACAACCTGCGCTGGATCCGGCAGGCCGGCGCCAACCGGATGGTCGTCGGCAGCCAGGCGCGCATCCTGTACAGCGACGCCGAAGGGCGCCGCGCCATCGCTGCGGCCTTCAACCGGGCCATCGCCGACGGCACGATCTCGGCGCCGGTGGTGCTGGGCCGCGACCACCACGATGTCTCGGGCACCGACAGCCCGTTCCGCGAGACGGCCAATATTACCGACGGCTCGATGTTCTGCGCGGACATGGCTGTGCAGAACGTGATCGGCGACGGCTTCCGGGGCGCCACCTGGATCAGCCTGCACAACGGCGGCGGCGTGGGCTGGGGCGAGGTCATCAACGGCGGCTTTGGCCTGCTGCTGGACGGCAGCGCCGACTGCGACCGACGCCTGACTGCGATGCTGCACTGGGACGTAAATAACGGCATCGCCCGCAGGGCCTGGGCGCGCAACTCCGGCGCCGAATTTGCTATCCGGCAGGCCATGGCCAACGAGCCGCGCCTGACCGTGACCCTGCCCGAGCACGCGGACGACAAGGTGGTCGACGCGGCCATCGACAAGCATTTTGACCACAACTGATGGAGATTTCATGACCGCGCCGAAGCCGCAACGAGCCGAACAACTGACCCGCCCCGGTGTGCCGGCCCTGGATGAGATCCTGGGCGTGCCCTTTCCCGTGCTGGATGACGGCCTGATCCGGGTCGTGGACTACATGGGCGATGACGCGGCCATCGTGCAGGCGGCGCGCGTGAGCTATGGCGCGGGCACCAAGGCCACCAGCGATGACCGGGGGCTGATCCGGTATCTGCTCAGGCACCGGCATACGACGCCGTTTGAGATGTGCTCGCTGAAGCTGCACATCCGGGTGCCGATGGACGCGTGGCGGCAGTGGATACGGCATCGGACGGCCTGTCTGGCTGAAGGCACCGAACTGTATTTCGACCTGCCCAGTGGCATCAGGAAGCGTGGCAACCAGCTCTACAAGTTGACCGTCGAGGAACTCTGGGAGCGCTTCCAACCCACGACGAACACTCAGCGGCCGGACAAGCAGAGAAATCCCTATTTTCGACGCGATCGCGTCCGCCAGATGCATCTGCGCCATCTGGATGAGGCCAGTGGAACCATCACGCACACCCGGGTTGTAGATGTCTTCAGGAATGGACAGAAACCGGTGTTCCGGATCACGCTCGGTGACGGTAAGTCAATTGAAGCCACATCGGACCACAAATTCCTTTTCCAGGATGGCTGGAGCAACTTCGGGCAGCGGGCCGGGCTTATCGAGCGACGCGGCCGGGCGTATTGGCGCAAGGAGCCCCTTTTTCTGCAAGTCAACGGCATGGTTTGCGAAGCACCACGCCGATATCAGGATAAGGAATGGCTGCATACCCAGTACAACGTTGAAGAACACAAGATCCAGGACATTGCCGACGCCTGCGGCGTAAGCTACCACACAATCCGCAAGTGGATTCGCGAGCACGGCTTGCAGCATGAGCGCGGTGGACGATCCAAGGCGCCGTGGAACAAAGGACGAACCTACCGGCTCGGGCCCAGCGAAATGTCCCCGGACACTCTGGCCGCCATTCGTAAGGCCCGCAGCGGGCCCGCGTCGAGTTTTTGGAAGGGCGGTATGTCGACCGAACGAGAGTCCATCGGTCGCTGGACGACCCAGGTGGCTCACCGCATTCACGAGCAGAACAACTGGACGTGTCAGCTTTGCCACCAGCGCAGCACGGTGCTGCACTGTCACCACATCGTACCGGTCTGGGCGGATATTTCCCGGGCGCGCGACCCCGAGAATCTGACCACCCTTTGTGCTTCCTGTCACACGTCCATGCATGGCCGGGAGCTTGAGTTTGTCCAGCAACTGGGCGGTCCGCCGGTCCGGCAGGAGTGGCAAAAACGCCCCCGCAAAGCCTGGAACAAGCTTACCAGGCCCCGGCTTGTTGAAGTGGTTGCCATTGAATATGTGGGGCTCAAGGAGACCTACGATATTGAAGTTGCCGGGCCCCACCACAATTTCATCGCCAATGGCATCGTCACTCACAACTCGGTGAACGAGGCAAGCACTCGCTATTCCATCGCCATCGACAGCGCCCAGGAAACCGCGCCCGACCAGTGGCGCCTGCAGTCGACCGACAACAAGCAGGGCAGCGAGGGCTGGTTGGACCCCGAACAGGGCGCCGAAATGACCCGTCAGGAAGCCGAATTCCACCGCACGGCGCGCAACTTGTACAACGCCCGCCTCGAGCAGGGCATCGCCCGCGAACAGGCCCGCAAGGATCTGCCCCTGTGCACCTACACCGAGGCCTACTGGAAGATGGATCTGCACAACCTGTTGCATTTCCTGGCCCTGCGCATGGACAGCCACGCCCAGAAGGAGATCCGCGACTACGCCACGGTGATCGGCGAGCAGATCGTCGCCCGTTGGGTGCCTTTGACCTGGGAAGCGTTCCGGGATTACCGCACCGGCGGCCTGCACTTTTCGCGCATCGAAGCGGAGATCATCACGGCCGTGGGCGCCGGTGAGCTGGAAAAGGCCGCCGCCATCGCGCGTGAGGCCGGCTGGCTGAAGGTCGGCAAGAAGGGCAACGTGCTGCGCAACCGCGAGCGCCAGGAGCTGGCCGGGAAACTGCGTGGGCTGAACCTGACCGTGCCCTGGCAGGACTAGTCCTGGTCGTACCGGCGGCCCGGATAGCGCCCCACCAGCCCGCGAGGGCCTCGGGAATCTGTCCGGAATGAACCGGAACGAGTGCCCGGAATCGCCGGAATACCCACTAGCAGGCTGTTGAAAATCTCAGGTTTTCAGACTCAATCGTTCTTTATGCCCGGCGTTTTTTCGTGAACCAGGAATTGGTTTTTCCAATTTCCATCACGGACCGAATCAACCCTCAAAATACCACATTTGCGGTCGCCCGGCGGGGGGTGAAATCACCTCTCACAACCGCCGTCAGGCGGTTTCTTCCATCAACCTCCGCATCATAACGATGTTGCAAGCTGCGGCGGTGAACTGTAAACGATCATTCTCGACCGTCTTCCCTCAAGCCTCCTGAACGTGTTGAAATAGTCCAGGCGTCACCAACGGCGCCGCGACTACAGACTACACCAAGGAGACAGCCATGCAAACGACTACCCAACCCAAAAGAAAGCTCAACCGCCGCAGCGCCAAACAATGGCGTGCCATCCTGCGTCGGTTTGACAAGAGCGGCCTG
>JAJRWA010000080.1 GCA_024277025.1 Candidatus Krumholzibacteriota bacterium | reverse complement strand
TCAGGCGTCAAGCCGAGCAGGTCCACGGTATGATTGAACTGCAGACCGCTGCCGAGCACGGTCCCCAGTTCAAGCGCATTGGTCAGGCCATAGGACACCTGCCCGTGGGCCGGTTCGTCGGTGCTGAAGGTGATCTGGGCCGTTGTCACCGCAGGCGTCGCAATCACGTTGCTGATGACCGGCGGCGTGACATCCACCACGCCGCCGTCCTCCGGATCAATGGGACTGGCAGTATTGAAGAAATAGTCCACGACGGCAGCAAAAGCCGGTGCCGGCGTGCCCACGTTGCCGGCGTACACACCGGTGTTGGTCACGCTGAGTGTGTGAGTGAACGTACTGATCGCAATCCAGATACTGCCATCCAGCGAATACTGGGCTTGCCACTGGCTGCCCGTGCGCCCCAGTCGCAAGTAGAGGAAATCCGCGGTCGGCACACTGAAATTGGCATAGTTGGTGGGCAGATCATTCGTGAATCCGGTCGCGTAGATGCGCAGACTCGTCCCATCGTGATAGTAGTCCAGCCGGATGTAGTTCTGGGTGTCCTGCTCCGCGATCACGCCCTGGATCTGGAACGCGGCGCCGGGTGCCGACTCGAATTTCGCTTCGATTTCGAAGTCCCCATCGGCAGTTGACTGCACGATGCGGGCCGAGTTGTTGCCGGTGGTCCACAGATCGTGGTTGGTACCGGCCGGAACCGAGATGATCAACCGCCCACCGGACTGGCTGAAACTGCTGTCCCCAACCGGATCAACGGTCTGCCACAACGTATCGTTGAAGGCCGGCGCACTGAAGTCATCAGATACCTGGGCCACCACCGGCCCGGATCCGATCAGGACCAGCAGGATAACGGCACACCGCAGCGTATTTCCATATTTCGGCGACATCAAGAAGACACCATTCCCATTTGTATATCGACTAGTATTCCAGTGGGGCTTTACCCCGCCAGACTACACATTTCACAACCGTGCTCCCAACCCCCATTGGGCAGAGTGTGATAATAACAGAATTATGGTGTGGACGCAATCCTTCTTTTTGATTTTTTAGAATCTCGCATTGCGTTTAATACTGTTCTTGTCCTTGAGATTTGCGACTCCTTGTGATAAACTAAGTTAGCTTGGGTGCGGGGGCCCCAGCCCTTGGGTCATGGCGCGTGGGGGATTGCAGCAACGCACAACAAGTCAATACGGTTAAGGAAAGTGAACAGCAATGGCCCGGGTATGCATTGGATTGCCTGTCTATGATGGTGAGGATTTCCTGCCTGACGCGGTGGAATCCGTGCTGAATCAGACTTATACGGACTGGGAACTTATCATTTCGGACAACGCCTCGGGCGACGGCACGGCCGCCATTGGCCAATCCTACGCGGCCAAGGATTCGCGTATAGCTTACTATCGCCAGCCGGAGAACCTGGGTGCCGCGCCGAATTTCAATTTCACTTTCGCCCGGGCGGAAGGGGAGTTCTTCCAGTGGCTGGCCCATGACGACTATTTGCACCCTGATTGGCTGATTCAATGTGTGGCCGCGCTGGACGCCGACGCCGAGGTGCAGCTTGTATACGGCCAGGAACTGGGCGTGGATAGTCACGGCCATATCATCGGTGAACGCCCCTACCTGCAACCCAATTCCCGTCCGACGGCCCTGGAGCGCATGTACGCGATCCTGAACAATGACCGCGGATCACCGGCCGTTTTTGGCCTGATGCGCCGTGAAGTATTGGCCCGCACCGACTTGATTGGCAGCTACGACGCCTCTGACCAGGTCCTGTTGGTGGACATGGCCCTGCAGGGCAAGATCGTCGAGCTGCCGGGGTGGTTGTATTACCACCGCGAGCACGCATCACGCTCGGTCCACGCCCACCGGGATCGGCACTCAGCCAACGAATGGTTCGCGGTGCGCAACAAGGGGCGCACGACATTTCCCGAGTGGCGCCTGCTGTGGGAATACCTGCGGGTTATCCGGCGGGCGCCGCTGCCCCGCGCCGAAAGATGGGCCTGTTTCGTACAGTTTCTCCGTTGGGGCAAGTATCGCCGGCGCTACAAGCGCCTGGCCGAAGACCTGGTCATCGCTGTGCGGGGATGAGTAGCGACATGACCCTGCGTCTACTCTTCTCCGCACCCAGCTTTCCCAAGGTCTCGGAGACTTTCGTCACTGGCCAGATCCTGGGCCTGCACCAGCTAGGGCACCGTGTCGATGTCTTCACGACCCACCCCGGCAATGTCGCCGATCCGCAATTGAGGCAAGAGTTGAGCTCTGCGATCGGCCATCTGCTGCTGCCGCCCCTGACACCGCACAATCCTGATCTGGACTGGCTGGCCCAACGTCGCTGGCCCAACTGGCTGACCCGGTGCGCATGGGCACGCCTGCTGCGGGTCGTGACAGACCCGGGGTTCCGCCGCAGCCGCTACCCTATCCGGAAAGGAGCGGCTCTCCTGTGCAACCCGGGCTACGACGCGATCATCTGTCACTTCGGACCGGCCGGTGCCATGCTCCAGCAAATGAGGGACATCGGGCTGATACGCGCCCCCCTGGTGACCATCTTCCATGGCTATGACCTCACCAACTACCTTGAGCGCGTGCCCCGCGACTATTATCGAAACCTCTTCGAGCGCGGCGATCTCTTCCTGCCGATCAGTGACCGCTGGCAAGACCGGTTGGCCGAGTTGGGCTGCCCGCCCGAGCAAACGCGCGTCCAACGTCTGGGAACGGATCTGGACATCTTCACGCATGCAGTACGCCGGCCGTCGCCGGACGAGCCTGTGCGCTTGATGTCCGTCGCCCGACTGGTCCCAAAAAAAGGAATCGAGTACGGAATCAGGGCCGTTGGCCGACTAGCTGCCGCCGGTGTGCCGGTGACCTATGATGTGATCGGGGACGGTCCGTTGCGCCGCGAGTTGGCAACCCTCGCCGACGAACTCGGCCTGACCGATCAGGTGACTTTTCTGGGCCCGCGCGCCCACAGTGAGGTCGCGGCCCTCATGCGCGACCACCACATCCTGCTGGTACCCAGCGTGACGGACGCCGATGGCGGCATGGAAGGAATACCGGTGGTCATCATGGAGGCCATGGCCTCGGGCCTGCTGGTCGTCGCCTCCCGGCACAGCGGAATCCCGGAAATCGTCCGGCACGGGGAGACCGGCCTTTTGGCCCCCGAACGCGATGACACCGCTTTGGCCGCCTGCCTGCAAGCGGTTGTTCCCGACCCGGATCGCTGGGCTTCTTTGGTTCATACCGCACGCGATCTCGTACACAGCGAGTATGATCTGCAGAATCAGAACGCCCGGCTGGCCGAAATCATCGCCGGGCTTTGCCCACGCGAACGCTAACCCGACCTTGTCTTCTCCCTGCAATCTCTTGGTTCCAGTGAGGGATTCAGCCCCTGAATGCGGAGGACGGTTGTGGGAGTGAAGACAGCAGCCGGGCGAACGCTGCGACTTCTGACTCTGGTCGGCCTGGCACTGACCGGTGCGGTGGGAATCGCTCCTGCCCTTGAGTTGCAACCTCTTGCCCCGAACAACGGCTCCGGCCACGGCAACTACCAGCGCTGCAGTTTGGACTATACGATCGGCCAGTCGGCCATCGGCCTGCCCGTGGGCACATCTTGATTTCAGAGACAATCAGTTTCCAGGGCGCACTGCACAACGCCGACGGTCTGATCGCCACTTCGCCAGGCGGGCAGATCTACTGCCGGAATGCCGCGGGCGTGATCAGCGGTGCCGGCGGCGCCCGGCCGGGCCAACGGTGCCATACCGGGCAAAACCATGACCGGTCTGGCCCCACTGCTGCCGATCGATGCTGCCGCGGACACAGGACGTCCTGCCGTTGGACCCGGCAACGGCGGACTTCTTCGAGTATTCGGGCGTTGCCGACAGCTACCGCGCGCTGAAGAACAGGTTTTACGACCACGCTGGTACCGCTGGTTGGCACTACTGAAACTTCGCCCACCAACCCGAATGGTTCACACCCGGAGGTCCTTTCGACGACGCGAAGTCATCGGGTTCGGCCACAACCTGGGCCTGCGGCACTGTGGGGACATGAATTGCCAGGACGAGAACGCGGGCGCGCATGTCGGGCCGTACCCGCTGAACGTGGATCAGTTGCCTCAGCAAAGAAGATCTTGACCGGGTCACGGACAAAGAGTATCGACCGCCAACCGACGCTGAAGGTTGAAGACTGTCTCACCGCCAAAATGCGCTACGTGCGCACCGACGGCAGATCAGGAGCCAGCGGAGACTGTTCCGGTGCCTACAACTCGGCTGCCGAGGCCGTTGCCAGTGCCCTGGATGGATCGGTGACCATTCTGGAGCCCATCGTCCGGGATGCCGGCGGCCAGTAATTCAGGGACCGGACCTGCCTGATTTCGGCCAAGCCGGCGCTGCTGGACCAGTTTGGCTGGGTAGTGCCACATTTTTCGCCGCTTCGTGATACTTATGTGATCAATTTTCGTTATTATAGCCTGACTCTTATGCAATCATCCGCCGCCTTCTGTCCCCTGTGAGGTCATAATGAGGAAGTTTCTTGCCCTGCTTATCGGTCTGTCAATGGCCATAATCGCTGGTTTCAGCCAAGCGGCCGCTCCCGCCGAGCGTCCTTTTTCTCCGGTCCAAGAGGGCTTTGTCGCTGAAGCGCCGAACGTACCCCTGTGGGCCGCCGACCGCGTGGTCGTGCAGTTCACGGTTGCAGGCCGCCAGCGGGCCAGTCTGCCCACGCCGGGCGAGAAGAGCACGGTCCCGATAACGCGGACCGGCATCAACTCCCTGGATCTGACCCTCGACGCCATTGATGTGACCAATCTGCGGGTCGCCTTCCCCAGTGTGGCCGACAAGTCGCTGGCGAGGAGTCTGGGCGCTGACCGCTGGTACATTCTTGATTTGGCACCAGGCGCGGATATCCCGGCGGTGGCCAAGCGTTTGGCCAGCGACCCCAATATCGCCGAAGCCATGCCCGACCTGGTCGCCTTCCCGGCCGTCGTGCCGGACGATCCGCTGCACCCGAACAACTGGGGACACAACAACACCGCCCAGTTGCCCGACCTCGACTGGGGCGGCACCTACAGCCACACCCTCGCCACTACCGTCGGTACCCCTGGATTTGACACCAACGCCCAGGCCGCCTGGAACGCAAGCCAGGGCTACGGCAGCAGCAGTGTCGTGATTGCCATCCTGGACTCCGGAGTCGATGCCACCCACCCGGACCTGGTGCAGGTGCCCGGCTATGACTGGGGCGACAACGACAGCAACCCGGACGACGACAGCGGCAATCCCGGGCACGGCACGGCCTGTGCCGGGGTGGCCGCGGCCAGCGCCAACAATGCCCTCGGAGCGGTCGGCATTGCCGGCGGCTGCAGCATCATGCCGGTGAAGGTAGCCGACAATGCCGGCAATATGTACTTTTCGGCCATCACCAATGCCGTGTACTGGGCGGCGGACAACGGTGCCGACGTGATCAGCATGAGCTTCGGTGCGGCGACGACATCCTACTCGTCGTTGGATAACGCTTTCACCTACGCCTACAACCAGGGCGTTATCATGCTGGCGGCCACGGGCAACGAGAACGCCAGCCAGATCAGCTATCCGGCCTACAATCCCCTGGTCCTGGGCGTTGGCGCCGCGTCTCCCTGCGGTGACCGCAAGCGGTCCAGCAGCGACCCCGCCGATGTCAACTCCGGCATCAACACCGACCCCAACGGCTACACCTGTGACGGTGAGCGCTGGTGGGGCTCCAACTACGGCAGCTCGACCCAGGATCACCAGGGTGCGGTCGATATCATCGCGCCGACCATCCTGCCGACAACCGACATCCAGGGCGGCGGCGGGTATGACGGAAGTGACTACAGCTACTTTTTCAACGGTACATCCGCGGCCACGCCCTACGCGGCCGGTGTCGCGGCTCTGATCAAGTCGGCCAACCCCGGCTTCACGCCGCTGCAGATTCAGAACCAGTTGACAGCCACGGCGCAGGACATCGTCAACGTGGAATCCGGTGTCGGCTGGGACCGCTATTCGGGTTACGGCATGGTCGACGCGGCAGCGGCGGTTGGGGCGGTTATTCCGCCGGCCGTGCAGGCTGCGTTCACGGCCAGCGACACTACCGGTTGTGCTCCCTTCACCGTTGACTTCACCGACACCTCGATCGGCAACCCGACCGAGTGGCTATGGAATTTCGGTGGAATTGGCATCGCCACGACCCAGAACCCTTCCTACACCTTCACCGACCCAGGTGTCTACGACGTGACCCTGTCCATCGTCGCGCCCGAGGGCAACAACACCGTCACCAAGGTGGGCTATATCACGGTCGGCACCACGCCGGTGGTCTCGTTCACGGCCGCAACCACGTTCATCACCGCCGGCGACAGTGTGGATTTCACCGACACGTCGACGGGAGCTCCCTACGCCTGGGTCTGGGATTTCGGTGACGGCGGCGTGGACTCGGTGCAGAACCCGACCCACACCTTCAACACGCCCGGTGTTTTCAGCATCAAGCTGGTCGCGACCAACGACTGCGGCGCCGATTCGCTGACCACCGCCAACATGATAATCGTGGGGCTCCCACCGGCGCCAACGGCAGCCTTCAGCCACACGCCGGGCAGTGGTTGCGCTCCGCTCACGGTGGACTTCACCGATGAATCAACCGGTTCACCGGCCACCTGGGCCTGGAACTTCGGCGACGGCGCGGTTGACTCGACCGCCAGCCCCAGCCACGAGTACACGATCCCCGGCAGCTACGACGTGACCCTGATTGTCGCCAACACCGGTGGTGCCGATACCCTGACGGTAGCCGGCGCGGTAGTCGTGGACGGGCCGCCGGCCGCGGCCTGGACCGTCTCGGACACGACAATCGCCGTGGGCGCTGCGGTGACGTTCACCGACACGTCGACTGGCGCTCCGACCGCCTGGAACTGGGACTTCGGCGATGGCGGCACAAGCACGGACCAGAGCCCCGTCCACCAGTTCAATACCGCCGGAATCTTTACCGTGACGCTGATCGCCGGCAACGCCTGCGGCGCCGACACGACCGCGGTCCTGGACCAGATCACGGTCGAAGCCCTCGCCGCACCGGTAGCAGGGTTCTCGTACACGCCGTTGGCCGGCTGCGCACCTCTGGAAGTCGTATTCACCGACGAGTCGCTGAACGACGTGAGCTCCTGGCAGTGGGACTTCGGCGACGGCGGCCAGGACACCCTGCAGAATCCGGTCTACGTGTACAACATGCCGGGCACCTATGATGTGCGGTTGATTGTCGCGGGCATCGGCGGTGTCGACACCATGACCGTTGCCGGCGCAGTTGACGTGCAGTTGGCCGTGAGCGCCGCGTTTGCGGTTTCGGACACCCTGGTCGGCCAGGGCACTGACGTCACTTTCACGGACGCCTCGACCGGCAGCCCGACCTCCTGGCTGTGGGACTTCGGGGATGCCGGGACCGACACGGTCGCCAATCCGGTTCATGCCTATGTGGCGGACGGAACCTATGACGTGACCCTGATTGTCGGCAACTCCTGCTCCGCTGATACGTTGACAATGGTGGCCGCGGTCACCGTCAACGGCGTTTCCGGAGTCGGCGATCTGGCCCGCGTGCACTTCGGCCTGGACCAGAACTACCCCAACCCGTTCAACCCGAGCACGACCTTCGTGTACAGCCTGGAGAAACCCGGCCACGCGCGACTGGAAGTCTTTGATATCTCCGGACGAAGGGTGGCGACCCTGGTGGATGGCGACAAACCCGCCGGCCGCCATGAGATCGCCTGGCGCCCGACGGAGTTGGCGTCCGGTATCTACTTCTCGCGGCTGACCGTGGGAGGCAAGACCGACACCAAGCGGGTCACACTGCTGAAGTGAGCCGAGAGGAACTGATGGTCTGAACTGATCGCCCGCCCCTCACGAGGCGGGCGATCGACTTTTCTAACGCCCGGCCGGGGCCGGGTCATCGGCATCCGCCGGGTCTTCCCGCCGCGCCAACTCAGCCCGCATGGCCCCGATCGCCGACGAGAGCTGCAGACTGAAGCTGCCGGCCACCTCGCTGTACTGGGCAAAGGCCTGCTGCTGGCCCTCGATCGCCGAGCGGGAGATGTTCCGGGCCGACACCTGAAGCGTCTGCATATTGAGCAGCAGGTTCAGGCGATTTCCGTCCGTCGTGTCAAACAGGCTGCGACCGCCGTTGCGGCGGTTCGTCGGCACCGGTGAGCCGACTTCGGCCACTTCGGTGGTCCCGGTGCGGACCAGTTCGCCCTGTTGTTTCAGCGTCATCTCGCGGCCGAGATCGCGCTCGCGGCGCTTGACGGCCTCGGCCATGAATGTCTCGAGCCTGCCGACAGCTGACGACCGCGCCGTATTGGCCGACTGGCGGGACGACCGCTCGAGATCAGCGCGCAGATCCTGCAGCTTGTCGAACTCCCGCTAAGTCGCCCTCAGGTCCCGCTTGATATCCGCGGTCGAACGCGTGTCGACGTAATCCGACGCCAGCGCCGTGCCGGCCACCAGCAGCACCAGGCAAACAGCCAAGCCGCCGCACCAGGGGTAATT
>JAJRWA010000079.1 GCA_024277025.1 Candidatus Krumholzibacteriota bacterium | reverse complement strand
TTCTGGGCACGGACGAAATGGCGGCCCTGACCGAGGCGGCCCCCGCGGCCGCGCCGGCAGAGCTGAACCCGCTCCTGCCGCCGGAATCGGTGCTGGAGCCTTTCGCCGAATTGCCCAAGGCCCCCGGCAAGGAAGTCCAGGTCGCGCTGGGCAAGTACCTCTTCTTTGACAAGCGGCTGTCGGGCAACGTCTCGCTGAGCTGCGCCTCCTGCCACATGCCGGACCAGGCCTTCAGCGACGGCCAGGCCATGAGCCAGGGCTACCCGTCCACCGCCCTCTTCCGCAACGTGCAGAGCGTCTACAACACCGCGTTCGCGGACTACCGCTACTGGGACGGGCGCATGGACGGCGGCGACCTGCCCACCCTGGTGCGCGATCACCTGACCGAGGCCCATTTCATGAGCATGGACGGCCGCCTCATGGTGGAGCGCCTGCGCCAGATTCCCGCCTACGTGGAGCTTTTCGACAGCGCCTTTGGCGGTGAGCCCAGCTTCGGCAAGGTGCTCAACGCCATCTCCGCCTACGTGATCACCCTGAACTCGCTGCCCGTGGCCTATGACCAGGCCCTGGAAGGCGACACGTCCGGCTTCAGCGCCGACGAACTGGCCGGCTACGAACTCTTTACGGGCAAGGCCGGCTGCAGCGACTGCCACAGCGGCTCCCTGCTCAGCGACGAAGGCTTCTACAACCTGGGCCTGGGCCCCAACCCGGCCCTCTTCGACGACCCGGAACGGGCCTTGACCTTCCGCCGCTTCTTCCGCACGCTGGGCGTGTCCAACTACCGCAACCTGCGCGAGGACCCCGGCCTCTTTGCCCTGACCATGGACGAGGCCGACTGGGGCAAGTTCAACACCCCCAGCCTGCGGGAAGTCGCCCGCACCGCGCCCTATATGCACGACGGCAGCCTGGCAACGCTGGAAGACGTGGTGCGCTTCTACAACGAGGGCGGCGGCGAAAGCCAGACCGCCGGCTTGCAGCCGCTGGGCCTGAGCGACGAGGAGATCGGCCAGTTGGTCGCCTTCCTGGAAAGCCTGAACAGCGACCTGCCGGCCGTGGAGACCCCCGCGCTGCCTAATTATGAGATTCTGCCCCTGGGCGAGGCCCAAGCTCCTGTCGCGGAAGCTGAGCTGCCGGTCAGCGAGGCCCCCGCAGAGGAGCCCGGAGCCGAAGCCCCAGCAGCGGCCGCGCCGAGCGAAGAGGCCATCGCCGCCATCACCAAAGGCGGCTGCGGGGCCTGTCACGTCATCCCCGGCATCCCCAACGCCGCGGGCATGGTGGGGCCGGACCTGTCCAACATCGGCGTAGACGCGACCACGTTTATCGAAGGTTACAGCGCGGAGCAGTACATTCACGAATCCATCGTCGATCCGAATGCGTTCATCACGCCTGAATGTCCGACCGGCGAGTGTTTGCCCAACTTGATGCCGCAGAACTTCAGCGATCTGCTGAGCGAAGACGAGATCAACGCCATTGTCAGCTACTTCCTCACTCTGGAGAGCGGGAGATAAAAGATGAAAAACCGATTGACAACCCTGCCTGCGTGGGCGCGAGGCCGCTGGGCGCAGGCGCTGGTCATACTCCTGGCCGCAGCCCTGATCACGGGCCTGGCCGTATCCGCGTACACCGCGCCGGCCGCGGCCCAGGACGACGGTCCCCCGCCCCTCGGCCCGCTGCCGCCGGTCTCCGCGCCGCCGGACAACCCCATCACCCCGGAAAAGGTGGAACTGGGCCGGCTGCTCTTCTTTGACCCGCGCATGTCCGGCGACGGCTCCATGAGCTGCAACAGTTGCCACCCGGCCGCGGCCGGCTGGGGCGTGCAGACGGCTATCTCCTTCGGCGGGCCGGGAACCAGCCACTGGCGCAACGCCCAGACCCTGATGAACGTGGCCTACTATTCCAAACTGAACTGGGACGGGGCCAAGAAGAGCATCGAACAGCAGAACAGCGGCGCCTGGGGCGGCGCGGTGGCCGGTAACCTGGACAAGGCCCTGGCCGAGGAACGCCTGGCCCAGATACCCGAATACGTGGATCGCTTCCGCGACGTGTTCGGCTCCCAGTACCCGCTCTGGGACGACGCGCTCAAGGCCGTCGCCACCTATCAGCGCACCCTGGTCAGCCAGAATGTGCCGCTGGACGCCTATCTGGAAGGCGACGAGAACGCGATTTCGGACGCGGCCAAGCGAGGCCTGGAACTGTTCAACGGCAAGGCCGGCTGCATCGAATGCCACAACGGGCCGCTGGCCAGCGACGACCGCTACTACGCGCTGGGCACGCCCCAGAACCCGGACTTCTTCACCAGCCCGCTCAAGCAGATCACCTTCCGCTACGAATTCGCGGCCAAGGGCGCGCCCGAAGAAGTCTACCGCAGCGCCAGCGAGGACTACGGCCTCTACTTCGTCACCAAACAGGACTCGGACATCGGCAAGTTCCGCACGCCCAGCCTGCGCGACCTCTGCTACACCGCGCCCTACATGCACAACGGCGTCTTCAACACGCTGGAAGAAGTGGTCGCGTTCTATAACGCCGGCGGCGGCGACAACCCCAACAAGGACCCGCGCATCGTCCCCCTGGGCCTGAGCGCAGAAGAACAGGCCGACCTGGTGGCGATGCTGGAAAGCCTGTGCGGCGACCAGGTGACCGACGAGTCCCCTGAACTGCCGCCCTACGGCGACTTTGTATTCCCGGACGAGGAGAAATAACCATGAGGAAACCAACCGTCAACGAAGCAACGCCCCCGACCGGCGAGGCCGAAAGCTGCGGCGCGACCGATTCCAGCTTTCTGGTCAACCGTCGCCAGTTCCTCTTCGGGGCCGGCGCGGCCATGACCCTGCTCGCGCTGCCGCGCTGGATGGTGCGGGGCGGCATGCCCGCCCGCGTCTATGCGCAGAGCGCAACGTTTGAGCCCCAGGTCATCGCCAAGCTGAGCGAACTGAAGACCGGCGACGTGGTGGCGTTCAACTACCCCTGGGACCACGCCAACTCGGCCAACTTCCTGGTCAAGCTCGGCCAGCGGGCCGGCGGCGGCATCGGCCCGGAAGAGGACATCGTGGCCTTCAACAGTTTCTGCACCCACCAGGGCGGTCCCCTGGCCGGCGCATTCCACGCCGAAGAGGGCGTGGCCGGCCCCTGTCCCCTGCACTGGACGCTCTTCGACCTGACCCGTCACGGCATGGTCGTCAGCGGCCACGCCACGCTGGGCCTGCCGCAGATTCTGCTGGAGACGGATGGGGACGACATCATCGCCACGGGCGTGATGGGCCTCATCTTCGGTTACAACGACAACGCTGTCGACCCGACTGCGTGAGGAGGAAAGCATGCCATTAGAATATACACCGCAAAACAGCGTCCCCCTGCCCCCCAAAGACGC
>JAJRWA010000078.1 GCA_024277025.1 Candidatus Krumholzibacteriota bacterium | reverse complement strand
GCTGTCGGCCCCGGTGCTGAAATTACCGGCGATATCACGCAGATTCGATTCATCCCAGACCGCATAGAACCGGATGCCCGCCGGCAACGGTCCGTTCAGGTAGACGGTGATCTCGTCCCCGGCCTCGCTCCAGACCGCCTCGCGGGCCATGAACACCTCCAACAGGGCGGACATCGAATCCGGGGTCCGATAACTCTCGTCGATCGGCTCACTGAAGGTGATGACGATGGATTCGAGATCCGGATCCACGACCGCGTCCAGGGCCGGCACCGTACTCGCGATATATGGTGCCGTCTCGTCGACCTCGGCGCTGGTGGTGAAGTCAAGCGTGAAACCCTCGCTGAGGTTGGTGCCCCCACGGGTCATCGCAGCGGTGCTGAGGCTGAAGTGGTAGGTGCTCAGGGGCAGCAACTGGCCATCCCAGCGTACGGTGATCCGGCGGTAGTCCCTGTCCACGGTGCCCATGATGACACCCGGCAGCTCCTTGCCCGGGCCCGGGTCCATCGTCAGCGAGTACGCGGACAGCATACTGTCGATATCCATTTCTTCCGAAAAGTCCAGCTCGATGTAGCCTACCGGCGGCACGGCAGTCGCCGGGCCGAAAAGGTTGTAGCCCACCATGGCCGGCACGCTGCTGTAGGTGTAGAAGGTGCTCGAAAACGCCTGCGGCAGCGGGTTACCCGCCAGATCAGTGGCCCCGGCCCCGACCGTCACCGTGACAGCAACGCCTTCACTCCAAGCCGTATGGCTGACCGCCGCGACAGTCCCCGCCGCGTTCCAGGTAATGGACTCGACCGCACCGGCGCTGAGGGACAAGGCAGTGGCGACGGTCGCGGGCAACATCGGTTCACTGAAGACGATCTCGATGTCGCTGGCAAGAGCGACACCATTGTCGAGATTGTCGGGCGAGATGGTGACGACCAGAGGCGGGGTCAGATCCGCCTCCGACCCGCCCCCGCCGGGCGCACCGGGATCACTGTCACTGCAACCGACAACGACCACCAGAGCCAGCACTGACAGCCAACTCAACCGACGAAAAGAAAGGGAGTACAACATGAACTTCCTCCATGGGTTCAGGTGTCTCAAGCGGACCGGATCTGCGGGCATGTCGCTGCCGGACCGTGTGGCAGAATCCTTCTTGCTGCCATTTCCATTCTGAATGATATCGCTATCTTCCTGGTTTTGAAAGCCACTTGTCACTAATCGAAGTGATCCAGTAGGTTTTGCCCACAGTTGAAACTCACGGGTTTTTTTGATTTTGAAAACAACAATCACAATAAGCCGCAACCTGGTATATATATTGCATTTCCACGACCTTGACTCTAAGGTCATGGACCATCCAAATAGTGGGAACTGGCTCCGCCCGGCCTTCCCGGCACAGTACTTCTTCAGCGGAGGGTTTCGCAGAGATGGCAAACTGGCTACTCAGGACGACGATCCGGGTCGCAATCACGGCAATTTGCCTGTTGGCATTCAAGTTGTCACCAATGGCGGCAAAGGCTGCCGGCCCGGTCGCCCCCAGCTGGCAGGTCGGCTACAAGGCGACTGGATTGTCCTACGAAACTCAGGATCCGGACGGATCGATCTCCAGCCGCTTCAACCATTTCCATGTTCTGTCGGGCAACGCCACGAGCCTGGCCGGCGGCTGGCTGACCGTGCGCGGCTCGGCCCGTTTCGCGGAAGTCGAACCCTCACTCGGCCGCAGCACCGAACCCTCCAAGTGGTACTCGGGGATCTGTGAAGCCCGCCTGGGAACGAACACCAAGGCCTTGCTCGGCCGCCAATTTGTCCAGGCCGGGGTCACCAGCCTGACTCTGGACGGCGTCCGGATGCGTCACCGGTTCAATCGCCGCTGGCACCTGTCGGCCTGGGCCGGTGCCCGCGCGCCCGGCGATCTGGCCTTCGACATCAACGGCTTTGACCAGGACGCGGCCGTGGGTGGCCGGGTCACCTACCAGCCCAGCTCGCGCTGGCGGTGGGGATTTTCAACCGCCTACCGTGAACGCAACGGCCAGGTCGCCGCCCGTCCCGTGGGCGCTGAACTCATGACCCGCGCCCTGGACAACACCCGCGCCCTGGCCCGACTGGCCTACGACCTGGAACAGGAGCGCTGGGTCCGCGTGCAGGCCCAGGCCCAGTGGCGCCGCTCACCGGCCGCGCCGGTGGTGGACCTGCAGTACATCGACCGCTACCCCACGGTGGATGCCGCCTCCTGGTTCGCGCGCTTCATGAATCTGGAACGCATCCGCCTGCTGCGCGTCGCCGCCCGGCACGAACTGCCCTCGCGCTTTGGCGGTGAGGTTTCGTATCTGGGCTCGTTCGTCGGCGGACGTTCGTCGTCCCGACTGGGACTGGCCGCGCTGGTACCGGGCGGGCGGATCGGCTACTCGCTGCGTCTCGGCGATGCCGGCGAAGAGAATCGTGTGTTTGGCGAGTACGGCTACCGTCTGCTGCCGTGGCTCAGGCTGGAGGCGGAAGCGGCGGTCCTGAGCTACACCCTGCTGCAGGACGCACCGGCCGATCAGGACCGCGACGTGACGACCCTGGCCGCCCGTGCCCGGGTCGGTCTGCGCCCGGGCATGCGCCTGCTGGCCGAGGTGCAGAGCCTGCACAATCCGGATTACGACAGCGATGTGAGGGTTATCGTCGGCCTGGACATGTCCCTGGCCCGTGGCAATTCACGGCTGGGTCTGGATCGGGGAGGTTGGCTGCGATGAAGAAGCTGTTGATCATCCTGGCTTGCGTGGCGCTGCCGACCGCTGCGCTGGCTGAAGACCCCGATCAGATCATCATCCCCCACGATGTGCACTTCGAGGCTGAGCTCGAGTGCACCGACTGCCACGCCGCCGTCACGACCAGCACGCAGGCTGTCGACAGTCTGCGGCCGGACATGGATGTTTGCGGCGAGTGCCACGAAGTCGAAGACGAAGACAACTGCACCCTGTGCCACACCAACGTCAATCTGGCCGGTGAGACCGAATACCCCGTCTACGGTGCGGCCCGGTTCACCCACGCGGCGCACCTGGACAACGGCCTGGAGTGCCGGCAGTGCCACGGCGACCCCATGGCGGCCCAGCCGACCCTGCCGGGTAAACCCGACTGCCGCGGTTGTCACGAAACCGCCGACGATCTGAACGACTGCCTGCTGTGCCACGCGGCGGACTACCAGTTGCAACCGGCCAGCCACTCGACCACTTGGCAGAACAACCACGGGCTCGCTGCCCGCGATGATCAGGGCCGGTGCTATCAGTGTCATACTGAGAATACCTGCCTGGAGTGTCACAGCGGCGACAACGTGCGTCCGCGCAGCCACAACCTGAACTACGTCTACGGGCACGCCCTGGATGCCCGCGGCAACGAGATGCAGTGCGCCACCTGCCATCTGGAACCCACGTACTGCAGCAGTTGCCATCTGGCCGAGCGCGTGCTGCCCCTGAATCACTCGTCGGCCGGCTGGGTCAGTCTCAGCGGTGGTGGCCTGCACGCCACCGAAGCGGTCTTCGACCTGGAAAACTGCATTGCCTGCCACGATGCCGGGGCGGACGATCCCAGTTGCGCCCGCTGCCATTCGGGAGGATGACATGAAACACCCAACCAGACGCCGACACCAGCTCATCACCTTATTCGCCCTGGCCGCCGCTGGCCTGCTGCTCGCGGCCGGCTGCGCCGACCGGGTGGACGAACCCACCCTGACGACCCATCCGGAAACCTGGATGGTCAGCGACAACGCGGACTTCCACGGCGAGTATGTCATGGCTCAGGCCACGGCCTCGTGCCAGTCATGTCACGGTTCGGATCTGGACGGCGACCACGGCACACCCAGTTGCACCTCGTGCCACGACGGGCCCGGCGGCCACCCCACCGGTTGGGCCGACCACGACCAGCACGGCGCCCATGTGGCCGACCAGGGCACCGAAGACTGTGCCCGCTGTCACGGCCCGGCCCTGGACGGCGGCTGGAGCGAAGTCAGCTGCTACCAGTGTCACAACGGACCCGGCAACCACCCCGAGGGTTGGGATGAGCCCGCCCAGCACGGCGTCACGGCCATCAGCGTGGGCAGCGACCAGTGCGCGACCTGCCACGGCCAGGACTTCCAGGGCGGCTGGACCGGCGTGTCCTGCTACAAATGCCATGACGGTCCGGACGGCGGTCACCCCGACGGTTGGGCCGACCCCGCCCAGCACGGCACGGCCACTCGCGACGGCGGCGCCAGTTCCTGCACCCTGTGCCACGGCGAGGACTACACCGGCGGCACCACCGGTGTCAGTTGTTTCCAGTGCCATGATGGGCCCGGTGGCCATCCGGTCGACTGGAATACCCAGGCCGAGCACGGCGCGGCCGTGGAAACCGGCGGCGTCACCGACTGCACCGATTGTCACGGTATTGATTTCCGCGGCGGCTGGAGCGGCTCCTCGTGCTTCACTTGCCACGATGGCCCCGGCGGGCATCCGGCCGACTGGGTCAACCAGGATCAGCACGGCGCCGAAGTCGTGACCAACTCGGCGGTCAACTGTGCCGGCTGTCACGGTGCCGACTACACCGGGCAATGGACCGGTGCTTCCTGTTACCAGTGCCATGACGGACCGGGCGGACACCCTGTGGCCTGGGCCGAATCCACAGCCCATGGCGCCGCCGCCGCAGGTGGCGCGGAAGTCTGCACGGCGTGCCACGGCCAGGACTATCTGGGTGGCTGGGCTGCGGTCAGCTGCTTCCAGTGCCACGACGGGCCCAGCGGCGGACATCCGGCCGGTTGGGCTGATCCCGCCCAGCACGGCGCCGAGGTCCGCACCAATTCCAGCAGCGACTGCGCGGCCTGCCACGGCAATGACTTTGCCGGCGGCACCAGCAGTGTGTCGTGTTTCGAGTGCCACGACGGCCCTGGCGGCCACCCGACCCAATGGTCGAGTGAAACAGCCCATGGTGCCGAGGTTGCCGCCAACACCGCCGCGGACTGCACCGACTGCCATGGTGTCACCTGGCAGGGCGGCTGGAGCGGCGTCAGTTGCTCCCAGTGCCACGACGGGATTGGTGGGCACGCCGTGGGCTGGGCCGACGGCAGCCAGCACGGCAGCGAAGTCAGCGCCAACGGCCCGGAGGCCTGCGCCACCTGCCACGGCGCCGATTACCGCGGCGGCTGGTCGGGCGTCTCGTGCTACCAGTGCCACGACGGTCCGGCGGGCAGCCATCCGGACGGCTGGGCCGACCCGGCGCAGCACGGAGCGACCGTCCGCACCGACAGTTCGACCTCATGCACCCAGTGCCACGGTATCGACTACCAGGGCGGCAGCAGCGGCATCAGTTGTTTCGACTGCCACGACGGGCCCGGCGGGCATCCGACCGGCTGGCCCGACGCTTCGGCGCACGGCAGCTCGGTCGTCGCCGACTCGGCCCTGGATTGCCGCGACTGTCACGGCACCGACTACACCGGCGGCTGGAGCAGCATTTCCTGCTACACCTGCCATGACGGTCCCGGCGGGCATCCGGACAACTACCGCAGCAAGAGCAACCACGGCAACGATGCCGAGAACGACCCGAGCCCATGTGCGGTTTGCCATGGCAGCGACTACCGCGGCGGCTGGTCAACTGTCAGTTGCTACGAGTGCCACGATGGCCCCAACCCCTGATCGACAGGCCGGGCCGCCCTCCCTGGTGGCGGCCCGGCCCATTCCCTGCTACCTTGGTCCTGTTTCGATTCAAAGTGGTTATGGCACCCATCAGGCAGGACCCCGAATCATGATCGAGATCCAGCGGGATGCGGACCGACAGCTGACCGTATTTACCTGCACCGGCCCCCTGACGCCGATCGAGGTCGCCGCGGAGCTCACGTCTTTCTACGACACAACCCCCACTCTGCACACGATATGGAACTACACTGACGCTGACTTGTCGGCCCTGACCGCGGACCGGATCAGTGAGCTGGCGGGCTTGCTGAAGCACACTTCCCACTCCCGGGCCGGTGGCCGCTCGGCCCTGGTCTTTTCCCTGGTACAGCTGCAGATGATCACCGACCGCCTGCCCAGCCTGGCCGAATTGACCGTCCAGGACGCCACGATCAAGATCTTCAGCGAACTGGACAAGGCCCGCGACTGGATCGCGGCCTAGCCCCCGGCCGAACTCGTCCTTGAGCTCGGCGCCTTCCTGCACGAAAATACAAGTCACCGGTAGCAGCCGGTATTGCCCCCGAGCCGGATCCGACCCGACCCGACGGAGTTGTGAAGTGAATCGTGTTTCCGCCGCCCTTGGTGTGACCCTCCTGCTGGCCTACGGCCTGGTCCTGGCCTGGCCCATTGTCACCGGCGGTTGGCTGACCTATCTGGACAATCCCGCCCATGTGGCCGAGATCCACAGCCTGGCCCTGGACGACGGCGGCGGCTGGTCGGACATCGCCTGGTGCGGCTACGCCCTGGGCCGGCTCCATTCACCGGTGTTCTTCGGTGGCCTGGCCGCCCTGGAACGGGCCGGACTGGACATCGGCCCCCTGTACGGCGCACTGGTCGTGCTCGGCTTCCTCACGCCGCCCCTGGCCCTGCTGGCGCTGGGTTGGCGCCGGGTCGGCGGCGCGGCCGCGGTGCTGTTGGCCTGGCTGCTGCTGGTCCAGAAAACCAGCCTCACCGGCTACAGCTCCCCACTCGGCGGCATGTGGACCTTCTACCTTTCGTGCGGCGCCTTCCTGCTGCTGACCGGACGCCTGGCGGCGCGTCGGGACCGCACCGGCAACCTGTTCTGGATCGCGGGCCTGTACGGCCTGCTGGGGCTGACCCACCTCTTCACTCTCGTGCCCGCGGTGCTGCTCTTCGCCATCCACACGGCCGGACGCCTCTGGCGCCGGGAGAACCGGCGTTTCCTGCTGGCCCAGATGGCGGCCGCCGGCGTGGGCGCCGCCGCTTCGGCCGCGTACTGGGCGCCGCTGCTGCTGGCCGGGGACAG
>JAJRWA010000077.1 GCA_024277025.1 Candidatus Krumholzibacteriota bacterium | reverse complement strand
GCCAGGCCAGCCCCAGCGGAACCTTGAACCGCGTACCTTCGCGATTGAGGGCCACGCCACCGGCCACCGTATCGGACAGGGTCCAGACGGTGTCCACGTCCGCATCCCAACGCGTACTGCCGTTCATGCTGAACCCCGCCGTGACGCCCAGACGATCCTTGATCACCGGCACGGCCACCTGAATCCCCGGCGAGTAGGTCCCGGACGTGCGGCGGGTCCCCTGGGGACTCTCCGCGTCGGCCAATTCCCCGTAGCCCGTGTACTTCAGCACCACATGCTTCAGATGGGACAGCGAAGCAATGTTCTTGAAACCCGGATGGGTCGAATCGACAATCGCCATGCCCCAGCCGCCGCGCCCGACCATGCGGGCGTCATCCGGGATGATGCGCTGCCCGATATTGTTGCCGGCCATGGGCGTCTGGGCCCGGGACTCGCCCGCCACCGCGACGGCAAGCAGCAGCAGGACCAGGCCGGAGAACTTCATCACGTTGCTCACTGCCCACCCCCGCTCAGATCGTTGATCACGCTGTACCAGATCTTCAGATGGGGTCGGTGCTGCGGGTCCGGATCGTTCAGGCCCAGCAGGTTCAATTGTCGATAGTAGAAGCCCGGCTGGGTCAAATCAGGCGGCAGATTGCCGAAGGGAAAGACGAACTTGTCCTCGACGCCGCTGAGCAGGAACCCCCGCGGTTCCTCGTTGACCCGGTTGACCGCCCGCCGGATACCGGTCGTGATATCGAACTCGATCACGAAGTCTTCCTTCGCCCGCAGATTCGAACGGAAACTCAGGGGGTAGACCCGCGTGCTGTCCAGGACCGTGGACACATCCAGGCTGTACGAAGGGTCGTCCATCACGTCACCCACGATTTCCGAAATCATGACCGAGAACTCCGGCCCGTAGCTGCTGCTCGTGTCGTTGGTCACCGACAACACCGCCCGGTTGATCAGGGCGTTGGTCGGCAGATTGGCCAGGTCGAACCGGATGGCCGGATACGAACGCAGCCCGGTCCGCAACACGAAGGTGTCGGCCGCCGCGGGCGCGGTCTGGGGCACCGTGTCCACTTCCTCGAAAACCGTCGTATCCTCGGCCGGCGGCACCTGCAGATTGATGTCCTGGTCGGCAAAATCCACGATGAGATCCGGCGCCACGATGGTGCCGACCGCCAGCAGCGGCACCTCCGAGAAGGTCGTCAATTCGTTGGACGCGTAGCCCACCAGGCCCGGATCCGACTGGTCGCCCAGCCGGAACAGCAGTCCAATCTTCGTCCTGCCGTTCACCCAGCGCAGGAAATCACTGACATAGAGGTTCAGAAAGACTTCCGAACTGGTGTTGGGAATCTGAAAGTCCTGGTTGATGATCGCCGAATTGAACGGCGGCACCGAGGCCGGGAAATTCTCGAAATCGAGCGGGTCGAACGCCTCGTCCAACTCGTGCACGAAGTAGATCAGATCCAGCGGCTGCCCCGTGGATACGTGGACCGTGGTCGTGTCGCCCGTATCCGGATCAATCAGGATGCTGTCGTAGATGGCCTTGTAGGGCACCAGCTTCGTCAGACTCAGCTTGACGGTCTTGATATTCTCTTCGGTGAAGATCTCCTCCGGATACTCGTCAGTGAAGATATCGGTGAAGTCGAAGTTCACGATGAACGACGCTTTGGTGTTTTTCTCGGTGCCCAGATAGAGCGTCTGGGATTCCGTGATTTTCTCGTTGGCATCGGACACCTTGATCCCGGAAAACGCTTCGACCGCGGTGATCTCGACCAGGGCCAGGGTTGTATCGATCCGGCTGTCGATCAACGCGGCGCCAACCAGATTGGCCGGATCACTGGTGCAGCCGCCAACCAGCAGGGCCGCCGACCAGAACAGGGTCACCGCCAGCGCCAACAGCAACAGGTTCCGCCGGCCGTGGGGCCGGTTCAACCGTGCGATTTTCGATTCCTTCAACACGAAGCTCCTCTGGCTCAGCGCGCGCCCGGTACCCGGGCCGACAGGCTGACGCGGGTGAAACCGCTCTGTTTGATGGTGTCGATCAGTGCCACGACCCGGCCGTGCTCAGCGTGTTCGTCGGCCCGCAGGACCATGCGGTCCTCGGTGGACGATCCCCGCAACTGGCCCAACAGTTCCGGCAGACGATCCTCGTCGACCAGGGTGTCGTTCAGGAAGATCTGGTTGTCGCTCGTCAGGTACAACACGTTCGGCGTGTCGACCGTCTCGGTCGCCGTCGCCGAACGGGGCAGCACCAGGTTGATCGCCGGCTGATTCTTGAAGGTCGAGGTGACCATGAAGAAGATCAGCAGCAGGAACATCACGTCGATCAACGTCGTGATGTTGATGATCTGGCCGCGCCCTTTGCGTTCGGGGCGAAATTTCATGAGCTCGTCCCGTCACTTTGTTGCTCATTCTGACGGCGGCGGCGCAGGGTATCAAGCACCCGGGACGAATAGAACTCCAGTTCGAAAATGATCCGGTCAGCCCGGCCGTTCAACCAGTTATGGGCCACCAGGGCCGGAATACCGATGATCAGGCCGGCCGCCGTGGTGACCATGGCCTCGCTGATACCACTGGACAGGGTCTCGGGATTGCCCAGCCCCGCCAGGGAAATCGTCGCAAAAACCCGGATCATGCCCACGACCGTCCCGAGCAGGCCGAGCAGCGGCGAAACGGCGGCCACCGTCTCCAGAATACCCAGCCGACGGGTCAGCAGCGTGGCCTCCTGGCGCCCGGCTTCCTCCAGCACGTCCCTGACGATCGTCCAATCGTTCTGCGCGTGGTCCAGACCCGCCTTGACGACGTTGGCAAAGGGCCCGGGATGCCGCTCGCAGATGGCGTAGGCCACCGACAGGTCCTGGCTCGCCGAAAGCGTCTCCACGGCGCCGGCGATCTCCGGCACGATGATGCGCCGCTGCCGCAGCACGATCATGCGCTCGATGATCACCGTCAGGCCCACCAAGGAGGCGATGGTGATGGGAATCATCATGTAGCGTCCGGCCAGTATCATTTCCCACATGTGCTGTCATTCCTCCCAGGAAACATTGGTGACGGGAATCGCGTCCCGCCCGCGGCCCACCTCAACGCCGGAACGCAGGATAGTGCAGACTCAGGGTGATCACAAGATTCTCTTCCGGAAAGTGATCCGGCAGGGGCAAATACGGCGCAAAGGCCTTCAGGGCCGCCAACGAGGCGTCATGCAGCGAAGAATGCCCGTCTTCCGCCAGGATCTCCATGCTGCTGGGCCGCCCGTCCTTCTCCACCACCAGCCGGATGACCGTCGTGCCGTTGATCAGACCCAAACGATACGCGTAAGGCGGCACCCAGTGCCGGTGCAGCTCGTTGCCGAAGACCTGGATCCACGGCGCCCAGTCCCATTGCACGGTATTGAGCTGGAACTCGTCGATGACCGCCACACCGGAGGTCACCGAACCGGTGGCCTCCTGGTCAAAATCGAAACCGCGGTCACCGGTCTGTCCCTGGTCGCCCTGCTTCAGGATCGACGGATTCTCCTGCCCGCCCCACCAGTCCTCGAGCTGCGGCTTGTCATCGGTGACCTCGTCTTTCTTGTCACCCTCGGTCTCGCCACCGGATTCGGCCTCTTCGCGGGGCAGGGCCCACTCCCCCTCGGTGAGTTCCTGTTCGCTGCGATCCGCGCTCTCGGCCGCGCCCTCAGCCCCGCTCTCACGCTGGCTGGTCGCCGGATCCTGCTGCGGATCGGGCTGGGGCGAATACTCGACACCACCGGCGCCGTCCAGCTCTTCCTTCTGGATCTGCACCATGTTGTATTCGCTTTCCTGATCGGCCGACGGCTTTTCCGAATCACCCAGCTTGTTGTCCGCCGCCACCGAATGGTGCAGGGCCAGATAGTCGGGATCATCCGGGGCCTGGTCCGCAGCCTGGCGTTCCGGCACCGAGACGTAAGTCGACGGCTGATCACTCTCAGCCGGGGCCTCGGCCTCATCGGGCACCAGAATCAGCTCGACCGAGCGGCTCAGGTCCGGGGGCGGCAGGTCTTCCGGGCGCGGCTTGAACGGGATTTTCCAGGTCGCGGCAACCAGCACGACATGCAGCAACAGAGACACCGCAATGGCCCCTCTGATGATTCGCCTGTCCTGTGGTGTGCCCCCGGAAAAATCCGGCCGCGGAAAGTTCAGTTCCGTCAACGGTACGCATCCTTTGCCCGATGTTCCCCTGCAAGCTCCAAAGGTACCCCTTGGCTCCCGGTAATGCCAACCCGGGTTGACGAATGCGCCCGGCGCGGTCATCCTTGACCGGGACGCACCCAGGCCAATGGAAGCAGTATTGCCGTGAATGTGCCACAGATCCTCAGGACACTGTCGACAGCCGACCAGGCGCTGGTCCGGCCGGGCGTACCCCTGCGCGAACTGACGACATTGGGCATTGGTGGGAAAGCCGCACTGGTCTGCCCAGTGCGTAACCCGGAACAGGCGCGTCGGTTCCACTCCCTGGCCAGGGAAAACGACGTTCCCGTGTTCGTGCTGGGCGGCGGCAGCAACATCCTGGCCGCAGACCGCGGATACTCCGGCATTATCCTCTGCGCCGCATCCCGGCGCCTGGACTGCCGGGGCGAGGTCGTCCACGTGGGTGCCGGCCTTCCCTTCGACGATCTGATCGCCCGCACCCTCGACCTGGGCCTCACTGGCCTGGAATTCGCCAGCGGCATCCCCGGCACGGTTGGCGGCGCGGTCGTCGGCAACGCCGGCTGCTACGGCCATGAAATAGGCGAATTTCTGGTGGAGGCCACCATCCTGACGCCCGATGGCCGCGTCGAGACGGTCGGCCCGGAGGCCTTCGGCTTCCGCTACCGCGCGACCGACCTGCGTGAATCCGGCCATCTCGTGCTGGAAGTGGGCCTGCGGCTGACCCGGGGCGACGTGGCCGCCGCGGCGGCGGACCGGGCCGAAAGAATCGCCGATCGCCGCCGCAAGCATCCCGTCGACCTGCCCAGCGCCGGCAGCTGGTTCCGCAATCTGCCGCCGGCCCGGCCGGGCGAACGCCGCCGGGCGGCCGGCAAACTCCTGGAAGAAGCCGGCGCCCTGTCCTTCCGGGAGGGCGACGCGCAGGTCTTTCCCCGGCACGCCAACATGATAATCAACCGGGGCCGCGCGTCCAGCTCCGATGTCCTGGCCCTGGCCGCCCGCATGAAGCAGGCGGTCAGGCAGAAGTTCGGTCTCGCTCTGCAGGAAGAAGTCCGGTACCTCGGCGACGCAACAGCCTGACTACTTGATCAACATCAGCTTCCGCTGCAGCCGCACGCCGGGCGCCTCGACCCGCATCAGGTACAGGCCCGCAGCCGCCGGGCGCCCATCAGCCAGACCGTCCCAACGGACCTCGTAGCTGCCGGAGGGGAATTCACCACTGGCCAGAACGGCCACCTGGCGCCCCGCCAGATCGTAGACCGCCACCCGGAGCGGTCCACCGCGCTCCAGCCGGATCCGGGCCCGCACCGAGGGATTGAAGGGGTTGGGCCAGGGCTCGTTCTGCCACCGGACCCGGGGCAGGGAGAGATCCGGCGCCACGCCGCAGCCACCACTCAGGGTCCAGACCTGATCCTCCCGATCGGCCCCCGCCCCGATTGACAGCCGGGCCAGCAGGCCACTGCCGCCCGGCACCGTGAAGAGCGCCACTTCGGTCGGGTCCAGTCGCAAAGTCCAGGTCCCGGCGTCATAGTCCCGTTCGCCGATCAGAGCCTGACCGTCGGCCATAACGACCTGCCAGCGGTCTTCCCGCTTCAGTTCCAGCCGCCAGGGTCCGGGTCGGTCCGGCTTGACCCGCAGCTCCCACCGGCCGTCCCGGCAGCCACCGGTCAGAGCGGTCGGCGCCACGGCTACCTGGCCCGGATCCCCGTTCAACAGGGTCAGTCCCAACAGCAGCGATCGGTCGAGGGCCAGGATGTCCGGCACCCCGTCCAGATTGAAATCTGCGGTATCAATACCCGCCATGTCCGGCCCGCCCTGGTATTCCTCGGTCAGGGAATAGCTCCAGTCCCCCACCCCAAAAACCAGGCCCAGGGCCTCTTCGGATTGCAGGTTCAGCAGCACATCCAGGCGGCCGTCCAGGTCGAAATCGGCCAGCACCATGCCCGCCGGTTGCCCGGGCAGCGCATGACCGCCAATGCGTCTCACCAGAAAACCGCTGCCGTCATTCTCCAGGAAAGACAGCGTATTCTCGGACCGGTTGACCACGACCAGGTCGTCGTCCAGATCCCCGTCCAGATCCCCGGTGGCCAAATAGATCGCACCGCTGCCCGCATTGACGAAGGACTGGTTGTCAAACTGCCGCCCGTTGGTATTGGTGCGGGTCCAGACCCGGCTGATGCCGTCGGCGGCCGCCAGGTCCAGCAGGCCATCGGCGTCCAGGTCCAGCGGCACGATCCTGCGCGCCGGATTGTCGAAGCCCACCCGCACCGTCTCGGACACGGTCCCGTCCCCGGCGCCGTAGAGCACGGCCACTTCAGGTGTGTCCTGGGTGAGCACAACCAGATCGACGAACTGGTCCCCATCCAGGTCACCGGCATCTATGAAATGGGGGAACGAGCCGACCGGATTGCGCGACAGCACCGTCAACACGAAGGTTGGGGACAGATCCAGCAGCACCAGGTCGGCAGCCACAATATCCAGCACCGCCAATTCCAGGCCCGGATCCCCGTCCAACTCGACGGCCAGGATGTAACCGGGCGTGAAATCCAGTTCCAGAGACACCGGCGTGTGGCTCAGCGAACCATCCGGCAGCCCCCGCGACAAGCTCAGCGTCGTCTGGTTCGCGTCCGACAGGAGCAGATCCTCCCGCCCGTCGCCGTCGATATCCTCACTGACGAAGGATCCGGGGTTCCTGTCCAGGCTCAACGCGGGGAACCCGGCAAAGCCCGGTCGCCCGTCACCCAGCATCCCCGTCAGGACATTGCCGGACCCGCCGACGGAAATCAGATCGTCCAGACCATCGCCATCCAGGTCCACAAAGCCGAAATCATGCGGACGGCAGCCCGGGTAATAGGTATCTATACGCTGCCATTGGCCACCATACAGGCCGGCAAATTCCAGCAATCCGCGCTCGGCACGAGCCACAAAGAGCCCCGGCGCACCATCGGCCAGTTCGACCAAATGAATGGTCTGGGCCGTGAAAGTCAGGGTCGCGCGATTCACTTCCTGCAGGCTGCCGGCTGCGTCGGCGTAGAAAACCACCTCCGGAACGCCAGCAACCGCGACGGCCAGTTCAAGCCGGCCGTCGCCATCCAGATCATGGGCGGCAACCAGCCCTGGCGCGACTCCCGGCAACGTCACCGTCGTCAGGGGATAGGTTCCATCCGGCGCGCGTCGCAGGATGCCCAGCGTCCCGGACAACGGCCCGGACTGGGCAACCACCAGTTCCCGCACACCGTCGCCATCGAGATCCACCCCGACGAGACTCGCTGGCCCGTCGCCGGTGGCCGTCTCGGACACCACCGACCAGACGCCGGCGCGGTCGCCCAGAAAAACGACCCGGTCGACACCCGGCAGCGAGACCGCCAGTTCCATGGGTCCGGCGGGGACGTTCCCGACGAAGGCCAGGCCCCCCGGATCTTCCTCCAGGGCGACTTCAGCCAGGACTTCGAGGTACGGAAAATCTCCATTCACCTGCAGACGCAGAACCCGGTCCGGGTTGCGGGTGGCGACCACCAAGCCGACCGCCGGCGCGTCCACACCCTGCCAGGGCACGACCGCGCTCACCTCGCCACCAAGATGCAGGCGCTGCAACACGGTAAAAAAACCGTTGAATGGATTGAACCGGTTCAGATTGAGGAAACCACCACCGCTGCCGGTGACAAAGTAGTCCCGATCCGCTGCCGGCAGTCTCACGCGCGTAACCGCCAGAGACGCCCCATCCTGCGGCAGGCTGACCGGCCCGGGGAACTCCACGGCCTGGGCGGCCATTGCCCAAAACAGGACAATCAGCCCGCCAGACAGGCGCCAGAAGTGCCGCCAACCAGCAAGGCAGCCATGTTTTTGAATTGCGCGTGAGACCAAGAATCAACTCTTTCGTTGCTCGTCGGGGTGCCGTCAGTATACGGAAATCACCTGCGACCGCCAAAAGGGTTGCCATTTATTATTGACACTCAAGGCGTCGCACCTGAAATTAATCCATTAGACTTTCAGGCTGCATCCCCGCGAGCACCGGGCAACGCCCCGGACAGGAGCCGTTTCATGTCCCGAAGAACATTGTCTGCCTTGATCATCGTGGCCCTTGTCCTGGCCTGCAGTTCAGTCTTTGCCCAGGACGACGGCCTCAAGCCCGTTCCTGAGTATACCGGCAAGAAGTTCAAATTGTTGCGTGACGGCGCGACAGCCGCCGATGACCTCGATCTGGCGGAAGAGGAAGAAAACGCCTGGGAACCCGGTCTGAAGAAGAATGCGGTTGAAGTCAGTCTGGGTATCGGCTTCCTGAATCTGAACAAGACCCTGCTGCAGCACGACCAGATCATCTACAAATACAACACCGACTCCACCTTCTGGGGTGACGTCAAGATCCAGGGTGAGTCCGCTTTCGCCCCCACCCTCCGCATCGGCTACGGGATCACCAACTGGCTGGGGATCGAGGGCTGGTCCGGCGTTTCCATCTCCGAGTACACGTCCACGATCTCCAATACGTTCAGCCGCAAGAACGAGTCGCCCCCCCCGGTGCCGGTACCCAATCCGCCCCTGGGCGAGTTCGACGCGGAAGCCCGCTCGCTGATCACTCTGCAGACCGGGATCAACGCCGTGGTCTACCCGCTGGCCATTGGCGGTGACGGCAGCGGCCGTTGGCATCCGTACCTCACCGGCGGCGTGGGCAACATCTGGTACGACATGAATTCGAACTACACCGCCGGGTCGGCCTCGGCCCTGGATCTCAATTTCGGCGGCGGCCTGCGCCTGCTCGCGGACCGGGCCATTTCCGTCCGGTTCGAAGTCCTCATGCACCGCAATGAACTCCAGTGGACACCGGCCGATTACTTTCTGGAGCTCAACGACGGCACTACACTCATCCCGCTCAACGAGTACCCTATTGTCGATGGAGTGCTGAGCGAACGCCGGGTGACGGAGTTCACGCCCTCAACGTTGAGTTTGCTGCAGTGGTCGATCGGGGTTCAGGGCAGTTTCTAGACCGGCGCCGACAGGTTCTTGAACGGGGCAGCCGAGTGCTGCCCCGTTTTTCATGGGCGCCTCAAGGATGCGCCAGGTCCAGGCGGAATTCCAATGCCTCCTGCACCTGTTCCGTCCCGATGCCGGTTTTGCCATCCAGGGCGGCAATAGTCGCGGCGACCGCCACACAGCGCTCCACACCACGCAGGGACAGGCCCAGCGGACGGCGGGCATCATCCAGGAACCGGGCCGCCGCAGCGCTCAGCAGTTCCGCCAGCGCGCCACGACGCCATTCCTGCAGGCACTCCCGGGCCCGGTCCAGGTCTGCGGGGCTGGGATCATCACGCCAGCCCGCGGCCGCATCCCGGCGGCCGACCGCCCCATCCTGCCGAGAGAGGAAATCCCCCTGCCAGTCCCCCACTTCCAGAAAGACGTCGATTCGGTCGAGCAGCGGCCCTGACAGCCGCGACCAATGGCGGTTGATTTCGGCGGGGCGGCAACTGCAGGTCCTGAATCCGCTCCCCAGGAATCCACAGCGACAGGGATTCATGGCGGCGACCAACTGGAACCGGGCGGGATAGGTGCGCACGCCATGCCCGCGGACCACGGTCACACGACCGTCCTCCAGCGGCTCCCGCAAACTGTCCAGCACCGCCGCCGCAAACTCCGAGGCCTCATCCAGAAAAAGAACTCCCTCGTGGGCCAGCGTCACTTCTCCCGGCCGCAGGCTCGTGCCCCCGCCGATCAAGCCAGCGCGGGTGATCGAATGGTGAGGCGCCCGGAACGGCCTGGCCATCACCTCACCGGCCGGCGAACCGAGTCCCGCCGCACCGTGGATACGCATCACTTCCAGGGCGTCTGCCGCCGACAGCGGCGGTCCCGCCCGGCCCAATAGCCGGGCCAAACGGGTTTTTCCCGTCCCCGGCGGCCCCACCAAAAGGCAGTGATGACCACCGGCGGCCACCACGGTTGCTCCCTTGCGCGCCAGCGGCTGCCCGGTCAGGTCGCACCACAGACGCGAGGGCAACGCCGCCGAGGCCACTTCCGGGCGGTCAGCGGCCTGGGCGCAGGCTGGCAGTTGACCGCCCTGCCACCATTGAACCGCCTGGGCCAGCGAGCGCACGCCCACGACTTCGATACCGGTCACCAACCGCGCCTCGGGGACCTGGACAGCCGGCACGATGACCGTTGCCGCCCCCGCAGCGGCCGCAGCCAGGACCATGCTCAGCAATCCGCGCACGGCCCGAATTTCGCCGAACAGGGACAATTCGCCCAGGAAAGTAGCGCCCATGCGGCACGAGGGCCCCCATTCGATCACCCGACCCGCCGCCAGCACTCCCAGGGCGATCGCCAGGTCGCAGGAAGCCCCGGTCTTGCGCAGGTCCGCCGGGGCCAGATTGACGGTGATCTTGCCCAACGGGACCTTGCAGCCGCTGTTACGCAGGGCTGACAGGACTCGCTCGCGGCTCTCACGCACCTCGGCATTGGGCAGCCCCACCAGGTGAAACCCGGGCAATCCCCGGCTGATATCGACTTCAGCCGTGACACCGATCCCGTCAATGCCCTCGAGCGCTCCCGCCCTGACCCGAGCGGTCCGGCGTATGGTCATGGTCAGCCCCTCTCGTGATGCGGCGAAGCCCTCACGGCAAGGGGCGGGCCAAGGGCCGGAAGCCCGGGGCTGGGCGGTATCCGACATCTGCCGCCGATCACGACCTGGACGGTGCAACCCGACAGTGACCCTGAGCCACGCGACCGTCGTCCCGGGGTGACAGCCAAAAGCAGGCGGGAACCCAATCGGGTTCCCGCCTGCATCCCGTCGTCCAGGCGACAGCCACCAGAGTGGCCGGCCGGAACGGGTTTTTTATCGGTGCCTACAGATCGCAGGGACGCACGGTCTTGCGACCATTCTCCACGGCGCGCTTCTCGGCGGCGGCGATCAGGTCGCGCACCTTGCCGTCCAGAGCCTGGTAGAATTCACCGGACACGTTGCATTCCTTGACGGATTCCTTGGTCTTGCTCTTGCTGATGATCATGTCAGCCATTGGGGTCCTCCCTAGCTTTGTGGTTCTGCCAATGTCCCCGGTCGCGGCAGGCGACAGGCGGCATTGGCGGAAATTTGAATTCCAGCGCCGGATTCCATGTACCGGGGTTTGTTCAAGGCTTCGGAGAGTCCAAATCCGCGAATAACCCAAGCGTCCGGCAAGCTGCGACACAATCGCCTCGACAGCAGCCGCTGTCAAGAGTAGTTTTCCCTCCTGACCTGTACTCGACCGCCCCGCGAGGCTCTCTGCAGCCGGATCGTAAATAGACCTCAATCGGCTCACAGGAGCCAAAAACTAGCAGAAGGAGAATCCGATGGCCAGCGAAAAAGTGCTCGCGTACCTCGACGCCAACCGCCAGCAGCACCTTGACCAGCTGTGTGAGTTCCTGCGCATCCCCAGTATCAGTTCCGAGAGTGAGCACGATCAGGACACCCAGCGGGCCTCGGTTTTCGTCGCCGATGAACTGCGCGAACTGGGGCTGGCCGTCGCAGTGCACGACCTGGGTGGCCACCCCCTGATCTACGCCGAGACCGAACAACGGCCCGACCGCAAGACGCTGCTGTTCTACGGCCACTACGACGTGCAGCCGGTCGACCCGCTGGAGCTGTGGGACACGCCCCCGTTCGAACCCCGCGTCGAGGACGGCATCCTCTACGCTCGCGGCAGCAGCGACGACAAGGGCCAGGTCTACACCCACATCAAGGCCGTCGAGGCGTACATCCGCCAGGGCATCGAGTTGCCGGTCAACGTCAAGTTCATCATCGAGGGCGAAGAGGAATGCGGTGGCCACAGCATCTACCGGTACACCGAGGAGAACCCCGACAAACTCGCTTGCGACGCGATCATCATCTCCGACACGACCCTCTACAACGAAACCACGCCGGGCATCTGCTACAGCCTTAAAGGGCTGGCATACATGGAAATACAGGTCAGCGGCCCCGCCATGGACCTGCACTCGGGCAGCTACGGCGGCACGGTCCAGAACCCGGCCAACGCCCTGGCCGAAATCATCGCCAAGCTGAAGGACGAGGACGGGCGCTGCCTGGTGCCCGGGTTCTACGACGACGTCCTGGAACTGGATCAGGACGAGCGCGACGGCTTCGCGGCCCTGGGCTACACCGACGAGATCCTGCAACAGGAAACCGGGGCGCCGGCCCCCTTCGGCGAGGCCGGCTACACGACCCTGGAACGCATGTGGGGGCGCCCCACCTGCGATGTGAACGGCCTGCTCAGCGGTTACGGCGGCGAAGGCGCCAAGACCATCATCCCGGCCAAGGCCATGGCCAAGGTCTCCATGCGATTGGTCCCGAACCAGGACCCGGCGCAGATCGCGACGGCGTTTGCCGCCTACGTCGAGCAGATCGCGCCGACCGGCGTCACGGTCAAGGTGATCGACCACCATGGCGCCAAACCGGTGCTCGTGCCGCGCCAGTCCGCGATGATGCAGGCCGGCATGACGGCCCTGGAAAAAGGCTTCGGCGCGCCGCCGGTTTTTATTCGCGAGGGCGGCAGCATTCCCATCGTCCGCACCTTCCAGGAGTGCCTCAAGGCCCCGGTGCTGCTGTTGGGCTACGGATTGGCCACCGACAACATCCATTCACCCAACGAGAAATTTCACCTGGAAAACTTCTGGCAGGGGGCTCGCACCTCGGCGATTCTGCTGGCCGAGGCGGCCCGTTGACCGCTGCCGGAGCCTGGCGGCTGACCGCCACTTCGGGTAGAATTTGACAAGAACCGAGGCAGGCAGTAGCTTTCTGCGCTCAGAGATCAGGCGTCCCCATCGTCTAGTGGTTAGGACACCGCCCTTTCACGGCGGCAACACGGGTTCGATCCCCGTTGGGGATGCCAAATACAAAAGCGGCCGCTCCTCACCGAGCGGCCGCTTTTCGTTGCCATGGCCCGGAGCTACCAGTCGGCCTGCACCGACCAGATATTCGGCTCGCCATCCCCATAGACGGCATACACGATCGCCGTCCCGTCCGGCGACCAGCGTGGCCAGTAGCCGCCGTTGTTGGTCACGCGGAAGGTGTCACCACCGGTGGCGGCCACGACCCAGATTTCCATCGTGCCGCTGTTGGTGCTCTCGTAGGCGATCTCCAACCCGTCCGCGGACCAGGACGGGTGCCCCTCGTATCCGTTCAACTGCGTGATCCGCCGGGCCACGCCACCAAGCGCGCTCATGGTGTACAGCGCTGGCGCACCATCTTCCCGGTTCGACTCGAAGACCACCCGGGTCCCATCGGGCGACCAGTCCGCCGTACGATGGTACACGCCTTCAGGCGTCTCGGTAATCCGCAAGGCCTCGCCGCCGGTCGCCGGGGAAACCCAGAGATCGGTCCCGCCGACCTTGGCCCGGTTCGACTCGTAGATGACGCGCGTGCCATCGGGTGACCAGGCGGGGCTGCCGTCATCCAAGTCGCCGGTGGTCAGCGCAACAGGCTCCGCCCCGGGCGTGGACACATCGAGCGTCCAGATATTCTTGCGGCCCGTCCGGTCGGACTCGAACACGATCCGGGTGCCGTCCGGCGACCAGAAGGGTGAACTGTCGAAAGCCGTGCTCGTCGTCAGTTGCTGCGGGATCCCGCCCGCGGCGGGCATGCGCCAGATATCGCGATTCCCGGCGGCATCGGACTCGAACAGAATCCAGTTGCCATCGGGCGAGTAGATCGGGTTGGCCTCGAAGACGTCGTCGTTGCTTGTCAGTTGCTGGGCCACCGGTACGCGCGGGGTGTCAAGCGGTTGCGTGGCCTCGTCGCTGCTGCAGCCGGCCAGCGCCAGACCGAACAGTCCCAGCCCAAGCAATAGCATTATGGTCGTTTTCATGATCCCTCTCCTGTTGTTGTCGCCCACCGCCCAGCGGCAATTCCGCGCCCGGGACGGCATCTCCCTCATTCGTGTCCATTCGTGATTCCAAGCCAGGCGAGAGCAATGAATCAGATTCAGACCATTTCCTTTGTCAGCGCACCAACGTCACCGAGCCCCTGGCCGTCAGGCCACCGGCTTGCATGACGTACAGGTAGTGTCCCGAAGCAACTCCGGTACCATTCTGCATCGTCCCGTTCCACTGGATGGCCACCCGGCCATTGGCGAGCACGCCGCCCACGATTTTCGTCACCAGGGCGCCCCGCGTATCAAACACCCTCAGCACGGCTTCGCCGCCATCGGCCAGCGTCCCGCCGGGCACGGCCATGGCGATCGTCGTCAGGGGATTGCAGGGATTCGGGAAAGCGGAACTGGCGGCCAACAGCGGGCTCGTATCCCGTGCGGCAAAGAAGCCGGAAAGCAGTTCCTGCAGGCCCATGACCTGATTGGGCAGGACCAGGTTGTGATTCTCGATGCTGCCGGACATCGTCGCCTGGTTGCCCCCGAACAGGAAGCGGATGTCCTCGGCCAGAATCTCGCGGGCCCGGTCGGCGTGGATGGCCTGCGGGCCGTTCAGGTCGGCGTCCAGGCCACGCAAGTCCAGGTAGGCATCCCAGCGCGCCGTCACGCCGTCCATGAAGGCCCAGGTCAGAACGTGTCCCATCTCGTGAGTCGTGATATAGGCGACGGTACTCTCGTCGACAAAGGCTGTCCCGGGAGCCAGGTAGATGTCGTCCCGGCGGGCAAAACTGCCGTCCGTCTCGGCCGGATAGGCCGGCAGGATGTAGACGTTCACTTCTACGCCCGCACCAATGTTCCGCATGCTGGCCAGAGCGTCGCTGACATACTGCAGGTCGAAGGGAACCATGCTGACGGTGGTGGCGGTCAGGGCGACCGTGCCGTTGGTGGTCTGCAGCTCGATCGTCTCGCCACCGGCGCCGGACTTCACCTGGGCCAGGATCTCATTGGGCGTATGGATCGTCGCGGTGATCCCGTTGGCAAACTGCCGCACTTCCACGGCAGCGGCATCATGGGAGACCAGCAGGCAAAGCATGGCGACGAAAGCCAGGCCGGCTATCGTCTGCAGCTTGCTGTGGAATCCCTTGTTCACCGTTACCGTCCCTTTTCTGCCATCCTGAACCCTCTTGGGGAAGCCTGGTCCCGTACCAGTAACACTTGCGCTTCCTGGATCTGATACCGCAGATATTGTACCAAAACCGCAAAAATCCCCACCCAGTGACGCCTCACTGGCGAGGATTCCCTTCCTCCCTCACAACATGTTGCCTACGCTCTGGTTACTGTGTCCAGCCGATGTTGATTATCTCGTTTCACTGCTGCAGTCACCCTGGCCGGTGGCCAAGATATCGCCCATTTTTGAACGTTTTGGGTAATTTCCCCCAATTTGTGGGGGTTTTTGCGCTTATATATGAGGATAATAACAAAACAGCCCCCTGTCCAGAGGGGGCCCTGCGGCTTCCTGTTCGATGCCGGCCAACGATCAACTGGCGGGCAACCGGCTCCCGGCTCTGGACAACACCAGCGCCCCCAGTCCCAGCAGGTAGGCCCCGGCCTTGATCATGACCCCCAGGGCCACCAGCGCCGCCGCTGCCGAATCGGCCCCGCTGACCATCCCCAGCAAGGACCCCAGGAAACTCACGGTGTGCAGCGCCGCCATCCCCACGACCATGACCAGCCACGGCGAATGACATTGATCGCTAAAAAGAGCGCACAGACGTTCGCCGACCACGGCGCTGCAAACGGCGACCGAGACCACCACAGCCACCAGCAAGCCCAACCCCACCAGCAGTGCCAACGGTACGCCGATCACCGTGAGCACCAATACCGCCATCAGGACCGCCACCAGCAGGTGGCCCCCCAGGGCCGTCACCACGCCCAGGCCCAGACTGGCCCCGACATTCTGTTTCAGATGACCGATGATACTCTCGAATCGGCGCCGCGGCGTGACCGCAACCGCAATCGCAGCCATCAAGACCGTCAACAGGAAAACACCCTGGCAAATCAGGAAGGACAGGCCGTCGTGGCTGAATATATCCAGCCAGCCGCCGCCGTTGTCGACTCGCAGCGGGTCCAGGACCACCACGTCGTCAACCTGGGCCCCCTGTTCCTGCTCGAGAAAACCGCCTACTGTCACCACGCTGCCGGTGACTTCGGCCGAATCCAGCAAGGTCACGTTGCCCAACACGGCCACCACATCGCCGTCCACACGCCCGGCCACCTCGGCGTCGCCGAAAATCACCACGACGTTGCCGCGGACATCTTCCGTGGCCGAGATGTCCACATCGTCCCAGACTTTGACGATATTGCCGTTGATCACCCGGCGGGACGGCGGCGGCGGTTCCGGCCGGAACCGGGTCCAATCCCAGTTCCGTCCCTGATCGAAATCAACCGAGTCCGGCAGTTCACTGAGAATGATCTTGGTAAGAGCCTCGATCCCCTGACTGACCTGTTCGTCCAGGTCCTCCGGCACATTGATGATGATGCCTTCGCCGGACTCGTTGACCAGGGAAATACGATTGTCCTTGATCTCGAACTCCATGCGCGACAGCTCGGAGCTGATCCGTTCGATCACCTGGGTAATATCCTGGATACTGCCCTCAAGCTTTTCCCGCTGGGCTCCCGACAGCCGCAGATTCGGCCCGTCGCTGGCCAGGGAATCCCTGAGCCCCCGGATCATCTCGGAATAGACGCGGATTTCCGCCATCAGTGAATCGCGATTGGTCGTCAGACTGGCCGACACCTCGACTCCGGGCCGTTCGGCCACCGGCGCCTCGGGTGTGTTCGGCGGGGACGGAGGGTCTTCCACGATCTGAGCCTGTGCCAGGCCCAGCAAAAAGCCCTGAGCCAGCAGGCTCAAGGCTAGCAACCAGACGAAATCGAAACCCAGGTTCCCGCGTACCGCATGTGCGAGCGCCGAAATACGCCTCCGGCCGGAGTCGCCGTTACGCTCAGCACCTGCCTCGCACATTTTGGCCATCCTGGTCAGCCTTCTGCCCTTCCCGGAGCAATGACCCGGCGCCCCAGGCCCTGCAAACGCACCAACAACTCGGGCACGACACCCACCACCGCCACGACAGGCAGCCAGTCCGGCCCGGCGGAAACCAGCGCAGCTCCCACCCCGACAGCCGCCACGGCCAGCCCGGTCAAGCGCGTGATCGGCGAACGCACAAGGCGGGGCAGAAAGTGCTCTTCCAGATAGACCGGAACCCGTTCACGGCGCAACGGCTCCATGGCCCGGTAGGCAGCATAGGGCACCGAGGCCAGGATCGCCTCATCAAAGTCGGCCGGCGCCTCGTGACGGGGCAGATTCTCCAGTAACTCGAACAGGCCTTGCAGCTGTTCGTATTCATGCTGACAGCTACCGCAATCCCGCAGGTGCAGAAAAAACCGGAGAGACAGCTTCTTGTCCAGCGTCCCGTCCAGGTATTCCTGCAGGCCTTCGCGACAGTCGGGACAAGCCAACGGCCTTGTCCGCTCCTGTCCAGGATCCTGTTGCTTGCCGTTCATTGTCGGCTCCTTCCCCAACCCCGGGCCCCGACGGCCCACCGGTGGAAAACAGGCGAAATCTGTAATGGGGGGAAACGAAGCGGGCCGGAACCCGGATTCGTCTCGCCCCCTTAGTGGGCAGGTGTCTTATCCCCCGACAGTGACTCGATCACCCGCCTGCCTGGGGGTTACGGCCCTTCGGGGTCTTTGTTGCACAAATTTTCCGGTTTTCCCATCCCTCCGGCTCCCTCATATGTCGTAGGAACGAACGGCCAGCAGTTGCTGGATCTGACGCCGGGCCCGGTGGATACGGGCCTTGACCGTGCCCAGGGGCAGCGACAGGATCTCGGCGATCTCCTCGTAGCTCAGTTGCTGGTCATGTCGCAGCAGGGTGATGGCCTTGTAGTGCGGCGGCAGCTCATTGATGACCTCGCCCAGCCGCTCGAGCACCTGCTTGCGCTGCAGAACCGCGTCCGGACCGGGTCCGGCATCCGGCAACTGCAGTTCGTATTCCTCGCCATCCTGGCCCACCGACCCTTCCAGCGAGAGAAACCGCAGCCGATTGCGCCGCAGATGGTCGATGCAGTGGTTGGTCGCGATCCGGAACAGCCAACTGCTGAAGGCGTAGTTTTCGTCAAACCGGTCCAGCAGCGAGAAGACCTTGATGAAGACTTCCTGGCCCAGATCCCGCGCGTCCTCGGCGTTGCGGGTCATGCGGTAGCACAGGTTGTAGATGGCACCGCGATAACGGTCCAGGATCTCCGCGAAGGCGGCCTCTTCGCCGCGTTTGCAGCGGCGAATGGTTTTCAGATCCTGCTGCCGATCGAACATCAGGCCCCCTTCGGGCGGTCATGGAGTCCATTGCGTGCAAGGCGGCAAGATAAGGCAGCCACACGAGTCCGGTCAACCGGCAAGCGGATCAAGGCTCTGGTCTGCGCATCATCCGGACAGCCGTCGTCATCATCAGTGCCGTTGTAGTCTTCGGCCTCGTTCGGGCACTTGTCGCGGTCGTCCGGTATGCCGTCCAGATCGTTGTCGTATTCGGGGCAACCGTCGTCGTCCTCGAACCCGTCCTGGTCCTCGGCCTCGTCCGGACAGGCATCCCGACTGTCCTCCACGCCATCGCCGTCCCGGTCAACGAAGTCGTCGGGACAGCCATCGTCGTCGGCGTGGCCGTCGAAGTCCTCCGCTTCGTCGGGACACAGATCGTCCCGGTCCGGGATCCCGTCCTGGTCATTGTCGTAGTCCGGCACGCCGTCGCCGTCCTCGAAACCATCGTAGTCTTCGGGCTCATTCGGGGCCGCGTCAACGCTGTCCGGCACACCGTCCTGATCGTTGTCCAGATCGGGACAGCCGTCGCCGTCCTGGTAGCCGTCGATATCCTCGGCTTGCCGGGGGCAACGGTCCAGTCGATCCCGGACGCCGTCATGATCCTGGTCAGCCCCGCCAAAACCGAACTGGCGGGAAACCCCGACGCTCATGATCATGTCCGGATAGCCGGGCCACCAGGGCGTGCTCTCATCGTCATCGGCCAGGCTGACCAGGTAGTTGCCGTGCACGGCCCAGCCCTCGACCAGCCCCCAGCGCAACCCGGCGCCCAGCATGCGCATCTGCTCGCTGCGGCTGACTGTCTGGTTGTGGCGAAATACCTGTTGGCTATACTCAACCCACAGGCTGCTGCTGCCGGCCCGGAATTCGAGGCCCACACCCAGGTCTGTCGTGTCATTGCGTTCGGAACCGCCGGCGGCCGCCGCTGACTGGTAACGGGGCGGCCACGGGTTCAGCAACGCGGTGCCGGTGCCATAGCCGGTCTCTTCGGCCCGGTTCCAGGTGCGGCCCAGATTCAGGTGCAGGCGCATTTCCGGCACGGCACTTTCGCGCCAGAACACCAGGGTCATCGCTGCCGCCACCTGGGGTGAGAACACGCCCTCGGCCAGGCCGCTGGCCTGGTCACCGATGGGCAGGTTACCGCCACCAACCAGGGCCAGATGCAGAGTCCGACCACCGACACCATGGCCCATCACCAACTGCCAGCTGCCATCGCCCAGGCCGGAGCCCGTGGGCGGCACCCAGTCCTGGCCGCCGGACCAGGTGCGCCAGGGGACTTCGATCCATCCGTGCAGCCAGGGCAGCAGGCCGGCTTCGAGGCTCAGGCTGTAGTCGGCCTGGTCAATCCGGTTGAGAAACTCGTTGAGGATCAACACCGTGCTGTACTGCTGCCCGCGCAGTCCGACAGCCAGCAGACCGTCGGGCGGCATGACCGCCGAAGTCAGCCGGGTCAGGCGTACCGAATCCTGGTGCAGGGACGGATCCGTCCCCACCGGGTCGCGCACCGGCGGCGGCCGGTCCTGTCCCAGGGCGGGCCCGGCGACCAACAGGGCCGTCACCAGGGCGAGCTCCAACATCTGCCGCGGGATTGGCTTCAAGCTTCGTTACCGGCCTCGCCAGCGGCTTCGGTGCCGGTCTCACCGTCGGTCTCACCGTCGGTCTCGCCGTCGGTCTCGCCGGCCTCGGTCCCAACTTCGGCCGGGGCCTCGGCCGCCGCTTTGCGGCTTTTCTTGACCTCGTCCATATAGTTCAGTTGGAGATCCATCACGGCCCCGTCCAGAGCCCTGAGCAGATCATCCGGCGTATCGGTGCGGCACTTGGCTTTCAACATCTCCAGCACATCGATGGTGGCCCGGGCCTGATCCAGTTGGACCGCCACCTCTCCCGTGGCCGGATCCTGCACCTTGCCCAGTTGCTGCATGGCCGCCGCCTGCAGGCTGAACATCAGACCGGCCAGCACATGATCGTGTTTGGACATTTCCTGGTTGCTCATGGTTCCTCCTCGCTCAGGTTTGCGGGCCCCTCACGACCCGCCCCTGCAGTCAGTTTTTGTCAAACTCGTCGCGGACCGAGCCCATGACGGTTTCGATCAGGTCTTCAAGGGTCACCAGGCCCAGCGGGTTCCCGGCAACATCGACGATGACCGCCACCTGCCGGCCCTGGCTGCGCAGCTCCTCGAAAAGTTCGTACGGCGACATGCGTTCGTCCACCAGCAAGAATGTGCGCCAAAGCCGGCGCGGGACAAAACTATCGTGCTCTTCGCGGGACAGAAAGATCAGATCCCGAACCAGGATGTACGCCTGCAGTTGGCGGCCGTCCTCGCGGGTGACCGGCAACCGGCTGAATCCCGACTCCGAAGCCACCTGGAAACACTCGGCGACGGTCGTGTCAGGCCCGACCCGCACGACTTCATCGAGCGGACGCATGATACGGGTCAGTGAGTGTCCGGCCAACCGCAGAAAGCGGTCCAGGGTCCCGGCGAAACGTCGGTCCCCCGCGTTGGGCGCCGTATTGGTCAGCAGCAGGGCCGCCAGACTGCGGCGATCAAGCTGTTGCCCCATCTCGTCGGCCGTCGGCAGCAGCTTGCGCCAAAGGCCGGTGTAGCCCAGCAGGGCCCAGCGCACCGGTCCCAGCAACAGGGACGCGGCGCTTACCGCCGGCGTGGCCCACAGGGTCAGCCGCTCCGGAAACTCCCGGAACATGACCTTGGGCACGATTTCGCCGAACAGGATGATGATCACCGAACTGACCAGAACGCTCAGCCACTCGCCATGCCCCTGGAAGCGGACAGTCAGCGCCGCAGTGACCACCGCCGTGAAGGTGACGTTGAACAGGTTGGTGCCGATCAGGCAGGTCAGGATCGGATCCTCGATATTCCGCAGCCTGGCCAGCAAAGCACGCACACGTGGCGCGTCCGGATCGGCCCCCCGCAGCAACCGCACCCGGCTGACGGTCATGAAGCCGGTTTCCGCACCGGAGAAGAATCCGGTCATCGCCAGACTGCCCAGGGCGATCATGACTACCTGCAGGTCGGTCATGCCGGCCTCACGCGACCAGCCACACGATCACCCTCGAGCAGGGTCACTTTCAGGCGCTCGACCCGGTGGCCGTCCATTTCAAGGACCGTCAGGCGGGCCTCCGGCAGGGTCACCCGATCGCCTGGGACCAGGACCCGGCCCAGAGCAGTCATCAGGTAGCCGGCAACCGTTACGTAGTCCCGGCTGGCCGGCAGGCGCAGACCACAGGCCTCCTCCAGCTCTCTCAGATCTGTGCGTCCACTGACAATCCAACGGCCGTCCCCCAGCGGCACCACGTCCGCGCTGTGGCCCCCGACGTCGGCGGCGGGCCCCAGCAACGCCTGCAGACAGTCGGCCATGGTGACGATCCCGGTGTAGTCGCCATGCTCATCCACCACGGCGGCCAGATGGGCCCGGCCGGCCACCATTTCCGCCAGCAGGGCCGCCACATCCTTGCTCTCGGGCACGAACAGCAACTCGCGCAGACCTTGCCGCAGCGGGTACTCGGGTACGGGATCGAAGGCCAGGAGATCCTTCAGGTGGAAGAGGCCCACCGGCCGTTCTTCCCCGGCGCCGGTGACGAGATAGCGATTGAAACCGGCCCGGCGGGCGGTGGCCAGCACCTGCTTCAGCGACATGTCCTGGCGCAGCGTAACGACCGCGGTCCGCGGCGTCATGATGTCGACCACGGCCAAATCCTCCAGCAGGAGCAGACGGGCCAGACTGCGGCCTTCCGTCTCGGTCAGCGTACCATCGGCCACGGCCAGATCACAGGCGGTCTGGAGCTCGGCCATGGTCATGGTCGCCGAGTCGGTGGGTTTCAGCGGCAAAAGGCGGACGAACCAGGCCGCCAGGCCCCCGCCGATCAGCACCAGGGGCCGGGTGATGCCCAGCCACAGGCTGAGCGGTCCCTGGCTGAGCAGGGCCACCCGGCGCCGAAAGCGGAGAGCCAGCATCTTGGGCGTGATCTCGCCCACCAGCAGCAGGCCAATCGTGGTGACCGGCACCGCGACCACGACCCCCCGTGCCCCGAACCACTCCAGGCACAGGCTGGTGACGACGACACTGGCGGCAATATTGGCCAGCAGATTGCCGATCAACAGGGCCGAGAGAAGATCGTTGGCCCGGGATACCAGCGCGGCTACCCGGCGGCCCGCCGCGCTGTCACCTTGCCCGAGCCGGGCCAGGTCCGCCGGTCCCAGGGAAAAAAAGGCCGTCTCCGCTCCCGAGAAGGAAGCCGACAACCCAAGCAGTACCAATAGCAGGACAATTTCCAAGACGGTGGTGCTCCACGATGCCACGGGGGCCCAATCCCCCGGCGCCGCCGGATGTTAAACGCTGCGCTGGTTTGGAGCAAGCGATGGCTGACCGGACTCTGCGCCCGCGGCCCCGGCTTGCTTCCAGGCCTGCGGAAAACCATTTTCACACGACCGGTATCTGGTATCCTCGCCGCTGCGGCAATGCGTCTTTCCCGAAAGGTCCCATGCGCGAAGTCCTTGTCATCCGTTTTGGCGCCCTCGGCGACCTCTGCGTGCTGGGCTGGTCCCTGGCTCGGCTGGCTGATCGCCAGGCGGGACCGTCCTGCCGGGTCACGCTGGTGACCAAGCGGGCTTTCGCGCCGCTGATGAGGGAGATGCGCGGCATCGATGAAGTCGTCGAGTTGCCCGAAAACAGTCTGGCCGGAGTGCGGCGTCTGGCCTCACGGCTGCGCCGCCGGCCCTGGGATACGATCCTGGACGCGCACAACACGCTGCGTTCCCACCTGCTGCTCGGCCTGATGGGCCGCCGACCGGCCGGCCGGCTGGCCAAGGACACCATGGCTCGGCTGGGCCTGATGTCCCTGGGGCGCGGCAACCAGAAGCTCGATCAACGCATGGTCGACCGGTTCAACGCGCTGACCGACCCGTTGGGTGGTCCGGGGACTGACCCGCCCGCGACGCCACCGTTGATTCACTTGCGGGGCGATGCGGACCCGGCTCCGGTGCCGGTACTTGGTCTGGCACCGGGTGCCCAGTGGGACAGCAAACGCTGGCCGGTCACCAGCTACACCGAGTTGATGCGCCGGTTCCTGGCCCGGCACCCGGGCCAGGTGCGCATCTATCTCGGACCACGCGAAGCCTCCTGGTTTCCCGGCAGTGAGTTGGCTGTGGCGGCGGCCGCCGATCCGGCCGTGGAGATTGTCCGGTTGCCCGCGTTGACGGAGGTCGCACGCAGCCTGTCTGCCGTCACGATCCTGGTCACCAATGACAGCGGACTGCTGCATCTGGCCGAGGCCGCGGGCACCCCGGTGCTGGCCCTGTTCGGCCCCACGGTCAGGGAATTCGGCTACTTTCCCCTGGGCCGCGGCAGTCGGGTGTTGGAGCGCGACGAATCGTGCCGGCCATGCTCCCGCAACGGCAAGCGGCCCTGCCACCGCCAGGATCTGGCTTGCCTGAGCGGCATCACACCAACCCAGGCGCTGACCGCCCTGGCCGACATGCTGCCCGGGGAGGAATCGTGAGCACCGCGCCGCTCGGCTACCCACTGCGTCTGTATCGCAACCTGAGCCCGGCGCTTTGCGGGCTGGTGCCGGCCGCGGCCCCCTTTGTGCCCAAGCTGGCGGCCGGCCTGCACGGCCGAAAGGGACTAATGGAGCGCTTGCTGGCCGGGGCGGCCCGCGTGCGGGGCGGCGTCTGGTTTCACGTGACTTCGGTTGGCGAGTACGAACAGGCGCGGCCCCTGATCATGGCCATCAAGGAATCCGAACCCGAACTGCCGGTGGCCGTCACCCACTTCTCGCCCTCGGGATACGACTTTGCCTGCGGGCGGCCCTGCGCCGACCTGCACGACTACCTGCCCTTCGACCATCCGGCCGACATGGCGCGCCTGGTCCGCAGCTGGCAGCCGCGCCTGCTGGTCTTCGTCAAGTTCGACTGCTGGCCCAACCAGGTCCTGGCCGCCACCGGGGCCGGGGTGCCGGTGATCCTGCTGGCCGGCAGCCTGCAGCCCGGCAGCACCAGGCTGCGCCCGATCGCCCGGTCTTTCTTTCGCGACCTGTTTGATCGTTTCGCTCATCTGGGCGTGTGCACTCCCGAGGACCAGGCCCGCTTTGTCGAAACCCTGGGTGTTCGGGCGCCGGTTTCGGTGACCGGCGACACCCGGGTCGAACAGGTCATCCTGCGCTACGAGGCCGCCCACGGCGGCGAGACGAGCCGGCGTCTTGGCCAGTTGGGTGGACGTCTGCTCGTCCTGGGCAGTACCTGGCCGCCGGACGAGAAGCTCTGGCTGCCGGTGTTGGGCGAATTGCTGGCCGGGTTTCCGGACCTGCGGGTGGTCCTGACACCCCATGAGCCGACACCCGATCGTCTGGGCCACCTGGAAACGGCCCTCAACCAACGCGGAATCCCCCACCGGCGCCTTTCGGCCCTGATGACCGGATCGGAACCGGGGACCGACCATCCGGCCCGGGTCATTCTGACCGATTCGATCGGCGTCCTGGCGGAAATCTACCGGGCGGCCCATCTTGCCTACGTTGGCGGCAGCTTCACCACCGGTGTGCACAACACCATGGAGCCAGCGGTAGCGCGCCTGCCCGTCCTTTTCGGGCCCGTGATCCAGAACGCCGAGGAGGCCGGCTTGCTGGTGCGGCGCGGCGCGGGATTCGTGCTGACGCGGCCGGATGAAGCTCTGGCGAGGACCCGTCAGTTGCTGGCGCCCAGCGGGAAATTGACACGCGTGGGCGCCGAAGCCCGCCAGGTGGTCCTCGACCAGCGGGGAGCCACGCGGCGCAGCATGGCGGTCATCGAACCCTATCTTTAGGTTTGGCCACTGGCTCAACACACAAGTTGGAGGATTCAATGCGACCCGACCAAGCCAATCTGACGGATCTGGCGCCCAGTCTGCCCGGTGCCCGGCGGGGTGCCCGCTGGCAACTGCCCTACGCTTCGCGCCCCCGCTACATCCAGCTCGAGACCGTGACCAAGTGCAACGCCAAGTGCCCGTTCTGTCCGCAGAACGAGATCGTGCGGGATCCGGCGCGCATGCCCGACGAAATGTGGCGCAAGATTGTCGATGATACGCGCGGCTGGGGTTTGACCTACCGGCCCTTCCTGACCAACGAGCCCTTTGTCGACAATCGGCAAGTGGAAATCGTGCGCTACATCAAGGAGAACGACCCCACGGCCAAGGTCGAGTTCAATACGAACGGCGAGTTGATGACCGAGAAACTGGCCGGCGAACTGCTGGCCGCCGGCGTGGACATCATGCGCTTCTCGGTCGACGGTTTCAGCAAGGAAACCTACGAGCCGTCGCGGGTCGGCATTGCCTACGAAAAGGTCCTGGAACGGGTGACTCGCTTTCTCGAACTGTGGGACACCGGCGGCTACCGGGACAAGGTCTTCACCGAGCTGCGCATGATCGAAGTGCCCGAGAACGCCCACGAGATCGCAGCGTACAAGGCCTACTGGGCGCCGCGCTGCAGCGAGGTGCTGATCACCCAGATGTACCAGTGGCCCTGGACCGGACAGAAGCGCGAGGATGTCGTGCTCAAGCCGTGCCTGAAGATCCTCGACGAGATGTTCTTCTACACCGACGGCAACGCCACGATCTGCTGCTGGGATGTGCACGAGCGCGCGGTGATCGGCAACGTGACCACATCTTCCGTACAGGAAATCTGGGAGAGCTACGCCGCCAACGTGCTACGGGCCACGCTGGATGACGGCCGGCGCGACCTGATCAACCTGTGCAGCCGCTGCAACGCCTATCAGGATTATGACTTCGACCGCTTCAGGACGAGCGGTACCTGATCGGATCGGTTTGACCGGCCATGGCAAAGCCGCGCAGGCGCAAGCGGCAGCTCTCGCACTCGCCGCAGGCGGCCTCCGATTCGGTGTAGCAGGACCAGGTCAAATGCAGCGGCACAGCCAGCTCCAGTCCCCGGCGCACGATGGCCGGCTTGTCCAGCCGGATCAGCGGCGTGCGGATTGTCAGGTGCGTATCGGGTTTCGTTCCCGCCTCGATGGCCCGCGCGAACTGCTGGTAGAACTCGTCCCGACAATCCGGGTAACCGCTGCTGTCTTCCTCGACCGCACCGATGAACAACGCCCCGGCCCCGATCACCTCGGCCCAGCTCACGCCCACGCACAGGATGTGAGCGTTGCGAAATGGCACATAGGTCGACGGCACGTCCTGCTCCGGGCCGGGCAAACCGGTCTCCACGGCCAGGCCCTCATCCACCAGCGAGGACCCGCCGATGGCTTTCAGGTAGGATATGTCGGCCACCAGGCGGCGGGTGATGCCGTAGTGATCGGCCAGGTCGGTGAACGCCTGCAGTTCCCGCTTTTCGGTGCGCTGCCCGTAGTTGATATGCAGCACGGCGGTGTCGAAATCCCGCACGGCCTCGGCTAGGCAGACCGCGGAATCCAGACCGCCGCTGACCAGTACGATTGCCGTTGCCCGCTGCGCGCCGGAGTCCATCAGACACCTCTTTCCACGTCGGGCCAGACGGCCTTGTGCAACTGGATCTGAAACACGGCGTCCAGGCGGTCGGCCAGCACCCACTCGGCCAGATCCCGGCCGGCCAGTTCGCCCTGCACCGGCGAGAAACTCACCCGCACATCTTGCGGGAAACGCTCGCCCGCCTGCAGCAGATCCCGCCCCCACTCGTAGTCGGCCCGGTCGCAGCAGACAATCTTCAATTCGTCCCGCGCTCCGAGTGCGGCCAGCGCAGCCCAATCGATCTGGTCAGACCCGATGGCGCTGCCGGGAGCCTTCACATCCACGATCCGGTGCACGGCGCCGGGAACTTCTGCCAGCGCGATCATGTTGTCCGGTCCGAGCGTGCCGCTGGTCTCCAGCAGCACCTGCCGTCCGTCGTCCACCAGATGCGCCAGCAGCGGCAGAACGTCCTTCTGCAGCAGCGGTTCGCCACCGGTCACCAACACGGTGCGCAGCCTGTTCCCACGGACTGTCGCCATGACATCGGCCACAGTCTGCCGCTCGCCGCCGGCAAAGCTGTGGGCCGAGTCGCACCACCGGCAGCGGATATGGCAGCCCGTCAGACGAATCAGCGTACAGGGATGGCCGCTGAAGCGTGACTCGCCGCAGATGGCAGTGTATATTTCGTTGACCAGCAGCATCAGGTATCGGTTCCCCACCGGCTGTGCCGGCCTTCGTGAAAGACTGGAGTTCAGAGTTGCGAAAGATAAGCCATCAGACGCCGGATCACAATATCGCCCGCACCTTGATCCCGGCAATCCTGGCGGTCTGCTGCCTGCTGGCCGCAGGGGGCTGCCAGATCGGGGAGAGCGGCCATACCGCCGCCAAAGACGCCGCGGACTGCGATGTCCAGCTCAACACCGCGCCCTGGAAAAGTTTCAAGTCCATGGCCGACCGCATGTCCCACGGCGAGGCGGTCAGCCAGGAGGAACTGGAGGCCTACGGCCGGCTGCCCGCAGTGGCCGCCTGGCGCCAGAGCCTAGCCCCGAATGTGCCCCAGCCCATGAATCTGGCCAACTGGCTCCAGGACCCGTGGTGGACGATACTGGGCAAGCCCAGCAAACGCCGCCGGCCGCCGGACCGTGTGGCGATGAGCCGCAGTTTCAGCTACAGCCATGACCACACAGCGGACGTGGACGCGTATCTGAAGCAATACACCGCCGGCCATCGCGCCTGTGCCCTGGACAGCCTGGTGTCCTTCTGGCTCAGCCCCGAAAACAAGCCGGTGCCACTGGTCCTCAATTTTCTGCCGGCCAAGGCGGAGATCCGCCTGCACGAAGGGCAGGTCTTCGTCGACACCGGTGCCCTGGTCGCCGGTGGCGGCGATCAGACGAACCGCTCCATCGCCACCCTGCTCTACCGCAGCCTGGAAGCGCCGTCGGGCACAAGTCCCGTCGAGACCGCAGGTGAGCAGGCCGTGGCCGAATGCCTGCGCGTCATGCTGAACGAAGGTGTCGCCGGCTGGATCGAGCAAACGACCAGCCTGGAGTTCGACCGTGAACACCCGGCCTTGTACAAGGTTCACATCGTACCCGAGGAATTCTACCGCAAGGCGAGACTCACGTTCGCCCGGTGGGAGGCGTCCCTGCCCGCCATGTTTGCCGAGCCGGAAGTCATGGCCGACCAGGGGTCAGAATTCGCCCGCAGCATGGCCGGCAGCAACGCCTTCGCCCAGACGGGGATCGCCATGGCTGAACTCATCGTCGGACGCCTGGGGGAAGAACGATTGCGGGAAGTGCGCCACTCACCAGCCGCATTCCTGGCGGCCTATCAACAGGCGGCCCTCCTGAACCCCTCGCCCGCACCGGAGCCGGGGACGCCCGGGATTGAGCTGATCGATTCCGTGCCGGCCTTGTCGCCTGAAGTGTTCGAGAATCTGCACGCCCTGCTGGAGCGGCTTTTCTGAGCCCCAAGCAAGCTCCCCCCCGCCCCGCCGGCGGCAGGGGGAGCCGAATCAAACCGCGGCGGGAGACCCGCTACTCGTAGCGCGGGAACAGCGGTTCCACATCAACCGGAATTCCGTCAAGCCGGGCCAGCGCTTGCGACAACACCGGCACCAACCCGCCGTACTGCTCGATGAAGGCCACGGACCCTTCATAGTCGCCAGCCGCCTGGATCAGGCAAATATCCCGCACCAGATCAGCAATGGCCCGCTCGAAAACCGGGATGTCGATGGAGAACCGCCCGGTCTCGGCGTTGTGACTGATCGCCTTCCTGGCCATCAGGTAGTTGAACTGGATCGCATTGGCCTGGCCGTGAGCCTCGCCCACGCCGAACCGCACCGAACGGAACAGACCCGCCAGGTAGGTGGTCGCCTGCTCCCGGTAGATGTTGTCGGAGAAGTAACCGCGCCCGGCCCGGGACAAGACGAAAATGTCCCACTCACCCATGGCGTCGGCCTTGGCCTCTTCCAGGGTGGAGTAGGTTTCCTTCAGCTCCAGCCGCACTTCGGTCTCGCGACCGTCCACGGTGATCTTGCCGGGCCCCAGGCCATGGCTCATCTCATGCCACAACGTGTGCAGAAAGAACGACTCGGCCGTCAGGTCGGGCAACTGGTCCTCGGCCACCAGTTCCCGGGCGATCGGCACCAGGATCTGGTCGAACTTGGCATTCATCACATTGCGCAGCATGACCTTCTTGCTGCCCTTGGCCTCGCGCACGCGCTCGTCATTGGGCAGGTTGAAGGCGATGGTCTGGACCGCAGCCCGCGTATCGCCCGCCGAGTAGACTTCGTCCACGACCCGGATCGGTAAGTCGGTGCCCCGGTTCAGATTCTTGTCCGCCTCGGGAATGGGCAGGTTCTTCTCCAGCCAGGGCAGTTCGTTCTTGAACTTGGCCAGACGCTGGCTTTCCACCGGATCGGTAACCGTCACGAAGGACTCGAAGGAAGCCTTGTAGCCGAACAGGCCGTCTTCATAGGTCTCATAGGGCCCGATGGTGATCTCGACCGTGCTGTCGAGGTCCATCCACAGCATGTCCGACTCGTAGTAGTCGTCGCTGAGGAAAGCGTCGGCCCGCGAGCGCAGGAACGCCGCCAGGCTGGCGTTCTCCGTCAGGTCGGCGGCCTCCCGCAGCAGCTTGGCCGCCGCCGTGAGCTGATCAGCAAAGAATTCGGAGTACGGCATAGCCACCAACTGGTCGCCGTCGCGGCGCACCATGGTGAACAGTCCGTCCAGTCCGTTGGCCTGGTCGGCGATGGCCGCCCGCTCGGCCCCGGTCAGATCCAGCGGATAGAAGTTGGCTCCGTCAGGGTGGACCCACGTGCCGAAGAACGGCTCGAAGTGGAAGCGCCGGTCCCAGGGCCCGACGTTGATCCGGAAGTAGCGCCGCGCGGCTTCCTGCTGGGCCGCCGGCAGCGACTCGATGCGGGCCGCGAGTTCAGCCCGGCAGGGCGTTGCCTGCTGATGGAAGATCTCATTCATCAGTTTGCTGGCGCTCACCAGCTTGTTCAGCACCTGGGTCTGGGTTGCGGTCAGATGGCTGATATCCGGTGAGAGATCAGTGGCCACATAGCCGTCCAGGCGCTGTTGCAGATCGGCCACCACAGGCAATTCACCCTGGGCCGCCCAGCCGCAATCGCCACCAGCGGATTGGGACATGTTTTCATCCTTTGTTGGGCTGCAACCGGCCAGGGCCAGAATCAAACAGGCGGTCGCCGGAATCACGACTGTCGTCGCTGCGCGTCGCATGGGTCTTTCTCCTTCAGCGGGGCTCACCAGGGAGCGTGAAATCACTTGGGCTCGATCATCACCACCATAACAAACACGGCGACAGAAAAAAACCGTGACCAATGGCCACGGCTCGAATATCGGATTTTCCTTCGAGATGGCGGGAGCGACGAGACTCGAACTCGCGACCTCCGGCTTGACAGGCCGGCGTTCTAACCAAACTGAACTACGCCCCCGCCTAGGCTCGAAAGAGACGGGGAATATAGCGGCCCCCTCCACTTGTGTCAAATTTTTGTTGCGGCCCCGCCCCGATTCAAAAGGCGGGGCAACGACCGGGCCGACGACCGCGCACCATCACGCCAACCTTCCGTCCCCAGCCAAGATAGACGGCTGCCGGTCTCTTGGCGCAATCATTCTCCGTTTGGCCGGATCAGAACAGCGCCGGGGTAGTAGTGGGCCAGGATCTCCTGAAAGGACTGCCCCTGGCCAGCTCGTTCCAGGGCACCGGTCTGACAGAGCCCGATACCATGTCCATAGCCGCGGCCGCGCACCGCGACACGAAGCAGACGGGACCCGTCCCATTCCAGTTCCAGGTCGAACATGGCGCTGCGCAGGATAAAGGGATTGCCGCTGACCGGAGGCATGACCCACCGCGTGCGGTCACCGCGGATGTGATACACGCCGGCCTCGGTGGTGATCACCAGATCAGCCACGCGGCCGCTCGTGGTGCGCCCGGCCACTTCCAGGTTCAGCAAGCGCCCGGGCCGCCGGGCGTTGCTGCTGCCGTCGTGCGGCGAGAACCCGGGTCCCGCCCACCGACTGCGGGCCGGGCTTTCAGCCAGCCAATCCAGATAGGCCGGCAGCGTGCGGCCGAGGGTGTCGGTCAGCTGGCTGACCGTCCACTGCTCTCGCCAGTGAAAATGACGGGACTCGGCACAGTAGGCCTGCCCCCCGCGATCCGGGCCATCGTCAGCCGCCGCCAGGTACGACCGCGCTTCCCGGGCCCAAACCTCTTCGATATTGCTTGAAGTGCCGCCACAGCAGGCGCTGTAGTAAGCCTCGATCTCGTCGCCGCCCGCCTGCAGCACCAGCCCCGCCGTCTCGTCGACGGCCTGGTTGCACAGGGGGTCCTCGTCGGCAGCCCCCTTGTAGACCTGATCCATCACGCTGGCGAAAACATCGAAACCGTGATCCCGCCGGGCACCGCGATGGGCCACGGTGTAGGTCCGCGCGGCCACCGCCTGGGCCTGCAGGGCCGCCATGCGCTCGGCCGGATGGCGGCCGATCTCCCAGGGCACGACGCCCTTGAGATAGGATTCCAGGTCCACGTTGTTGACCAGGGTCAGGCCCCCGCCACGAGATGCGCAGATCACCAGGAACTCGCCCCGGTACTCGTAGTCGCCCTGGCTGACCCTGACCACGGGGTCCAGCGGCCGCAGCACCAAAGCGGTCGTCCGGCCATCGCGGCCGCCGCCCCGCCAACTGACTTCGTCACCATCCCGGCGACAGGACACGCGCTCTCCGCCGGCAGCCAGGCGAACCAGGACCACGCCCGTGCGGCCATCCAGCAGTTCGGCCGGTCCCTCGGCCTGCATGTCCACGGTGGCTTCATTCTCCAGCAGGCCCACGCCCAGCAAGGAGGGCACGGACACACCCGGCCGTTCGCGATCCCCGGGCGGGGGCGCCACCGGCGGCAAGCGCTTGGGACCGGCGCAACCGGCCAGCCCGGCGGCCAGAACAATCAGGGCTGAGATCCTTCTCATGGCATCCTTCTGGGGCAAAAGTAAAAGGGACACAAGCCATACCAAGCGGCTTGTGTCCCGTCAAGCAATCCGGCACCCGGTCCGCCGTCGCGCGCCAGCTAGCGCATCACGACCAGCCGCTGCATGTCGCTGACCACCGCGCCGCCGGTGGCGTTCAATTCGATCCGGTACAGATAGGTTCCGTTGCCCAGTTCATCGCCACGACTGTCGCGCCCGTCCCACGCCACGGTGCCGCGGCCGCTGCCTCCGTAATTGAAACCGATGTTGGCCACCGTGCGGCCGGCCACCGAGAAGACCCGGATGACGCCGCTGCCCTGACCGGCATCGCTCTCGAAGACAAAACGCGTTTCGTCACGCATGGGATTGGGGAAGTTGAAGACCCGCCCGATACCGGCCACGGAATCGGCGCCCTTGCCGGTTTGCAGAGTCAGCTCGGTGGGCAGCCCGTCTATGGTCAGCACGACCGTGTGGGTCTCGTCGGGATTGGTCGTGGTCGACTCCGCGGTGAAGTTCACGTCCAGTTCCCGGCCCTTGTTGAAACTGAAGACGACATTGCTCAGGGTCAGCGAAGTGCTGGTCAAGCCCATGACCATGGAATCGTTCAACTGGGCACTGCTGGTGATCTGGGCCGTCAGATCCACGGGCTCACCCGCCCGGAAGACCCACGAATCAGGGTCGATCACCTGACCGTCCACCACAAAATCGGCCGTCTGCGGCATGTTCAGGATCAGCTCGTGGTGCCGGTCCCCCGGCAGGGCGCCGCCGGTGTCATACACGCGCACCGTCAGGCTATGATCGTACGGCAGCACGTCCACATCCAGGGTGTAGTTGACCAGCTGATGGCTGCGGGCCCCGGGCGGCAAGGATTCGGTGGCCACCAGGGCGGTCACGTCGCCGGCCACCGAGTCGATGACCTCCAGCCGGTCGATGCCGGCCTCGTCCCGGGCCTCGATGGCGATCGTCCGCTGGTTGGTGGCATCGAGAGCCACCAGATCAATCTCACCGCTGATTTCCTGGTCCGGATTGCCACGCAGGGTCGCCGTGACCTGGGGTTCCCCCGCATCAAGAATCATCAGCGGGTCACCCAGAATGACGTACTGACTGATCATCTCGGGATAGGGATAGACCGTCCGGAAAACAGCCCGGATATCCGCTTCCGCCGCCCACATCAATTCGCCCGCCCGCCAGCGGCTGCGCCCGGGGATGTCCGCCCCGCCACCAATGCCGATGCTGCGGCTCATGGGTGGATTGTCGACCCAGCGGCGGAAGATGTACTCGCCGAAGACCCGATTGGCCACGATGAACTCGAAGCCCGAGCTGGCGTACACCGCGCTCGCGCCGGAGCTGCGGCGCACCAGCATCTTCTCCGAGATGCTGCTCTCGTTGGCCTTCTGGTCGCTGCGCACGGCGCTCTGGGCCCAATCCGCAATGTGACAGCCCATGCCCATGAAGAACCAGGGCTTGCCACTATTGGCCAGGCGGTCGATATCATGGCGGCCAAAGGACTCACGGGAATCTTCGAGCCAGATTTCAGAGGCCAGCAAGTAGGGATTGGCGTGACCCTGGTAATGGCAAACAAGGCCGCCCAGGCTGAGCGCCTGTATCAGCGGATCAACAGCATTGGCCGCTGCCCAGGCCCGCGAGTCGCCCAGATCACGAGGATCCGGCACCGCAGGCCATTCCACCGGCGGATAGGGAAAGCCGGCGTCCATGTACGGCTTGATCAGGACCACGACCGAGTCCAGGGGCACCGCGGTACGGCCCGCCCACATCCTGGCCAGACTGTCCCGTTCGCTGTCGCCAAATACCTGCTCGCCGTACTTGAACGTCAGCTCGGACAGGGCCTGGATACCCAAACCATTGGACCATTCGTCATCGGCAAACAGGATGCTGCGCCGACGCCAGTCCTGGCCCGGCTGCACATTCTCCACGGTGATGACCTTGTCGATCATGTTGTTCAGATCGGCCACGCTGTTGCAGGGAAAGCGGCCGTTGTACATGTCCCACGGCGCATTGACGATATTCGGAAAGTCTTCGACCGGGTAGTTGTTGCCGGCCTGGAGCGCCACGTACCACTTGTCGGTCGCCATCAATTCCGGGGCAAAGGTCGAGGCATGCTGCACGTGGTAATGGGTCGGCACCCAATCCTGGCTCCAGGCCCGCGCCCGGCTCAGCACTTCCTTGCCCAGGACGTTCTCGTTGGCGTCCCCGACAATCTGCAACGCCCAACTGTCCCACTGGGTGATGGCGTGATTGACGAAACGCTTGATCGCCCAGGCATCGGACAGGCCGCCGCTGTACCAGTCGAAGATGTCCTGCACGTCCACCACGTGGACCCGCAGTTGCCCACCGGAGCGGGCGATGCGGTGGTCCACCCAACGGCCGATCGCCTCGGCAAACTCCGGATGGGTGATCACGATCAGATCCGGATTCTGGCCACCAGTGTCCGTGGGATTGACCGGATCCTGGGCAACCGACGACTTGAAGGTGATGTACTCCGCCAGACCGTTGGTGCTGACTTTGCCCACGACAAAGAACTTGCGTTGCTCGCCTGCCGCCTGGCTGGGCATCACCGACAGCTTCCAGGTGTCCCCATCAGCGAGTATGTTGCCGGCCCCCAGTTGGATCTGTACCGGCCGGCGCGGATCGGTGATGTCATACAGGCCCAGATCATTGTCAATGAAGCCGGTGACTTCGATCGGCAAAGGCCCCGTCCCACTGCCCAGATTGAAATCGAGACGATTGTTCGTGGCCCGGTACAAGCCGTCATAGGAAATCTCGATCCAGTTCAGGAAGGCGAAAACCCACCCCAGGGGGTTGGTTTCGCTGGTCATGCTCACCCGGGCCGAAAAACCATCGAGCACGGCGGGCGAAAGCGAATACGTGCGGACAACCTCATTCCGCCATGTCGTCAGATTGTAGTCCTCGAGATGCTCGGTGGACGAGCCGCCGATCAGGTTGAAATTCAGGACCCGTGGGGTTGACGCCCACCCGATCAGGCCAACCTTCAACTCCACCGGACTGCCGTTGGGGTCCGGCGCATACAGGGGGTTGATCGAGGCCACCGCTTCGGTTGCCTTGTGATTGTTGTAATACAGGCGATCGTCCGTCACCTTGTCCGAATTCTCCCGAAACGCCTCCTGCTCCTCGACGTGCTCAAAACGTCGATAGCTGGCCAGAGGGGTCCCCGTGGCGGCCGGCAGCGTGGTGGTCGCCATGCGGGCCCAGGCGCTGCCCGGCGACGGCACGCTGGCCGCCAGCCAATAGAAGTTGGCTTCATTGTTTTGCTCGTGGGGGTCACCGGCCCCGGGAATCGTGACCGGTCCCTCACCCAGGTCCGCCGTGAACTCCACATCATCGCGCAAACGCAGGCCGTAGAAGATGAAGAAGTCGTCGCCGTCAAAGGCATCGCCTTCACCGAACATCTGGATCGGAACCTCGATCTCGGCATAGGGTGCCGCACCGCTGCCGTCGTCCAGACTGGCCAGATAGCGCCGCTGGTAAAGTCTGATCTCGTTTTCCTGGATCGGAACCTCGGGCAGGAAACCGCGACTGCGCAGACTTTCGTAGGTCACCCGGTACATCTTGGTCGAAGTCACAGCCAGGCGCGACTCGAACCCCAGCAAAGTACCGGCCTTCTGGCCACGCGCAGCCAAAGCCTTGCTCGGTTCGGGATCGCCCAGATTGTAATAGGCCGCCTCGGTCGACAAGCTGCCCAGCAGATCCGCGTTCAGGAAGGCACCGCCAAACCGTTCGTCGTTGCGGGACGATTTATCCTGTCCCTGCAAGGCCGGCACCGACTGGCCACCGGCCGCCTTGTCGGGCACGAATCGGATCTCCCAGGTGCCTGCGGCCAGGACCTGGCTGGCCCGCCCGGCGCCATCGGCCAGCACACCGGAAATGCGATAGGGCACGACACGGTGACCGCGCCACCAGCCGACCTCACCGAGGGACACGGCTGTCGTCGCCGGCGGCGCCCCGCGTTTGGCCAGGGCCGCCCGTGCCTCCGATGGCACGTCATAGCCGTTCGGGATCACCTCGCCGGGCAGGATCACGATATTCTCGACCCCGGTGTCGAAGCTTTCGGTGCCGCGCCTGATCACCGGTGTCGGCGTGATTGTCAGGGCGCGCCCTCCGGCAGGCTCCCATTGCTCGTTCACAACCCGCACTTCCGGCCGGGTCCCCGGCGGAACCAGCAACCAGCCCCCGCTCATGGGCACCTCGGGCGCGCCGATTGCCCCGGCAGTCGCGAAGCCGGTCAGTTCCACGCGGTAGCGGGTGACATCCCCCTCACGCTGGGTCACCGCCTGCCAGGTTGCTGCCAACCCGTCCAACGAAAAGCGCACCGCCTCGCGCGAGCTTGACTTCACCTGCAACCCCGGGTGCGGGGCCGCAGTGGCCGCTGGTATCGTGCCAGCCATGGCCAAAGCCGCGGCAGTCGCGAAGGCGATCCGGCGCAGCCACAGAATGGCATCTCCGGCAGCGTCAGGTACAAAACGGCCCATTTTGGACTCCTGATAATTGGTGTCTGAAAGTACGATCAGGGGCGGGTGACAGCCAAAGGGCATAGTCTCATTATAGGACGGATCGGCGGAAAGGTCAATGGGGTGGGTCCCCGGTGGACAATGACAAGTGGGCGGGTACTCCCGCCCATTTGTCATCGTTTGTCGCAGTGCTACCGGAACAGGGCCTTGACCCCACCCCAGGACTCATTCTCGGTCGCCACAACAGCCGTATTGATGCCGAAAACCGGGAGGGCAAAGTCACCGGACGAGGGGTAGCAGGAAATCAGGATCGCCGGATCGGCGCCATCAGCGATGGCCATGGTGCCGGGAATGCTGGGCGCGGACGAAGGCGCCAGGAAGATTTCCATCGGGTCAGCCGTCGTGGCCATGAACTGGAAGCTGATCATGAGCACGGCGTTGTTGGCGCCGACAGCCGGTTGCGACTCGCCACCGACGATATAGTCGGGCACCGTACCAACGTTGAGCATGTTGGGCGGCAACACCGCAGCCAGGGTGAACAGGCCGGTAGCCGGCAGCAGAACCTGGCACTCGAAGCCGGACACTGTCGGAATCGCCGTACCCAGATCATCGTTGTACGGGTTGGTGATCACAAAGTAGGCGCTGAAGGGCGTGTTGGTCGGCGTGGTGATCGACGCCGTACTGAAGTCGCCTTCGACGTCGGTATAAATACCGAACTGGTTGAAAGCACCCGCGGCGAATCCGGCACTCGGAGCCAGCAACGCCAAGGCGGCCAGCGCAGAAACAGTATAGAGCAATTTCTTCATTTGAGGTTCCCCTTTCAAGGAAATTCAAGTCTCAGCCCTGGGACCTTGGTGAGCCGAAGCTAAAGTTCAGCCGCCGTTGGTGTTCGGTACACGCAGACCCGTATACTCGACGAACTCCTAGGACCACCCCAAACGGGCCACCAAATACGCAATATGGAAAACATACAGGGATTGCGCCACGTCGACAAGCATTGTTTTGGCAAAATTCCGACTTTTTTGCCACGACGGCGGGGAACTAGCGGCGTGCGCCACATGGCCTTCAATACCCCGTCGCCGGCCCAATCCCCCGCCTGCCGAGCTCGGACCGGCAAACAACAACGGGCCAGTGACCAAAGAAAAAGGCCCGGACGGAAAACCGTCCGGGCCCTGCGGCCGAAGCCGCAATCAGACAAGCCAGGTTCCTACCGGAACAGGCTCTTGACGCTACCGAAGGAAGCTTCCTCGACGGCGACGGGCGCGTCACCGTTGATCCGCGCAACGGGGTTACCGTCGCTGGGCCAACCAGTGGAAACACCCAGAGGCAGGATCGTGCCGCCGATTTCGTAGGCAGGCAGACCGTTATCCAGCGAAGGCACCGAGGACGGGCCGACGAAGATATCGACAGGCAGGCCAGGAGACAGCACCATGACGCTCCAGGACACGACCGTGTAGTCGTTGCCGGGGGTCACGGGGATCGGCGTGGCGTAACCAACAATGTAGTCGCCAGCGAACAGGTTGGACGAGTCGCCCACGTTCAGCGCCGACACCGGGTAGAACTCGGACAGACGGAAGACCAGGCCTTCCATGCCAGCCGGCACTTCGATCCGATAACCGAACTCGATGCCGGCGATCTGGTTCTGAGCCCGCGTGATCACGAAGTTCATCGTGGTCGGCGTGTTGGCCGCAATCATCGCGGAGTTCATGTCGTTGGTCGCGTCGAAGTAGACGCCCAACATATCCGGATCCGGATCGATCGTGGCGAAGGCCGAAGTAGCCATCAAGCTGACGAGCAGCAGAACTACCAACTTTTTCATGTTGTATCTCCTCAAGAAGAGTGCAGGCTCTCATGTTGAATATCCCCGAACAATACGGGCGAGGATGTAAACTGTGGCCCTGCTACCTGCATTCGCAGGGCCACATGGGATTTCATCACCGGAGGGAAGTCAAGACCTCGTACCAAATGGACTTATCTTGATTCATTCCCGATTCCAATTCGCATTGGAACCGTATTGTCCTCCAAGTTCGCGTTCAAGCCGGCAAGCCGGCCCAATCCGGCTTACGGGCAAGCAGCGCCGATAGCCGTACCCATCAGAACCACGTCGGACAGGTTGATCGTACCGTCGAACGAGAAGTCGGAACGGAACGCGTAGGCACCGAAGAAGTCACCAACAAACATGGGAACGTCGGTCAGGTT
>JAJRWA010000076.1 GCA_024277025.1 Candidatus Krumholzibacteriota bacterium | reverse complement strand
GGCCGACTGCAGACCCGCCTCCAGGGACTCGATGATCGTGGCCTTGTCGATGTTCTTCTCCCGGGTGATTTCACCCAGGGCATTGAGGATATTGTGATCCATGTCAGGTACTCCCGCCATCCGTTTCCGGAAGGTCTTGCCTGCGGTTCTTGGGTCGGCTCTTCTTGCGACGCCCCGCTCTTTCCTGTCGCTCGCGCCGTTTCGTATCCTTGCGCCGCCGGCGATCGGCGTTGATGATCGCCTTGGCGTCGAATTCAGGGTCCAGATTGCCTTCAAACACCCGGTCGAGCTTCAGCCGCACGACCTCGGGCTCGGCCTCTTCAGTCGTCCCGTGCGGCAGGATCACCAGCTCATCGCCCGCCACTTCCTGCAGGATGCCCCGCAGCCGCGACGAACCCGCCACCTTGAGGTCGAGGCGCTGGCCGCAGACGGCCTGGTAGTGTTCCAGCTTGCGCAGCGGCCGCCGGATGCCCGGCGACGAAACCTCGATAACGTACGGGTCGGCAAAGATGTCGGCTTCTTCGAGCAGCATGCCCGCCGTACGCGCGGCCCGGGCGACCTCATCCAGGGCGATACCGCCACCGGGGGCCTCGTCGGTCGCCAGCAGATCCACGAACACGCGAATCTGGTAGCGTCCACCGCCCTGAAACACGCGCACATCCAACAGATCATAGCCGCCGGCAACCAGGTCGGCTTCCAACAGCTTGATCACCTGCTGGGCGATCCGTTTCACATCAGGGCGCCTGGCCTCGGCCAAATGCTCATTCCTCCGCGTACAAAAAGAAGTGGACTTACGCCCACCTCAAACAGCCCACCGGTGAGGGGGGAATCCGAGACGCGCCGAATATACCCGTACCCGGCATAATATGCAAGCGTTTTTCAACTTTGAAAACCGGGTTTCCCTGGGCTCGCGAACCGGGTTTCCGGACTCGAGCGAGTCGCCCCTATCCGGCCTGCAGCGGCACGTGGCGACCGAAGCTCTCTTTCAGCGCGGCGGCCACCAGACGGCCCGCCGCCGACGCCAACCGGGGGTCCGCGGCCAGGAACTCGCGGGCATCCTCCCGGCAGACGCGGACAATCTCCCCGTCGGTCAACGGATTGGCCAGCCGGAAGCCCGGCGCCCCGCTCTGCCGCACCCCCCAGGCATCGCCCGGACCACGCTGGCGCAGGTCCTCCTCGGCCAGGTCAAAACCGTCGTCGTGTTCGGCAAAGAACCGGATGCGCTGGAAACTCTCCTCGCCCAGGTAGCGGTCGCACAGCAGCCAGCACCAGCTCTGGTGCTCGCCGCGCCCGATGCGCCCGCGCAACTGGTGCAACTGGGCCAGACCGAAGCGTTCCGGATTGTGGATCACCATGGCCGTGGCGTTGGGCACATCGACCCCCACCTCGATAACCGTCGTGGCCACCAGCACCTGCACGTCGCCCGCGCTGAAGGCGTTCATCACCGCGTCCTTCTCCCGCGCTTTCAGCCGGCCATGCAGCAGGGCCACCTTCTGCCCGGGAAAAACCTCGGCCTGCAGGCGTTCCCACTCGACGGTGGCCGCTTTCAGATCCTGCCCTTCGGTCTCCTCGATAACCGGATAGATCACATAGACCTGGCGTCCGGCCGCCAGTTGCTTCCGACAGGCCGTCCACACCGCGTCCTCGTCCTTCTCACGGACAATCGCCGTCCGGATCGGCAGCCGACCAGCCGGCAGTTCGTCAATCAACGACAACTCCAGATCGCCGTACAGGGTCAGCGCCAGACTGCGCGGGATCGGCGTGGCGCTCATGACCAGCAGATGGGCCACATGATCGGTTTCCGTCGCCGTGCCCGAGGCCCCGCGCTGCCGCACGCCGAAGCGGTGCTGCTCGTCAATGATCGACAAAGCCAGCTGCGGGATGCGCACATCGGCCTGGATCACCGCGTGGGTGCCCACCAGCAGATCCACTTCGCCGGCCGCCACGCCGGCCAGGATCGCCCGGCGTGCCGCCGCCGGGGTCGAACCGGTCAAAGTCTCGGTGCTCACGCCAATGGCGTCGCACAGACCACCGATCACTGCCCCGTGCTGGCGGGCCAGCACCTCGGTCGGGGCCATCAGGATGGCTTGATAGCCTTGCTCGATCACGAACAGGGCCGCGATCAGGGCCACCAGGGTCTTGCCCGACCCCACGTCCACCTGCACCAGCCGGTGCATGGGCACTCACGAGCGCAGATCCTGCAGGATCTCGTTCAGCACCCGCCGCTGGGCCCGGGTCAGGCTGAACGGCAGCCCCTCGACCAGCTTTCGCGTCAGATCGCCCGGCTTGTCCAGCCGAATGCCGGACTCCCGCCGGTGGGCATCCCGGCGCAGGGCCATCAGCATCTGGATGGTGAACAGTTCCTCGTACTTCAGGCGCCGCACCGCCGCGTCCAGTTCGGGCCGCCCGGCCGGGAAGTGGATGTTGCGCAAGGCCGTGGCCCGATCCGGGAAACGGTGGCGGCTGACGATGCCCGGCGGCAGGCTTTCGGTGTGGCGGGCCTCGGCGCGGGTCAGGGCCTGATCCACCAGCCCGCGCAGCCAGTACTGGCCGATGCCCGCGGTCAGGCCATAGACCGGTACCATCCGGCCGGTGTGCAGGCCCGCGCTCTGGCCGTCGCTTTCATCCTCGCTCTGCATCAGCTCAAAATCCTGATGGGCCAACTGGGGCCGGCCGGCCCGAAACTGCACCGTGCCGCTGGCCATGACCTTGCGGCCGGGCCGGAACTGCTTGACCAGGAATTTCTGGTTGAACCACACACAGAAGATGACGCCCGTGTCGTCGCCCAGGGCCACCGTCAGCAGGTTGCCGCCCCGCTGGGTGCGCCGGTCGCTGCAGGTCAGCACCTCGCCCAGCACGGTGACCTCCTGGCCGGGACGCGCCCGCCCGATGGGCTGGCAGCTGGTGCGGTCGAAATAGCGCCGCGGATAATGGGCCAGCAGATCGCCCACCGTCTCGATCCCCAGGCGGCTCAGGGCGCGGGCGCGGGCCGGCCCCACCGACTTGAGGAATTGCACGGGAGTTGCCAGGCTGAATTCCGGTTTCATGGTCTCTTTCGCGATCGCCGGTCACGGCTGGGCGCCAAACGCGGCCGCTCGCAGATAAATTCTTGCTGTGACTGCCCTGAGATGTTAAATTGCCGCACCTGTGAATTCAACTCCTCAGGAGGAAAGTCCCATGAGCAGAAGGTGCTCTATCTGCGACAAGGGCCCCCAGTACGGGAATCGCGTGAGTCACGCTCACAACCTGACCCGTCACCGGTGGATGCCCAACCTGCAGAAGATCCGGTTTGAGAAGGATGGCAAGGTGCAGCGCGGCTATGTGTGCACCCGCTGCATCCGCACGGGCTCGGTCAAGAAGGTCGTCTGACCCCACGGCCGCCCCCTCCCGCCAACCGCATGGTCACGGGAGTCTTTTGAAAAAGTGATACAGCCCTTTCGATTCAATCGGAGGGCTTATCTCATTTGTACCCAAAGCGATGATCGCCTCGCGCATCTCCGGCACCATTTCCGCCGGATCCAGCCAGCCGATATCCCCGCCCTTGACCGCCGCCGGCCCCGCGGAGAAGCGCACCACCAAATCAGTGAAATCCGCACCGGCCGCCAGTTCCTGCTCGACCTGATCGGCCACCTCTTTCAGCCCCACCACCAGATGCTGCAGATGGTACTTGCCGGCGTTGGTGTTGCCTTCGGCCAGATCCCGTCCCGCCACCAGCCGCGCTTCCCACTCGTCGAGTTGGGCGTCGTTGGCCATTTCGCTGCTGCGCAACACCGTAAGCTCGTCCAGCGCCTCCTGCCAGCGCGCCATGTTCTCCAGCAGCTGCACCCTCACCACCCGCGCGGTCAGCATGTTCGCGTCCAGGGTGATGGCCGTGTCCACCTCCTGCAGGGCCTCGGCCGAGCGGCCCATCTTGTCCAGATGGATGGCGTAGTTGAAGTGCCCCACCGAATCGTTCGGCATCTGCTCGAGATAGGTGCGGAAGTGCAGGTCCGCCTCCTCGGTCTGGCCGCTGACTTCCAGGGCGTTGGCCAGATTGAAGCGATAGCGCGAGACGGTCGGCGCCTGCTCCACGGCCAGCCGCAGATAGACCAGCGCCGAATCCACCGCTTCCAGGGCAAAATAGGCCTGCCCCAGCCCGCCGTAGGTGGTCGCGCCCGGTTCCAGCACCACGGCCCGCCGGCAGAACTCGACCGCCCGCGGCTTGTCGCCGGCCATGATGCTCAGTTCCGAGGCCGTCAGCAGATCCGTCGCCGCCGGCGTCGGATCCAGGGCGATGGCCTCTTCCAGGTGGACAAGGCTCTGGGCCCAGAGGCCCTTGCCCGCAGCGATATCCGCCAACAGGCGGCTCAGCCACGACTCCTGGGCGCCCAGACGCTGCATCCGGCTGAGCAGTTGATAGGCTTCGGCGGTGCGGTCTTCGGCCAGAGCCAGGCGCGCCAGGCCCTCCAGCAAGCCCATATGGTCCATTGACTGGCGCAGGCCGGCTTCCCACTGGGCCTTGGCTTCGGCCGTGCGCCGCGAACGCAGCAAAGCCCGACCGTACCAGTAGCGGGCTTCCGGGTCGTCCGGCGCCAGTTCAACCGCCGACTCACCGTAGCGGACCGCATCGCCCAGCCGCCCCTCCTGCACGCCCATGATCACCAGCGGCAGCAGGACTTCCACCGCCGGGCCACTGCTGGCCAGGCATTGCTCCAGGGCGATCCGCGCTTCGGGAAATCTGGCCGCCCGATACAGGGTCTGGCCCTCGCGGCAGGGATCCGCCGGTGCCGTTGCCTGCACGGGTGCCTGGGCCAGGGCCGACGCCGCCGCCATCAGAACCAACCCCCACACGGACAACTGAACGGCAGCGCGGGGTTTCAGCAGGCGCGATGAAGACAGGCGCATAGGTCGGAAAACCTCTTGATTCACGGGAAAAACGTTCAAGTAACTCGGCTGAATACCGATATCCCTGAGAGAGTACCAGCGGGAACCCGAGAGGTTCCCTCACCGAGAAGGGTAAAGATACTGCCATGAGCGACGCCGCGAAACCCCGAATTCTCGTAGTCGAGGACGACCCGGATCTGCGCACTATCCTGAAGATGCAGCTGGTCAGCCAGGACTTCGAAGTGATCGAGACGACCAACGGCGCCGAGGGCTTCGCCGCGGTGCAGGCCGATATTCCCGACTGCGTCATTCTGGACCTGATGATGCCGGTGATGGATGGCTTCGGCTTCCTGAAACGCGTCCGCTCGATCATGGCCATGACCGACGTGCCGATCCTGATTCTGACCGCCAGCGAGGACGAGCGCAACAAGGTGCGCGGCTTCCAGTACCAGGCGGATTCGTATATGAAGAAGCCCTACGACCTGGATGAACTCACCAGGGAAGTGAAGCGGCTGCTGCAGTCGGTCGCCGCCAAGTCCTAGGCCGCCTCAGGCGATCCAACTGCGCACCGGGGCCAGCCAGAACTCCGCATCCAGCCACATTGCCAGCAGACATTCCGGATGAGGCCGCCGCAACCGGGCCACGAGTTCGGCCGCGGCCTGGTCATGCCCGCCGTTGATCGCGTGATGCACCGCCGCGGCCAGGCATGACGTGGGCACGACCGTCGGCAGGCGCCAATCGTCCGCGACCTCGGCGCCTGCGGTCACCGCCGCCTCGGCCTGCAGCTTGACGATCTGTTCGGTGACCAGCCCATCACTGATCAGTTCTTCACATATCTGCCAACACCGCGCGTCGGCACCCTGCACGAAGGCCGAGCGCGCCGCCATCAGGGTCCACGCTGCCGGGGCCACGTCAGCGCTGTCCAGCGCCGAATCTTCGGGAATCGAAGGCACACGCCCCTGGGCCACGGCGACCAGACCTTCCAGATAGAGCGGCCTCATATCGGGTTCATCATCGCCCGCGGCAGGCCACCGCCCCAGCACCCCGGCCACATCCTGATGCCGCCCGGCCGCCAAATGATGGCAGGCCAGCAGGAAGAAATACAGGGGCTCGGCCGTCCACTCGGCGACCAGGCCGGCCAGGCGGCGGCCACAACCCGCGTCCTCGCCCTGCAAATAGTCCGCAGCGGCGAGCAACAGTTCGGCCCGGGCAAAATTGTGGGTCAGATCGGGCCACTCGCCCAGCACGTCGCGCACCAGGGCCGCCCGTCCGGTCATCAGGGCCAACACGCCGCGCAGGTAGGCGCCGAACATGGCCTCGTGGGTGCTGGCCGGCTTGGCTTCCTGCAGGCTCTCGTCCGCCACTTGCAGGAACTCGGCGGCTTCACGCAATCGGCCCGCGTCCGCCAGAATCAACGCCTTCAGATCGACGGCTGTGCGGTAGGTCTCGTTCAGGGCCAGCGCGGCCTCGACTTCGGCCAGGGCCTTGTCATTCCGGCCGGTCTGAAACAGCGCCGCCGCATGCCGCGTGCGGTAATCCGGATAACGCGGCCGGCGTTCGACCAGCACGGCGAATTTCTCCAGCCCCTCATCCCAGTTGCCGGCCCGGCACAGAGCCACAGCCGAGGCCACCTCTTCCTTTTCCGACTGGCCACTGAGACTGCGTTCCAGCAGTTGCGGCAGATCATCGGGCAGGGTGTCGACGGTGAACGGGCCCTTCTCGGTCAGGCCGCTGATCAGCCAGTGCTCCACGCGGCGCCCCGACTCGACCAGTTTGTTGAGGCTCTCGGCCGCTTCCCGGGGCCGGTCCAGCGCCTGCAAAGCCACCGCTTCGAGCAGGCGTGATTCGGCGTAATCCGGGTTCAGGCGCAGGGCATGGCGGCCTTCGACCAGACCGGTCTCCCAGTCGCCGGAAAGGCCCTGGGCCGCCCCCAGCAGGCAGTGCAGATCCGGGTACTGATCCCAGAGCTTGACCGCTTCGGCGAAATAGGGGATCGAACTCCCCTTGTCCCGGGAGCGCAAAAGACGACGGCCCTCACGCAGGAGGGCCTGTCGAAAATGGAAGCTGGCCAGGGAACCGGACGGAGTGTCGGACTTGCCCAGCGCGGCGATGCGCAGACTGTCCACGGCCGCAGCGTAGCGGCCCTCTTCCAGATGGGCCACCCCTTCGGCGTACGCCTTGCTGCGGGCACCGCCAAGGAATCTTCCCAGCAGTGACATCTCAGTCCATGTACTTGCGCGTGTAGGCCGGCGCGCTGAGGTCGTCGCCCGGAGTGTCGGGCCCGATACCTGAGGCCACCGACCGGGTCACCGGCGGCGGGGCCGGCTGCACCGCCGGCACCTCGACTTCACCCAGGGGACGAACCCCCACCCGGCGCAGAAACTGCTTGGCCGGCGCCGGTTCGGCTGTCGCCGCGACATCCGGTCCACCGCCGGCCGCGGCAAAGCGTTTCAGAAAGCCTTCGTCGGCCTTGGTTGTCACCGCGGGCGTGCTGTGCGCCTGGGTCTCAGCCGGCAGGACCACCTGTTCGGCCAGGGGCGCAGGCGCGGCAACGGCGTCCGGCTCGGGTGCGGGCGCTGGCTCGGGTGCCGGCTCAGCCATTGGGGGCACGGGCATCTCCGGTGCCGCAGCCACGACATGGGAATCCTCAGGCAAGTCTGCGGCGATCGGTTCGTCGGCCACGCTCGGTTCGACGGCGGCGGTCTCGGGATCGACCGCGTCCGCCGGCGCGACCTCAACCTCAGTTTCAACCGCCGGCTCCGCCACCTGGCCCGCACCGCCGGTCACCTCGACGACCTCGTCCAACAGGGACTCCGGATCCTCGATCAGGCTGGAGGTGTAGGTCCCACGGCCTTCGCCGGCCACCGTCTCGAAGCCCGTGGCGATGACCGTGATCTGCAGGGTATCGCCCATGGACTCGTCGTTGCCGTAGCCGAAGATGACGTGGGCCTCGGGGCCCGCCGCTTCCTGGATGTACTGCATGGCTGCCGCCGTGTCCTGCAGGCCGACCTCGCGGCCCAGCACGTTGACCAGCACAGCCTGGCTGCCGGCAATGCTCACGTCCTCGAGCAGCGGCGAATTGATGGCGGCCCGTGCCGCGTCCACCGCCCGGTTCTCGCCCTCGGCCCGGCCGGTGCCCATCATGGCCTCGCCCATGCCCTTCATCACCGAACGCACGTCGGCAAAGTCCAGGTTCACGTGGTCGTGGCGGGAGATGATTTCGTAGATGCCGCGGGTCGCGTCATAGAGCACGTTGTCCGCGATGCGGAAGGCCTCCTGCATGGACGTGCTCGGCGGCACGACCTCGAGCAGGCGCTGGTTCGGAATGACGATCAGCGTGTCGACGGCCTCGCGCAGACGCTCGATGCCCTCGATGGCCTGGCGCATGCGCACCGACCCCTCGAAAGCGAACGGCTTGGTCACGATACCCACGGTCAGGGAACCCTGATTGCGCGCGATGTCCGCGATCACCGGGGCGGCGCCCGTGCCCGTGCCCCCGCCCATGCCGGCGGTCACAAAAACCATATCGGCCCCGGCGAGGGCCGACGCGATGGTGTCCCGGTCTTCCTCGGCAGCGGCCCGGCCGCGGCTGGGGTCGCCCCCGGAACCGAGCCCTTTGGTGAGCTGGGCCCCGATTTGCATGTTCTGGTGAGCGGGAGAGTCCTTGAGGGCCTGCAGGTCGGTGTTCACGGCCAGAAATTCAACGCCGGAGAGACCCGCGGCGATCATGCGCCCAACCGCGTTTCCTCCGGCACCGCCGATTCCGGTAACCTTGATGTCCGCCAGACGTTCGATTTCTTCGGCGTATTCAAACATCATGAAACCCGCCTCCTCCTTGAGTTGGGCCGCCCCACCGTGTGCGAAACTTCGCCTCTGCGACCGCAAATCCATTCACGCGCCGCAACCCCGCACAGGGTGCAAAAATTGATCTTTTCCTTAACTAGCACATCGGCGAGCTACCGCCAAGTCTTATTTTGGCGGTGAGCGCATTTTCCCGCTCAGGCCTCCGCCGACAGGGATTCGGCCGGACGCCGTTTGAACATGCCACGCAGTTTGCCCAGCAAGCCGCCGCCGCCGCGCGGCTCGCCCTCGTCGCCCTCGGTCCAGTCGCCGGCCGCCCACAGGCTCAGGCCCAGCACGGTGGCCCATTGTCCGGACGGCAAGCGGTCCGCGCCCTTGAGCCGCGCCGGCAGATGGCGCCGGGTCACCGGCAGGTCGAACACCTCTTCGCACAGTTGGCGCGTGCCGCGGCAGCGGCTGCCGCCACCGGTCAGCACCACGCCTGCGCCGAGGCCGGCCAGTTCCCGCAGATCGCCGAAATCATTCTTCACGTAGGTGAAGATCTCCTCGACTCGCGGCTCGAGCACCGCAGCCACCAGGCCGGGCGTTTCCTCGGGCTGCTCCTGATCGAACAGCACATCCAGCGAGACCTCTTCGACCAGGTCGCGCAGCACGACACCGCGCTTGAGCTTCACTTCCTCGGCCGCGGACTGGGGAATGCGCAGGCCGTGGGCCAGATCACTGCTCAGATGTTCGCCGCCCAGGGGCACCATGCCATTGGCGACGATGGCGCCGCGGTTGTAGACCGCCCAGTTGGTGGTCAGCCCGCCGATGTCCACCAGCATCACTCCCTGTTCGCGGTCCTCCGCCGTGAGCAGCGCCTCGGCCGTGGCCAGAATATCCACCTCTTCGCCCAGCGGCTTGTACTTGGCCGTCTCGATGGCGTTCTCGATGTTGTGCAGCACGCTGCGCGAACCGGTGATCAGGTGCGCCTGCATCTCCAGTTGGCTGCCGACGCGGCCCTGCGGATCCACCACGCCCTTGACCCGGTCGACCGCATAGACGACGGGCGTGACGGTCAGGATCTTGTGGTCGAAGGGGATGGCCATGCTGCGGGCCCGGCTGCGCACCTCGTCGATATCCGCTTCCCGGATGGGGCGCGGCCCCGGTCCGATCGGCACCTGGGCCGTGGCCAGCACGCTGCGCAGATGCGAACCGCTGATGTTGTAGGTGAAGCCCGTGACGTAGATATCGGAGTCCTGCTCGACCGCGCGGATCGTCCTGGCGATACAGCGGCTGCCGGCGGCCAGGTCGACGAAATCGCCGTCGACGAAACCCTCGGCCTCCTGCACGGAGTGGCCGACGATTTCCAGCTCGCCATTGGGAAAAACTTCGGTAACCAGGGCACGGAAGGTGGTGGTGCCAAAATCGCAAGCGACAATCAGTCGTCCCTGACTCATGCCGGCTCCTTCCGGGTAGAGATGAGGCCTGTTCAGCGGGGATCGCGCACGGTGATGCGATCCTTGAAACGGAGATCGTATTCCAGACCGGATTCCAGATGATCCCGGGCCGTCATGTAGCGTTGCAGGCGCGGGCCGAAATCCTCTCGCCCCACGCGCAGGGTGCCGCGCCGATCCTGCAGGACAATAGCGAATCCGTCGTCACGGACAACAACAAAATCCACGGGACAGGCCGCTTCCAGCCCTGCATCCTCCATGGCAGAAATCAGTTCCAGCAATTGCGCGGCATCGTCCGCGGCCAGGCGCAGCGGCCCGTCGGCGCTCTCGCGGACGGGAGCCATACCCACGAGCACCGGCAAGCCGGGCAAGGGCAGCTGCGCGGGGAAGTCCACCACGCGGCCGTCCGGCAGCAGGATCAGGCGCTCGCGCCGGGCACCGTCCACCTCGACGGCGGCCACCTTCAGCACCGGCGCCCACTCCCGGAAGTCCACTTCCAGGGTGTTGGGCAACCGGCGCAGCACCCGCAGGTCGCGCACCCAGGGCAGTTGCCCCAGACGCGCGGCCATTTCGTCCGTGCTCAGGGTCCAGATGTTGCGCCCGAGATACTCGCCGAACGCGGCCTGCAGCTCGGGCTCGCTGGTGAAACGGTACGAGCCCGACTCGATCCGGCTGACGGCGAACAACGGCGAAGTCAGCGCCCACCAGATGGCGCCGGCAATCACCAGCAGGGTCGTCAGACCGGCTCCCGCCCGCACGAGCAGCGCCCGCCGCGAACGCCGGGGTCCGCGCCGCACCGCAAAGCTGCCCGGGGACGCCGCCATCTGACCAAAACTCACGGTTGGCCCCTTTCCGCCAGATGCCGACAAACGCCCGCCACCTGACGCCCCACATCGCCGGCGCCCAGGGTGAGCACCAGACTGCCGGCCGCGACCGCGTCATCAAGCCAGGCGGGGATCGCCTCGGCGCCGTCCAGCAAAGTGATCCTGGTCAGGCCCTTCTCCAGCAGCAGGTCGGCGATCAGGCCACTGTTGACACCCTCCGGCTCTTCTTCGCTGGCGGCGTAGACGGGCAGCAGACCCACCGCGTCGGCGGCCGCCAGGGCGTCGGCGAATTCGGGGGCGAAACGGGCCGTGCGCGAAAACCGGTGGGGCTGGAACAGCACCTTGACCGGCCGGCCGAACTCGCTGGCCACCGCCATGATCGCCAGCACCTCGGTCGGATGGTGCCCGTAGTCGTCGATGACCAGCACGCCGCCGTGCTCGCCGTGCTCCTCGCAGCGGCGGCCGACGCCCTCGGTGGCGTCCAGGCCGGCGGCAATCTCACTGAATGGCACGCCCAGTTCCAGACCCACCGCCACGGCGGCCAGGGCGTTCTGCAGGTTGTGCCGGCCGCGCAGCATCATGCGCACGGCCCCCAGTTCGCGATCGCCCACCCAGACCACGGCCTCCTGGCCGAAGTCGCCGGTGACGATCGTGCCCGGATCCGCCCGCACTTCCGCCTCGTCGCTCAGGCCATAGGTGATCACCTTGCGGTCCAGGTGCGGCAGCAGGGCGCGCACCTCCGGATCGTCCACGCACAGCACGCATGCCCCGTAGAAAGGCACCCGCTGCAGGAACTCGCTGAAGGCCGCCCGCAGACTGTCCATGTCCGGATAGAAATCGATGTGCTCGTGGTCGATGTTCGTCACCACGGCAATCGTCGGCGTCAGGTGCAGGAAGGTGCCGTCCGACTCGTCGGCCTCGGCCACCAGGTACTCGCCGCCGCCGAGGACCGCGTTGCTGCCCACGGCCCGGATGCGCCCGCCGACGATCACCGTGGGGTCCAGGTCGCCCTGGCCGAGCACCGCCGCCACCAGCGAGGTGGTCGTCGTCTTGCCGTGACTGCCGGCTACGGCGATGCCGTACTTCAGGCGCATCAGCTCGGCCAGCATCTCGGCCCGCCGGATCACCGGCACACCCTGGCTGCGCGCCGCGGTGACTTCGCTGTTGGCCTCGGTCACGGCCGACGAGCGCACGACCACGTCGGCGCCCTGGATATGCTCGGCGGCATGCCCCTGAAAGAACGTCGCGCCCAGGCCGACCAGGCGGTCGGTGACCGCGGTCCGGTGCAGATCGCTGCCGCTGACGGTGAAGCCCAGGTTCAGCAGCACCTCGGCGATGCCGCTCATGCCGACGCCGCCGATGGCCACCAGATGAATATGTCGCGTATTGCGGAACACCGCGTTCCTTTCAGGAATGTGTCGTCAGGCGCAGGCCCGCGGGATGTCCCGCGAGTTCCAGCAGATCCCGGGCGATATTGGCCGCCGCTGTCGGTTGGCCCAATTCGCGCGCCGCCGCCCCCATGGCCCGCAGCCGCTGCGGGTCCTCAAGCAGTTCGGCCACCACTTTCACCAGGGCCGTACCATCGCAGTTCTCGTCGGCCAGGACAAGGGCCGCCCCCGCTTTTTCCAGGTCGCGCGCGTTGTGCATCTGGTGGTCATCCGTGGCGTGTGGATAGGGCACCAGCACCGCGGCCCTGCCGACGACCTGCAGTTCGGCCAAGGTCATGGCCCCGGCCCGGCAGACCACCAGGTCGGCCCACAGCAGGGCCGAGGGCATGTCGTCGATGTAGGCGGTGACGCGCATTCGGTCACCAGCCACGGCCTCGGTAACGGTCTGGCAGTCGGCCGGACCGGTCTGGACCAGGAACGCCGTGCCGGGCAGTTCGGCCCAGGCGCCGGCCACGGTGCAGACCGCCCGGTTCAGGGTACGGGCGCCGCCGCTGCCGCCGAAGATCAGCACGCGCCGGCCGGGCGTGCCGAAATCGTCCAGATCCGTGGGCCGGGCTGCCGCCGCATCGGTGGCCGTCAGGAAGGCCTGCCGCACGGGATTGCCCGTCGTCCGGCACACGCCGCCCCTGAAGTAGGTGGCCGCCGCGCCAAAGCCCAGATAGATGCGCCGCGCCCAGCGTCCGACCAGACGATTGGTCGAGCCGGGGATCGCGTTCTGTTCCTGCAGCGTGCAGGGAATGCCCAGCACCCGGGCGGCCGCCATCACCGGTGCGCTGACAAAACCGCCGGTGCCCAGCACCACGCGCGGCCGCCAGCCCAACAGCAGAATCAGGCTGCGCAAAAAACCGCCCACGAAATTCACAATGAACAGAATTCGCGCCCGATGGCCCAGACCGCGCAGGCCCGAGGCCGGCACCTGATGCAAACGGTAGCCCGCCCGCGGCACAAGCACCGACTCGATGCCGCGCCGCGTGCCGGCAAAGCGCACCTCGGCGGCCGGCGCCAGTTCGGTCAGAGCTTCCGCCACCGCCAGGCCAGGATAGACATGGCCGCCGGTGCCACCGCCGGTAATGAGGATGCGCAGCGGCCGGGAACTCATGCGGTGCCGCTCCGTTCCCAGCGGCGCTTCCACTGGCCGTACGAGCGTCCGCCCTGTTCGATGTTCAGCAGGATGCCGATCGAGGCGAGGGCCGCGACCATGGCCGTCCCACCGTAACTGACAAAGGGCAACGGGACACCGACCACCGGAAAGATACCCGAGACCATGCCGATGTTGGCCACGCCGTAGATGGCAATGGCTGTGGTCAGGCCCGCGGCCAGGGCCCGGCCGAAGGGTTCGCTGGCCCGGGCGGCGATGCCGTAGCCCCGCCAGGCGATCAGCACGACCATGCCGATCACCAGCAAGGTGCCCGCCAGACCCAGTTCTTCACCCAGCACCGAAAAGGCGAAATCCGTGTGGGACTCGGGCAGAAAACTGAACTTGTTGTGGCTCTGGCCCGGCCCCAGGCCCAGCAGGCCCCCGGCGCCCAAACCGATCAGCGACTGGTCCACCTGGTAGCCGAACGAACCGTTCTGGAAGCCGTCGATCAGCACCTGGACCCGGTCATGCACCTTGGACGACAGGAAGTAGCCGGCCGTGCCGGCAATGGGGGCGGCCAACGCGGCCCGCAGCACCCAGCGATCACTCACGCCGGCGGCGAAAAGCACCACCAGCGTCACCCCGATGGTGACCATGGCGTTGCCGAAATTGGGCTGCAGCACCAGCATGACCAGCAAGGGCAAGGGCCCGAGGGCCAGGGTCAGCGCCACCTGTCGCGGACACAACCGCTGGCCCCGGCGCAGGCAGGTCAACCGCGCCGCCAGAAAAACGATCATGGCCAGCTTGGCCATTTCCACCGGCTGAAAACGAAACCCGCCCAGCGAAACCCAGCGGTTGATCACTTCGGCGCCGCTGGCGTCGCGGCGGGTCACGACCAGGGTCAGCGCCATCAGGGCATACGTCACCACGAGCACCGCCACGTTCAGCCAGGTGGCCCGGTAACGCCGGTAGTCGAAGTGCATCAGCAACAGCATGGCGGCCAGGCCCAGGCCGATCATGATCAGATGCCGCAGGATGATGTAGTACTGGTGGCCAAAGGGAGAACCTGAGGCGTGGCGCGTGTAGCTGCCGGCGCCGTAGACGACAATGCTGCCGACAAAGAGCAGAACCCCGACCGCCAGCAGCAGCCAGCGATCCGTGCTTTCGAACGTGCCCGCGATCGCGCGCAGTCTCCGCTTCATGAACGACCCTCCCTGGTCCATTCACCTGTGATGTTACCCGGTCGCCGTCGCCCCGGCCGCCAGGGCCGCCGCCGTGAAGGCCCGCCCCCGCTCGGCGTAGTTGGCGAACATGTCAAAACTCGCGCAGGCTGGGCTCAGCAGCACCGCGGCCGCGGGCTCGGCCAGGTCCGCCGCCACGGCCACCGCCTCTGCCATGCTCGCGGCCGTCACGGTGGGCACCGTGCCCTGCAATGCCGCCCCGATGGCCGGTCCTTCGGCCCCGATCAGCACCACGTGTCTGACGCTGCCAAGCGCCTCGCGCAGGGGCGCGTAGTCCTCGCCCTTGCCGCTGCCGCCGACGATCAGCACGACCTCGCCGGTGAAGCCGTCCAATCCGGCGCACACAGCATGAACGTTGGTCGCCTTGGTGTCATTGATAAATCTCACGCCGCCGCGCCGGGCCACCAGTTGGTGGCGATCCGGCAGGCCCGGAAAATCAGCCAGCCCCCGGGCCACCGCCGCGCGGTCCAGATCCAGGGCCAGGCCGATCGTGGCGGCCGCCATCGCGTTCAGCAGGTTGGGCGGCGATTGCTGCGCCAATTGGTCGGCCGCCAGCAGGGCCGCGCCGCCGGCGACCAGTTCGCCGGCCCGATAGTAGGTGTCAGCGCCATCGTCGGCGTTGCCGAACAGCAGGCGCCGCTGCCGGGCCGACCACTGCAGCGCTTCGGGGCAGGTCGTGCTCGTGATGAAAGTGCCGTGGTCTGCGGTCAAATCAGCCAGCACTTGCTTGGCTGCGTAGTACGCCGCCAGATCCGGATACCGGTCCAGATGATCCGGCGCCAGATTCAGCACCACGCCCACGTCCGGCCGGAAGTCGGCCATGGTCTCCAGTTGAAAGCTGCTGGTCTCGACGACGGCCACCGCCTCGGGCGCCAGTTCCTCGGCCACATCGCACAGTGGCCGGCCCACGTTGCCCAGCGCGCGGCCGTCCAGCCCCGCGCTGCGCACCAGGTGGGCCGTCAGCTCGGTCGTCGTCGTCTTGCCGTTGGTGCCGGTGACAGCCACGGTGCGGGCCCGACAGAAGCGGGCCCCCAACGCCAGCTCCCCGCTGACCGGCACACCCGCGGGC
>JAJRWA010000006.1 GCA_024277025.1 Candidatus Krumholzibacteriota bacterium | reverse complement strand
GCCCTCGACCGAAATCAGGATCACCGGCAACTGAAACTGCTCCACGAGCCGCGCCGCCCCGATACCGATAATGCCCTTGTGCCAGGCTGACGAAGCCAGCACCAGGCCCGGATCGCCACGCTTGACGTAGGGCACAGCCATGTTGATGGCCTCTTCCTTGAGCAGTTGGTCCTGCTCCCGGCGGCGGGCGTTGGTGCGATCCGCCTCGGCGGCCAGTTCGCGGGCCCGCACCGGATCGCGGGTCAACAGCAGCTCCAGCGCCGACATCACCCGGCCGATCCGCCCGCAGGCATTGATGCGCGGCGCCAACTGATAGGCAAAGTCACCGGTCGTCACGGGAAAACCGCGGTCCAGGCCGGCCACCGAAAGCAAAGCGGCCACGCCCGGCCGGATCGTCGAGCGATCGTTGAAGCGCTCGAGTCCCTTCTTGACCAGAATGCGGTTCTCGCCCACGAGAGACATCTGGTCAGCGACCAGCCCCATGGCCACCAGGTCCAGCACGCTGCACAGAAAATCATCCGGCAGGCATGACGGGTCTCTTTGCTTCAGCCCCTGGGCGAACTTGAAGGCCACCGCCACCCCGCACAACTCGTTGTTGGGGTACGTGGCGCCTTCGCGCCGCGGATTGACCAGGGCCGTGGCGGGCGGGCGCTCTTCGAAAATGTGGTGGTCCAGAACGATCACGTCCATGCCCAGGCTGCGGGCCAGGGTGATCTCGGCTACGGCCGCCGCGCCCGTATCCACCGTCACCAGCAGGGTCACGCCGCCGGCCGACCACTCGCGAATCTTGCGTGCGGCGACACCGTAACCGTCGGTCGCGCGGTCGGGGATGAAGGCGGGCTCGGCCAGCACCCTGGCCCCATCGACAGACAGGGCATTGATGGTCTCATACAGGAGGGCGCTGCCGGTGATGCCGTCAACGTCGAAGTCGCCGTGCACCGCCACCCGTTCGCCGTCCCGGGCGGCCTGGTACATGCGTTCGACGGCCAGATCCATTTCCAGCAACAGGAAGGGATCGTGCAGCTGATCCAGGGCCGGATAGAAGAAGCGGTCCAGTTCCCGGCTTTCGGTCACGCCCCGACCCGCCAGCACCGACAGCAGTTCGTCGGACACCTGGAAGTCCAGCGGCACGTCGCGCCGGATGCGCGACACCAGTTCCTCGGACACGGCGTACTCGGCTCGCCAGGGGCGCCCCGACAGGACTCCCGGGCAGTCCTCGACGTCCGGCCGGGCCAGGGTCTGGCCAGTCTTCGCGTGCTCACCGGAATGTTCGTCGTTGTCAGGTATTGAAGCCAAGAAATCACGCCTCTCCGCTCAGGAACATGGTGCGGTCAGACGTGAGAAGTCGGTCGTAAGCCGAGTCCTGTTACCGCTTCGTCAAAGACAAAGCGGCGGCAGTCATGTATCTCGGACCGCCGTTGCCGACGGTCTCCAGCGACCTACCCGGGAGTCATGGCGAGACGGGCCGTCTCATCCTCCACTATTTGGTCTTGCTCCAGGTGGGGTTTACCCTGCCACCGCTGTCGCCAGCGGCGCGGTGAGCTCTTACCTCACCATTTCACCCTTACCGCAAGGCCGGACAAGCCGGACCTGCGGCGGTATATTTTCTGTGGCACTTTCCGTGGGATCGCTCCCCCTGGCCGTGAGCCAGCACCCTGCCCTGCGGAGCTCGGACTTTCCTCGAACCTCCCGAAATCCAGGATTTGGAAGGCACGCGACTGCCTCCCCGACTTCTCACCGGGATATCATAAACCGAATTCAGGGCAATGTCACCGGAATTTGCCGGTTGGGGCCAAAAAAGGAGGGCGCCGGAATCAGTCCCCGTCCAGGGCTCGATTGGCCAGAGTATCGGCGTGCGCATTCCGGGCCCGCTTGATATGGGAGACCCGGAACTCGGCCAGCCCCTTGGCCAGGAAGACCACCTGTTGGTACAGGGGACGCAAGTCCGGGCTCTTGACGCGGTAGGCCCCGTGCAGTTGGCGGACGATCAGTTCGCTGTCCATCTTCAGGTGGACCCGCTGCACGCCCCAGCGCTGGCAATGCTCAAGAGCCGTCACGACAGCCCGGTACTCGGCCACGTTGTTGGTGGCCTTGCCGATGGTCTCGCAATGCTCGGCCAGCTTCTTGCCGCCCTTGACGGCAAACACGATGCCGATGGCCGCCGGCCCCGGATTGCCCCGGCTCGCCCCGTCAGTGTGGACTTCCATGACCGCCTGGAGACCACCGGGCAGAGGGTTGGCCGGCAGGTCGGCTGCTGCAGGCAACCGGGGGAAGTCGCCGCCACCCGCTTTGCGCCGCGCCGGGCCCTTGGGCTTCTTGGGCGTACCGGTCGGTGGCCCGCCGACCGCCACGGGCGTGCCATCCTCTTCGAAGGTGGCGATCTCCCGGCGCCAGATGGAAAGGCGCCGCCTCAGTTCACGCACCGAAAGACCGCACTCCCGCGCCAGGGAGCGCAGCTCTCCGCTGCGTTCCAGGGTCTTGAGCAGTTCCGCCAGGGTTTCGGGCTGAGCCGAATTCATGGTTGTCACTTTCGGTTATTGTTTGTGCCAATTCAACGCCAGGGGCGATGCACGACGTAGCGGGCGCAGCCGGCGCAACGCACAAGGGACCGTCCCTGGGCGGCGTCGAGCCCCTGCTGGGCCGGCAACTGCCCAAAGCAGCCGCCGCAGGCCCCGCCGCTGACCCTGACAACCGCTTGTCCGCCATTGCTTCGCAAGCGCAGAACATGGCGTCGAACAGCTTCCGGCAACAGCTTGACCCGGTCGTCGATTTCGGTCACCAGTTCATCGCGGGCGGCCGCCGCCTGTTTCGCCTCACCCGCCAGACGCTCTACTTCCAGGGCTCCGCGTTCTCTCTGGCGCGACCGGTCGGCCTCGGCGGTCGAGCGCCCGGTGGCGGCCTGCTCAGTGGCCGCCAACAAGACCATCGCCTCATCCTCAAGCACGGAAATCCTGTGTTCCAGGCCGGATATCTCCCGCCGCAGAGCCTCGAACTGGCGGCTGTCCCGACAGCCGATCTTCTGCTCGCGTTTGCTAGCCAGCGCGACTTCTGCCGCCCGGATCTCGTTTTCCTTGCCCCGCAACCGGGTCGCAGCATCCTGATCACCACGGCGGGCCACCGCCGCGTCCTCCTCGTACTCGGCCTGCAATTCGCGCAGGTCCCGGGTGCGGGAAGTGTGGTGAGAGAGCGTCGTCTCGGCCAGCGCCAGTTCCTCTTCGAGGGAGGCGAGTTCAACCAGGAGGGCGATCAATACTTTGTCATCCATGCAGGCCCTCCCTTCGTTCCGGCCGCCGTCACCGTTGTCTGCGGTCCCAGTATACACGCTGGCGGCCACCTTTTCCGTGCAAAAAAACAAGCGCCGAAGGCGCTTGTTTTCCGTTCACTCGAACTGGGATCTGCAAGGCACCGACAGCAAAGGTCTGCGGTCTTCACCAACGGCGGTCCTGCCAGATCGGTCCTGACCAAGCTGCGACCTGCGAAAACGCGTGGTGGGCGATACTGGACTCGAACCAGTGACCTCTCGCGTGTGAGGCGAGCGCTCTAGCCAGCTGAGCTAATCGCCCAACGTGTTTTCTGCGGTACGCCAGGCCGGCGGACACCGGAAGTCTGCGAAAACTTCGTGGTGGGCCCACCAGGACTTGAACCTGGGACCGACCGGTTATGAGCCGGTTGCTCTAACCAACTGAGCTATGGGCCCACGACCGGACGCGCAAGATAAGCGATGTGGGCGGCACGGTCAAACCAAAAAGGCCAACCGTCAGACCATCTCGCCGTACCCCTTCAACTTCCGGCTGCGGCTGGGGTGCCGCAGCTTGCGCAGGGCCTTGGCCTCGATCTGGCGCACCCGCTCCCGCGTCACCTTGAAGATGGTGCCGACCTCTTCCAGCGTGCGCGGCGTGCCGTCCCCCAGACCGAAGCGCAGCCGGATGACCTTTTCCTCGCGCCGGGTCAGCGTACTCAACACCCGCTGCATCTGGTCCTTGAGCATGCTGTGAGCCGCCAGACGGGCCGGCGAGGCCGCCGTGTCGTCCTCGATGAAGTCGCTCAGGTTGCTGTCCTCGTCCTCACCGATGGGGCGATCCAGACTGACCGGCTCCATGCTGGCCTGCAGCACGCCCTGCACTTTATCAATGGGCATGTCCAGGAAAGAGGCGACTTCCTCGGGTTTTGGGTCGCGGCCCAGTTCCTGCAGCAGTTGCCGGTTGGCCCGGTTGACCTTGTTGATGGCCTCGATCATGTGCACCGGCACCCGGATCGTGCGCGCCTGATCAGCAATGGCCCGGGTGATCGCCTGCCGGATCCACCAGGTGGCGTAGGTGGAGAACTTGTAGCCCTTGCGGTAGTCGAACTTCTCGACCGCGCGCATCAGGCCGCTGTTGCCCTCCTGGATCAGGTCCAGAAATTCCAGGCCGCGATTGGTGTAGCGCTTGGCGATGCTGATCACCAGCCGCACGTTGGCCTCGATCATCTCGCGCTGGGCCGTGTCGACCTGCTGCTTGCCCATGACGATCTCGCTGCCGATGCGGTGCAGTTCCTCCCCCGACAAGTCGATCTCGCGCTCGACATCCTGGATGCGCTTGCGCAGCCCCTTGATCGCGCGGTAGGCCTCCTGCAGCTCTTCCCTGGCCCCCTTGCTCAGGGACCTTTTCTTCAGAGCGGTGGCCATCTCGGCGAAAGGCACCTTGACATGGTCCTCCACGCAGGCGATGCGCGCGTGCAGGTCCGAGACCTTGCTGTGCACCAGCATCAGCTTGTTGGCCATCTGCTCGATCTGGTTGGGGGCCAGGTGCAGGTCCATGAACGCATCGAGGGTCTTCTGGTCGCGGGCTTCGACCATCTTGGTCAGCGTGGCGGTGCGCGCGGCGTTGCGGCAACTGCGCAGTTCGCGGGCGGCCGCACGCTTCTCTTTCTGCAGCACCTCGATCTTGTCGATGGTCCTCAGGATGCGCTTGCCTTCCTTCTTGGCCGAAAGATGCACATTCCAGGTACTGGTATCATGCTGAATGACTTCGTCCACGTGGATGGACTCGCCCAGCAGTTGGTTGGCCGTCTGGCGCAGCTCGTTCAGGCTGTGGACCGAGCGCAGCGTCGCCCGCACGATGGCGATCCGGCCGTCTTCCATGCGGCGGGCCAGATTGACCTCGCCCTGCCGGGTCAGCAGCGGCACGCGGCCCATCTCGCGCAGGTACATCCGGACCGGATCGTCATACTTGACGGCGGTGCGGGAGACCTTGCGTGCGGCGGTGACCTTCTTTTTTTCCTTCTTCTTGCGCTTGGCCATCTTGGCCTGCGCCTGGTCCTCGCTGTCGTAGTAGTCGATCTGCAGCTCGCCCAGTTTGCCGTAGATGCGTTCGATGAGGCTGATGTCCACATCGTCGGCGAGCATGTCGTTGATCTGGTCGTGCATGATGTAACCGCCCTTGGCGGTGGCGGCTTTCCTGATATTGTCGATGAGCTTGTCGAATTCCTTGTTATCCATGTGCGCAGCATACTCCCGTTTGCACTGAGTCGGTCACGATCCCGAACAAGGTCAGTCGTCAGTTGCAGCCGCATCATTCCGTACCGAATGATGCCCGGCCGCCATTCTGCGACGGTCGAAATCCGCTTGGAGCCGGCCGAGGCAGTCCCGGACGACTCGGGTGAAATCCGTGCTCTGCGGGTGGTCCTCCTTGCTGATCAGCTGACTGACGAAACCACGGTAGGCGCCGTCGCCGGCGGTGTTCCACCGACCCACGACAAACTCCCTGGGTTCCAGACCGCTCTGGCCCGCAGCCCAGTCCGCCAGTTCGGCGGCCAGAACGCGGGTCTCTTCGCGGCGCAGGACGAGATCGCCCCGCTCAGCCAGAAAGATCCGGGCGGCCTGACCCGAATCATCCATCAGGATATGTGAGAACATTTCCGTCTCGATGGCAGCGGCATTGACCTGGGCCAGTCGGCGTCGAACCGCAGGGCCGGTCCGTCGCCGCGATGGTGCCTGCTTGCCAGCGGGAACGGGCCTGCTCCCGGCCTGTTTCCCGGAGCCCGAAGGCCCCTTGTCTCCCGTTCGCGACCGAGCCGGCCGGCGGTCTGCCGGTTGCCTGGCCGCTTCCTTGCGTACTTGTTCCCGCAGCAGGTCGATCGTCAGTCCGAAGACCGCCGCCGCCTCCTGCAGGACGTATTCCTGCCGCAGGGGATCGGTGATCCCCGCGATCGTGCCCAGCACCTGGCGCAGGGCCCGTTCCGTCACTTCGCGCTCGCCGCCGCGGGCATCGGCCAACCCCCTGAGGAAGGGAACATAGCCGACAGCCTCGCGCAGGGCCTGCTGCATGGCGTCGGCGCCGTCGCCAATCACCACGTCAGCCGGATCCTTGCCCTGGGGCAGCCGCACGATCCGGGGCTCAAGCCCGCAGCGCAGGGCGATGTCCGCCGAGCGGACGGCCGCCTTGAGGCCGGCCTTGTCACCGTCGAACACCAGCAGCACATTCGGCGCGCCGCGTTTGATCAGGCGAGCCTGATCCGGGGTGAAGGCCGTGCCGCAGGTGGCCGCCACGTTGGTGATGCCGACCTGGGCCAGAGCCATCACATCAAGGTAGCCCTCAACGAGAATCGCCGTCTTCTCGCGGGCAATGGGCATGCGGGCCGCGTCGAAACCGTAAAGCAGCTTCCCTTTGGAATAGTAGTTGCTGTCCGCTGAGTTGAGGTATTTTGGTTCACCCTGACCGATCACGCGACCGCCGAAGCCCGCCACCTGACGGGAAATACTCTTGACGGGAAATATAATCCGGTTGCGGAAATAGGCAAATGGAGCCCCGCCACGGTCGCTGCGGCGCAGCAGGTCGGCGCTGAGCGCCAGCTCGGACTCGACGCCGGCCTTGGCCAATCCGGCAGCCAGCCAGCCGCTGTCACCGGGAGCCCAGCCCACGTCGAAATCGCGCATCGCTTTCTCGGTAAAACCGCGTTCCAGCAGGTAGGAGCGCGCTTTACGGCCCTGCTGGTCATCCCAGAAGGCGCCGCTCCAAAGGTTCATCGCCGCCTCGTTGGCCCGGTGGAAGGCCCGGCGCTCGCCTTCGGACTCGTCATCCTTGAGCCAACTGCTCAGATCGATGTCCAGCGGCCGGGCCAGGATCTCGACCGCCTCGGGGAAGGTCACACCCTCGGTTTCCATCACGAAGGAGATCACGTCGCCACCGGTCGCGCAGCCGAAACAGTGGTAGCGCTGGCGGCTGGGCGTGACGATGAAGCTGGGCGTTTTTTCGGCGTGGAAGGGGCACAGTCCCTTGTAGACGGACCCGGCCGCCTTGAGATTGACGTGCTGGCGCACGATCTCAACGATATCGGTTTCGTCCTTGACCCGGGCGATGATGTCCGGTGAGAAAACAGGTGCCATGCCGTGTCGTGCCCCGGTCCTGTTGGGAACCCCGCCTGAGAAATACCGCCGCGATCCGGTGGGCCTTCTCTCCCCAAGGGGAAGAGATCAAGATATCACTTTTGGCAGCCGGTTCGCAACTTTCCCCTGCCGGCCATGATCGTTCAGTCCCCCGCCAGCACCACCCGCGTCGCCCCGCCTCCGCCCTGACCGGGGCCCGCCTCGGCAAACGACTTCACGCGCGGATCCCGCTGCAGACGGGCGTACAGGTGATCCCGCAGCCGGCCCGTGCCGAATCCGTGGATCACGTGCACGAATTCCAGTCCCGCCGGAATTGCCCGATCAATCAGCTTGTCCAACCGCTGCCAGCCTTCCTCGCCGGTGTCCCCCCGCAGGTCGATCTCGTGGACCACCGCCGGCGCCTCTGCCTGAAAAGCCCAGTTGCCGGCAGCCACCTGTCCGGCCTCGGCAGTTGCCGAGACGCCCTCATCGGGCCGCGGCGAATCACCCGCCAGGTGCCGGACCACATCCCGCGTCAGGTTCAGCCGCAGGCCTCCGGCCAGGGCCACCAGCTTGTTGCCCCGCACCTCGATCACCTTGCCCACCAACCCCAGATGGGGAATGCGCACCCGCTGTCCCACCGCCACTTCGAGCGGGCCGGCCGGCTCGTCCTGCCCGGCCCGCAGCTTCTCGCCCAATCGCTCCAAGTGCTCCCGCGCGGCCTTCACCACGACCTTGTCCGCCCCCGCGCTCTTGATCTCGCGCACGGCGTTCTCGATGGCTCGCCGCCCCTGCCGGACCAGGTCCTCGGCCTCGCGCCGGGCCTCTTTCACCGCCTCGCGCTGCTCCTTGCGCAGCCCCTTGAGGCGTCGTTCCAGTTCCGTGTTGCGCAGGGAGACCTGGGCCTGCTCGTTGCGCACCGCCTCTTCGGCCGTGGCCAATTCGCGGGCCCTCTGGTCCAGATCCGTCAGCAGTTTCTCGACCTGCACCCTTTCCTCGCCCGCCATCCCCCGCGCCCGGTCCAGCAGATCCGCCGGGAAGCCCATGCGCGCGGCGATGTCGAATGCGTGGCTGGTGCCCGGATCGCCGACCCGGAAGGTGAACAGCGGTCGCAGGTCGCGTTCGTCGTAATCCATGGCCGCGTTGATCATCCGGGGATGGTCATGCACCGCCGCCTTCAGCAGTCCAAAGTGGGTCGAGGCCAGGACCCGTGCGCCGGCCGCAGCCAGTCTTTCCAGCACGGCAAAGGCCAGAGCCGTGCCCTCGGAAGGGTCGGTCCCACTGCCGATCTCGTCACACACCACCAGGGTGCCCTGGTCCGCCTCCCGCATGAAGTCGCCCAGATGCCGCAGGTGAGCCGAAAAACTGCTCAGGGATTCGGCGATGGACTGGTCATCGCCCAGATCGGCCAGCACCCGCGTGATCAGGGGCAGCACCGTGTCCTCGCGGGCAGGCACGTCCCAGCCGCACTGGGCCAGCAGGCAGAACACGGCCACGGATTTCAGGGCCACCGACTTGCCGCCGGCGTTGGGTCCACTGATCACCAGCACCCGGGCGTCCGACGGCAACTCCAGATCCAGCGGCACGACCAGGTCCCGGCCGGCAGCCGGATCGCCCTCGCCCAGGGCCGCGGTCAACAGCGGATGCCGCCCCCCACACACCCGCAGTTCCCCGACCTCGCTGAGTGTGGGCCGCTGTCCCTGCACCTGCCGGCTCCACAGCATGGGCGCCCGCACCTCGTCCAGCAGCAGCATCACCTGGGCCGCTTCGTCCAGCGCCGCGGCGGCCTGCTCGACCGCCCGATTCAATTCGAACAGGATGCGGGCCTCTTCGGCCGCGATCTCCAGCCTGGTGGCCGCCAGGTCGTTGGCCAGGCGCACCACGCCCGCCGGCTCGACAAACAGGGTCGCGCCGGTGGCCGACCGGTCGTGCACGATACCTTCGATCCGCCGACTGTCGCCCGAGCGCAGGGGCAGGCAGTAGCGATCGCCCCGCAAGGTCACTTCGTCGGCCGTGGTCCAGCCAGCCTGCCGGGCCCGGCTCATGTGCCGGCTCACCTCGTGCCGCACGGCCTGTTCCTGACCAACCACCGACCGCCGCAGCCTGGCCAGCAACGCGCTGGCGTTGTCGACGATGCGGCCGTCGGTATCCAGGGCCCGGCCAATCGCGCCGGTCAGTCCGGCAAAGGTGCTCATCTGCACTGCGGCCTCGCCCCAAAGACGGTAGCGTTCGCGCTCGGCCAGGAAGTGGTCCCGCAGGCGATCCAGTTCCGCGGCCACCGAGGCGATGTGCACCAGCTCCGGCCCCTCCAGGCGCACAGGCGGCGGTTGGCGCACCAGCGACAGTGCCTGCGAGACATCAACCAGTGGCGGCCACATTTCACGCTCACCACCGGGGCGCAGTTCGTCGGACAAACGGTGAAAGAGGGTAACAGCTGCAAGGGAGGCGAACGGCCGCCTTTGCTGGACGGCCTCGGCAGCCAGCCGATTGCGGCAGTGGACGGCCACCTGGGCGGTGACCTGTTGCCATTCCAGCAGACCAGCCGTGCGCGGCCCCAGGACCACCTGGTCCGCCTTGCGGGCCACCGCGAGTTTGTCCAGCAGCGAGATCATCGGCCCAGGGCGTCGTTGGCTTTTTCCTTCACCGTTTCCTTGCCCTTGTCGGCTTCCTGGCGGGCCCGGTCCAAAGAGCGGTCCCAGACCGCGTCCAGGTCGGATCCCGCCAGCTCGCGGACCTGCTCGTACACGCTGGGCGCGGCGTAGAAGATGAAGCGGCCGAGCGGCGATTCGTCATACGCTTCCTGGATCTTAACGCCCCCGGGCACCGAACTGGCCGCCACCAGCAGCACGCTGGCCACCAGCGTGCCCAAAGCCACGCCGACCAGGGCGCCGCCCCAGCGGTCCAGCCAGCCCAGGATCGTCAGGCGCACCATCCTGCTGATGATCGTGGCCAGAAAGCGGCTCAACAGCAGACCGGCAAAAAACAGGGAAGCCCAGGTCAGCAGCAGGGCCGCGCCCTCGCCCACGCCCGTCTTCTGCGTCACCCAGGGTTCGACCGCCGTGGCAAAGCGGGCCGTCAGGACCAGCGTCACGAAAACGCCCGCGATCTCCAGCACACGCTTGACCACGCCATCCTTGAAGCCCAGGATGCCGAAGAAGAGGATCACGACCAGGGCGATCAGGATCGGCGCGCCCATCTCAGCCCACCAGCACTTGTTTGACCAGGGCGCTGACCCGGCTGCCGTCGGCCCGGCCGGTGGTCCTGGGCATGACGGCCTGCATGACCTTGCCCATATCCTGGGGACCGGTGGCCCCGACTTCGGCCACGGCCGCGCGCACGATGGTTTCCAGTTCCTCGTCGTTCATTTCCGCGGGCAGGAATTCGGACACGATGGCGAGTTCAGCCTCCGCCGCGGTGCGCAGTTCGTCGCGTCCGCCCTCGCCGTAGCTCTTGATCTGGTCCTTGACCTTGCGGCCGTAGGACGACAGCACCTTCACCACGTCGGCGTCCGTCAACTCCTGGCGCGTGTCGATCTCGACCTGTTTGACCGCCGCCTGCAGCATGCGCAGCACGCCGAGGCGATCCTTGTCCTTGGCCTTCATGGCGGTGATCACTTCGGTCTTCAGTTTGGCGGCGAGTTCACTCTGGGCCATGGCTGGTCTTCTTTCAGATAGGGTTGTTTTGCCGTCCGCTGCCCATGAAAGCCCGGCACGGCGGGCCTGTCAAGGGGATCAGGTCTGTCCGAGCCAGGTCTGACGCACCGTCTGCAGGGCGGTCAGCGCCGCCGCCACGGCTGTTTCGGCCCGCAGCACGTGGGGCCCCAGGGTGACCGGAACGGCCGTCCGGACCAGGATTTCGAGTTCCCCGGTTGACCACCCTCCTTCGGGTCCGACCAGGAAGCCCAGACTCGCCGGCAGACTCGCTGGTTGTTCGGGCAGCAGAGCGGTCCAGTGCCGGACCTGCTCCGCCGCCATCTCCCAGGGAGCCGCGCCGAAAAAAGTGCGCTCCGCCAAGCCGGCCGCCAGGGCCTCGTCCACGGTCTGCGGCGCCGCCAGGGTGGGCAGCCAGCTGCGCCCGCACTGTTTGACCGCCGACTTCATGATGGTGACCCAACGGCTCTGTTTGCCCTCGCGCGGGTCGATCACCCCGTGCTCGCAGCGCAGGGGCACCACGTGGTGCGCCCCCAGCTCGACCGCTTTCTCCAGGGCCCACTCGAAGCGTTTGCCCTTGACCACGGCACAGGCGATCACCAGTTGCGGCGGCTGGCTCTCGCGAGCGTCCACCTCGACACTCTCGACCAGGACTTCCGCCCGCTTGCGATCCAGGCTGCTCAATTTGCCGGTCAGGCGGTGCCCCCGGCCATCGACCAGACGCAGCACCTTTTCACGCCCGCCCCGCAAGACCGTAAACAGATGGTGGCTCTCGTCGCGATCCAGCACGACGGTTTCCCCCACGGCGGGCAGCCCTGTCACGGCGCTATCGAGAAAGAAGTGACGCACAGGCATCCATTCCGCCGCAGATCAGTCGTACAGGTGGCGGCCCGGGGCCGGCACCTTGCGGGCCAGATCCTCCCGCACTGCCTCGAGTTTCTGTTTGAGCGGCTTTTCCAGTTTGTCCGGAGTCCAGGCCAGCACCCGCACCAGCTGGTCGCCGCTGCCGGGCCGGTTCACATGGGGCATACCCTTGCGCCGCATGCGGAACACCTTGTGGCTCTGGGTACCGGCCGGGATCTTCAGGGCCACCTTGCCTTCCAGGGTGGGCACCTCGACCTTGGTGCCGAGCATCAGGTCGATCGGCGACAGCGGCACGTCAATCAACAGGTCGTCGCCGTGGCGAGTGAACAACCCGTCGTCCTCCACTTCGAAGACCACGCGCAGATGACCGGCCGGCGCTCCATTGGCCCCGGCGTCACCCTTGCCCTGCAGCTCCATATAGTTGCCGGAACTCACCCCCGCGGGCACCTTGATCTCCAGCTGTTCCTCGCCGCGCACGGTACCGGTACCGTTGCAGCTGTGACACGGATCCTGAACCGTCGAGCCCTTGCCCTGGCACTGGGGGCAGATGCCCTCGGTGACCATCTGGCCCAGCAGGGACTGACGCACCTGACGGACGCGCCCCTGGCCGCGGCACTGGGGGCAGGTCACCGGCTGACTGCCGGGCCGGGCGCCGCTGCCATGGCATTCACCACAGGCCACCTGCTTGTTGATCTTGACGGTTTTCCTGGCTCCCTTGGCCGCCTCGGCCAAACTGACCGTAATCCTCAACTGCAGATTGCGCCCGCGCTGGGGTCCACCGCCACCGCCGCCACTGCCGCCACTGCCGCCGAACATGTCGCCCATGCCGCCGCCCATACCGAAATTGCGCAGGAAGCTCTCCAGGGCGTCATTCAGATCAATGCCGCCGGCGCCGCCCCCGAACCCCCCGAAACCCTGGCTGGGATCCGCGTGTCCGAACTGGTCGTATTGGGCCTTGCGCTGCGGGTCCTTAAGGACCTCGTAGGCCTCGGTCGCCTCCCGGAATTTCTCGGCGGCACTGGGATCATCCGGATTCTTGTCAGGGTGAAACTTGATGGCCTTCGCCCGGTAAGCCTTCTTGACCTCGGCTGACGAGGCGTCCCGACCCACCCCGAGCACTTCGTAATAGTCCCGCTGGTTGCTCATTTGTCTTCCCTGTTTTGACTACCCTGACTGTATTTTCAGGCGGAGATGATGACGCGCGCCGGGCGCAGCACCATGTCGCCGAAATGATATCCCTGCTGGACGACTTCGATCACGATGCCCGGCTCGACACCCTCACGAGGGAGCTGGCCGACGGCATCGTGGAAAGTGGGGTCAAACTCCTGTTCCAGAACCTCCATGGGCTCGACACCTTTTTCCTTGAGCAGGCCGCGCAGCCGCTGGTAGATGAGTTCGACGCCCTCCCGAAAACTCTTGGCATGGTCAGTATCAGCGTCGCCAGCCTCCGATTGCAAGGCCCTTTCGAAGTTGTCCTGTATCTCCAGGAACGAGCGCAGCACGTCGGCCTGGGCGAAGCGCCGCGACTGCAGCAACTCGCGACTGGTCCGTTTGCGCACATTGTCCAACTCGGCCACCACGCGCAGCCACTTTTCCTTGAACTCGTCGCGTTCCGCCGCCAGTTCGGCCAAAGGGTCCGGCTCTGCCTCGATCGCCGCGACCTCCTCCGCACCCGGTTCCGCCGCTTCTGTTTCGTCCGCAGCGACCTCGGCCGCCGTAGCTTCGGAGACCTTGGCCGATTCGTTCGGCGGGGTCTGGTCGTGTTTCCTGTCTGACTTGCTCATAGTCCTGCTATCCTCTTGCTTGACGGTGATCGGCCCTGGCCGCGCGCGGCCGGGCCCCCGGTTATTATCTGGCAATCAACTGACAATGGCGGCCGGAGGCTGGCCCAGGGCCTCGCGCAAGGCATCCAGGCCGTGGAACGCCCGCTGGTAGGACATGCGGCGCGGCCCCAGCACCGCCAGGGTACCGACACGGCCATCCAAGGCGTAGGTGCCGGTCAACACCGAGAACGACCGCAGTTCGCCGACCGGATTCTCGCGACCGATCCAGACGCCGAATTCCTGCCGGGACTCGCGTTGCAGATGTCGCAAGGACTCGCCGATCGTCCGCGGCGAGCCCATGAAACGCAACAGGGCCCGCAGCACTTCGGGCTCGTGCAGTTCGGGGGTCTCCAGGACGTTGGCCATGCCTTCGATCTCGATTTCCTCGGCGGCCGGCCCGGTCAGCAACTCGCCGCCGGCCCGGGCCAGACTGCCGGCGCACTCGGTGACCGGCGTGCGCACCAGGTCAATGGCCGCCAGTACCTCGCGGCGGATCTCGGCCGGCGTGCGGCCAGCGACCCGTTCGTTCAGCAGCCGCACCGCTTCGGCAACCACATGGGTGGGCGTACCGGGCGGCAGGTCCACCAAGCCGGTGCGCACCTGGGTCGTATCCAGGATCACCACCAGCAGACCACGCGAGCCACCCTTGGCGTAGAACTCCACGCGCTCGACCCGGACCGCTTCGCGCGAGGGCCCGACCACGATGCTGATGTTGTCGGTCAGCCGGCTCAGCAGCGCCGCCAGGACTTTCAGCCGATCCTGGGTACCGAGCGTGCGCCTGATGTCGCGGCGGGCCAGGGCGCGCATCTCGGACGGCGCCTCAAAACGCCTGAGGGCCCAGCCGGATCGCAGGCCGTCGACAAAAACCCGAAAGCCGCGATCGGTCGGCAGGCGCCCCGCCGAAGTGTGCGGCTGCTGCAGGTAACCGGCGGACTCCAGCCTCTGCATGACCGACCGGATGGTGGCCGACGATACGGACCGCTGCAGGCCGCGCTCGACCAGGCCGCTGCTCACAGGCCGGCCCGTCTCGATATTCAGCCGCACCACGGCCTCGAGAATCTCCCGGCTGCGCTGATCCAGCCCTCTGTTGTCGTGCCTACGGTTCATACCGCGCGTACCACTCCGGTTTCCCTGCCACAGGCGCCCCGTGCGCCCGATTCGTGCCCCAAAATAGTCAAGCCCCTTTCAGGGTGTCAACCTCGCCAGACGCTCTTCAATCGTGTCGATGCGCAGATAGCCCCGGCTGGTCAGCACCAGGTGATCAGCCGTCAGCCGCCACAACCCCTCGGCCTCGCCCCGCGCCAGGTCCAGGACTCCGGGGGCTAAACGCGCCAGCGGCACCCCCTGCCGGGTCCGCAGGCCCAGAATCAGCCTTTCCAGGCGCAGGGCCCGCCCATCCAGCGGGTCGACCGTTTCTTCCGGCAACCGCCCCCCTTCCACCGCCGCCAGCCACCGGTGCAGGTCACCGAGATTTCCATACCGACGGCGCGCCCAGTAGCCATGAGCCCCCGGCCCCAACCCCAACCACGGCTGGTGACGCCAGTAGTTGCGGTTGTGCCGGGACTCAGCCCCGGGCCGGGCGAAGTTGGCCACTTCGTACTGGGCCACGCCCAGACCGGCCAGATGCTCCACCACGGCCAGATACAAGTCCTCGGTGGCTCGGTCCGGCAGCAGCGCCACTTCGCCTCGCGCCACCCGTCGCACCAGTCGGGTGCCCTCGTGCAGCTCGAGGATGTAGACCGAAAAATGTTCGACACCCAGCGCCGCCGCCTCGCTGAGTTCGGCCAGCAGGCTCTCGCGCCGCACGCCCGGCCCGATGATCCAGTCGGCCGACACCCGCTCAAAGGTGCGGCAAGCCAGCGCCAGAGCCGTTCGCGCCGTAGCCGGATCGCATTGGCGCCCCAGCAGCCGCAGCACAGCCGGGTCCAGGCTCTGCACCCCGAGGCTGACCCGGCCGATGCCCAGATCCCGCCAGGTGTCGGCCACCGCCGGCGTCAGGGACTCGGGATTGGCCTCGGCCGTCAGCTCGAAGTCCGCGGTCCGCGAAAAGCCGTCCAGCACCCCGGGCAAGAGGCGCGCCATGAGCTCGGGCTCGAGCTCTGAAGGCGTCCCGCCGCCCAGATAGCAGGTGGCCAGGGCCCGGCGCGGACTGTTCAGTGTCGGACAGGCCGCGCGACGCAGGGCCAGCTCCCGCAGCACTCCGTCCACGTAGCGCGCACGCAGTGCCGCGCCATGGTCAGCCGTCCGGGCGAAATGACAGTATGAGCAAATGGAGCCGCAGAACGGTACATGGATATAGAGGCCCATAGTCCGCAGCTCCCGTTCCAGGCCAGCGGATCAGCGCAGGATGTCGCCGATCCGGTTCAGGCGGGGCAGGTGTTTCTCGCTGTTCCACGACCAGTACAGGAACATGGCCTTGCCCTTGATGAGCTTCGTGTCCAGGGCACCCCAATAGCGGCTGTCCATGCTGTTGTAGCGGTTGTCGCCCATCATGAAGATGTGTCCCTCGGGCACGACGTAGGGGTTGGGCATACCCGGCCAGGGCCACTGCTGGTTGCGGGTGTTGCGCACATATGAGGCCTGGTCATGCTTGGCCCGGGGCGCCGGGCACGACTCGGGGTCGGTCCAGCTCGGGATGCAGCTGTGGTCGCCGTCACGGTCGCCGAAATTGCTCTCGTAGATCTCGCCGTTGATGCGCACCACACCGCCCTCGACCGCCACGGTGTCACCGGCCACGGCCACACAGCGCTTGATGTAGTCCAGATTCCGGTCGCGCGGATACTCGAAGACGATGATGTCGCCCTGGCGCGGCTCACGGATCGCCGGCAGTTTCAGCACGGGCAGGCCATCGATCAGCGTCAACTTGCCGATGCGGATCCGGTCGGGGGTCTTGGCCCCGTAGAGGAACTTGTTCACGAATAGATAGTCGCCGATCTGCAGGGTCTCGAGCATCGAACCGGTCGGAATGCGGAAGGCCTGAAAGACGAACTGCTTGAGCAGCAGCGCGATCACCAGGGCGATACCGATGGACTTGGCGTACTCCAGCACGACATTCTGCTTCGGCGGCAGTCCCTTGCCCTGGCCTTGTTTCCGGCCCTCTTCGGCAGCGGCTTCCGTGTTCTTCCGACGATTCTTCTTGCCCATTTCTTCTCCCGACCGGTCTGTCCGGTCTGTCAGCGTTCCACTTTCAAAACGGCCAGGAACGCTTCCTGCGGGATCTCGACCGAGCCCACCTGCTTCATGCGTTTCTTGCCCTCTTTCTGCTTCTCGAGCAGCTTGCGCTTGCGCGAGATATCGCCGCCGTAGCACTTGGCCGTCACGTTCTTGCGGAACGCCTTGACCGTCGTGCGGGCCAGCACCCGCGTGCCGACGGCGGCCTGGATGGCCACTACAAACATCTGGCGCGGGATCAGTTCCTTCAGTTTCTGGCACAGCTTCAGGCCCCAGTTGTAGGCATTGTCGCGGTGCACGATGCAGGTCATGGCGTCGACCATGTCCCCGTTGATCAGGATGTCCAGCCGCACCAGATCGTCGGCCTGGTTCCGGATATATTCGTAGTCCAGCGAGGCGTAGCCCTTGGTCACGGACTTCAACTTGTCGTAGTAGTCGACCACCAGCTCGTTCAGCGGCAGGTCGAATTCGATGTTCACCCGCTCGGTGTCCAGGTACTCCATCTTGGTCTGCACGCCGCGCCGTTCGAGGCTGATCTTGATCACGGCGCCCACGTATTCCTTGGGCGTGATCACGGCCGCGCGCACGATCGGTTCGCGAATCTCATCGATGTACTTCACATCCGGCAGCAGGGCCGGATTCTCGCAAAGCTGCAACGAGCCGTCCTTGAGCAGGATCTCGTATTCCACGTTGGGCAGGGTCGCGATCAGGTTCAGGTTGTATTCCCGCTCGAGGCGTTCCTGGATGATCTCCATGTGCAGCAGACCGAGAAAGCCGCAACGGAAGCCGAAGCCCAGCGCGGCGCTGGTCTCCTTTTCCCAGGTCAGCGAGGCGTCGTTCATCTGCAGCTTCTGCAGAGCGTCGAACAGGTCGTCATACTGATCGTTCTCGGTGGGATACATGCCCGAGAAGACCATCGGTTTGGCCTCTGCGTAGCCCGGCAGGGGGCCGTCGCAAGGGTTGTCCACCAGGGTCACGGTATCGCCCACCCGCACGTCGCGCACATCCTTGGCGCCGGTCGCGATGTAGCCGACCTCGCCCGCGCCCAGACTCTTCTGGGCGATGCGGTCCATGCGGAACCAGCCGATCTCCCCCACTTCGAACTGCTTCTCGTTGCCGAAGAGCCGGATCTTGTCGCCCTTGTTGATCGTGCCCTGGAACAGCCGCACATAGGCCACCGCCCCCACGTAGGGATCAAAGATGCAGTCGAAGATCAGTCCCCGGGGCGGCAGGGTGTCGTCGCCGGTCGGCGCCGGCACCTGGTCGATGATCGCTTCGAGCAGTTGCTCGACCCCCGCGCCGGTCTTGGCGCTCACCTGCAGCACCTCGTCGGGGTCGCAGCCGATCAGGTCGATGAACTGCTCCATCACGTAGTCCACGCGGGCGGCCGGCAGGTCGATCTTGTTGATGACCGGGATGATCGTCAGGTCGTGTTCCACCGCGAGGTAGAGGTTGTTGATGGTCTGGGCCTGCACGCCCTGCACCGCGTCGACCACCAGCAGGGCGCCTTCACAGGCGGCCAGGCTGCGACTCACCTCGTAGTGGAAATCCACGTGCCCCGGCGTGTCGATCAGATTCAGCGTGTGGTGCCCCTGCCGCGGTGAGTCGTAGTCCATGCGGATCGGATGGCTCTTGATGGTGATGCCGCGCTCGCGTTCCAGATCCATCGAATCGAGGACCTGCTCCTGCATCTGCTTGCCCTTCAGGGTGCCGGTCTGTTCCAGCAGACGATCGGCCAGCGTGCTCTTGCCGTGGTCGATATGGGCAATGATGCAGAAATTGCGGGTCGTTTCGCGGTGCAAAGCCATGCTTGGTATTATCCGCCCAGTGGTTCGGAGTGGTTCAGGCAGCCATGCCGGTCCGGTCGGAGCATCCAACTGCCGGGCAAGCCAAAAACGTCCGGCCCGTTGTGACCGAACGCAGGACAAAGATAGGGTTCAGAAGCTCTTTCGCCACTGAAAAACGACAAGGGACGGTCCCTCGGCCGTACCTGGCCCGACACTGCCGGCCTGGCCGAAGGCATCGTCCCAGCGGTCCGGAACCGGCACCGGGTCCTGATCAAAGTTGAACAGATGGGCGCCCACATACGCATCGAGGGCGGTGATGAACAGCACACCGGCGCTCCACCAGGCGAAGTCGCGCATCTGTTCCCAGTTCTCGTCGGCGATGGCCCGGTACAGGTCACGATTGGCGTTGCCCTCGGGAAAAGTCTCGCTGAAATCGCTGGCCCGGACGGCGCGCCGGTCGCGCACCAGCATGTTGCTCCAGAAGTACATCGAGGCCCCGAACCCCAGCGCGCCCTGCCAGCTGTTGCGCGCGTAGAGCTGCCCCCAACCCGGAAACAGGGGCGTCATCGCCACGGCCGCGGTCGGGCTCAGGCCCGTATCCCACAGGTTTACCGCGTCCAGATCCACAGCCTCAGGATCAGGGGCGGGCGGTTCCGCATTTTCGACCAGGGAGTCGGCCACGGCCGCCGCTGCCGTCAGGTCGGGCTGGGCCGACGCCGACGAGGCCAGCAACAGGATCAAGCCCAGCGCCGGCAACCAAGCTGTCCGAGGGGTGCTATTTGTCACGCTTGCCTTCATGCCTCTGGCATCATCCTGACGATGAGTTTTTCCGGGCGGACCCGGATCCGGTGCCGGCCAGCCGGCAGAACTGCCGCCTCGCCGTCCACGTGATAGGCCACCGGCACCGCCGACTCGAAAGTGATTTCCCGGGCCTGACGAACCAGCAGGGCCGGATGGTCCAGGCGCTCGCCCGCCGCGGCGGCCGGCAACAGCTTCAACCCGGCCAGGGCGCCCAGCGGCTTGATCAGCGCCGCATCCACCAGGCCATCGGTCAGGCTGGCGTCAGGCGCGAACCGGAAGCCGCCGCCGGTCAGGGGGCCGTTGCAGATCTCGGCCATCAGGATGGGTCCCTCGACGGTCGAGATCTCAGCGCCGACAGCAAAGGTCCAAGCCACATCCTGCCCCTGATAGCTGAGCAAGGTGCGCAAAGCGGCCAGGCTGTAGCGCCCGCTACCCAGCCAGCGCCAATAGCGGGCCGCCCGGCCCGAGACCAGACCGCTGGCGAACAAGCCGCACGAGTTGACAAAAATCAAGTCGTCCAGTTCACAGACATCGACCGCCACGTTCTGACCGCGGGCAATGGCGTTCAGCCCCCTGGCCACCGTGGGGCAACCCACGCCCGCCGCAAAATCGTCGCCACTGCCCGAAGGCAACACGGCCATGGCGCACTCGGTTCCCATCAGGCCGGCGGCCACCTCGTGTACGGTGCCGTCACCGCCTACGGCCACGACCAGATCATGCCCCTGGGCGGCCCATTCGGCCGCCAGTTCGGTGGCGTGCCCGGCCGCCTCGGTCAGGCCCAGTTGGGCGGCCTTGCCCAGCGGCGCCACCCGGGCCAGGGCCTCGGCGCTGTCCAGGCGCCGCCTTGAATTGCCGGCACAGGGATTGGCGACCACCAGGGCGCGGTCGAACGCGGGACGATCTGCCGGGGATTCAAGCGGCAAGAGTACCCCTGGGATAGAGTGGCGGGAATGTGTGGGAATCGAACCCACCTCGGACGGTAAACGCGCCCGACAAAAGGATTTGAAGTCCCCGGCCGTCACCAGACGACACTCATTCCCGCAAGATTGCCGGCCCCGAACGCGGGGCCCGGTTCGGGTCAACTACGATAGGCAACCATTTCGATTTCCACCAGTACATCTTTGGGCAGCCGCGAGACTTCGACCACGCTGCGGGCCGGCGGTTCCGCGGCGAAGAACGTCTGGTAGACCTCGTTGATATTGCCGAACTCCCCCATGTCCCGGATGAAGATCGTGGCCTTGACCACGTCACCCAGTTCATAACCCGCCGCCGTCAGGATCGCCTGGGCATTGGTCAGCGCCTGCCGGGTCTGCGCGGCCGCGGTCGTCCCCACGATTTCCATGGTGGCGGGATCCAACGGAATCTGGCCCGCCGTGAACAGGAACCCGCCGGACACGTTGGCCTGGCTGTAGGGGCCGATGGCCGCGGGCGCCGCGTCGGTCTGGATAATCCTGCGTGTCATCACAACCTCCTGATGGTGGACTTCATACTACCGGATCCCTGCCGCCCCGCCTACGAACAATTGCCGCAACCCAGACGCAGGCAAGGCAGCGACATGATGCCGCTGCCCTGCTGTGCCTTTGGCCCACCCGTACCGAGTTACTCCACCGTAACGGCCTTGGCCAGGTTCCGCGGCTGATCCACATCCTCCCCGCGCAGCACGGCGATATGATACGCCAGCAGTTGCAGGGGAATGACCGACAGCAGCGGCATCCAGAAATTCATCGTGTCGGGAATCGTGATCACGTGATCGCTCAGCGCGGCGATCGCCGTGTCGCCCTCGGTGACAATGGAAATGATCTTGCCGTCGCGAGCCCGCACTTCCTGCACGTTGCCGACGATCTTCTCGTAGCTGCCGTCCTTGGTGGCGATGACCACCACCGGCATCTGGGGGTCGATCAGGGCGATCGGGCCATGCTTCATCTCGGCGGCGGGATAACCCTCGGCGTGGATGTAGCTGATCTCCTTCAGCTTGAGGGCCCCTTCCAGGGCGAGGGGGAAATTCACGCCGCGCCCCAGATACAGGCAGTTGCGGTGGTTGGCGTAGACCTCGGCGATCTCCTTGATGGCGTCCGACTGGTCGAGCACCTTATGCACCAGCGCCGGCAACTTTTCCAGCTCCCTGAGCATCTGGGTGCCCCGGTCGGCACTCAGGTGACCACGCCGCCCCAGCAGGATCGTGATCAGGCCCAGGATCGTCACCTGGCTGGTGAAAGCCTTGGTCGAAGCCACGCCGATTTCGGGACCGGCATGGATGTAGACGCCGCACTCGCTTTCACGCGCAATCGTTGAACCCACCACGTTGGTGATGCCCAGCACCTTGGCCCCCTTGCGTTTGGCCTCGCGCATGGCTTCCAGGGTATCGATCGTCTCACCGCTCTGGCTGATCACCAGGCACAGCGTGCCCGGCTCGATGATCGGCGAACGGTAACGGAACTCGGAAGCGTATTACACCTCGACCGGAATGTGCGCGTATTCCTCGAGCAGGTACTCGCCCACCAGGCCCGCGTGCCACGAGGTGCCGCAGGCCAGGATGATGATGCGCCGGATGTTGCGCAGTTCCCAGTCCGTCAGTTGGATACCGCCCAGCTTGGCGTCCCCGCTCTCGGCCAGGATGCGCCCGCGGAACGAGTCGCGAATCGTCTGGGGCTGCTCGAAGATCTCCTTGAGCATGAAGTGCTCGTAGCCGCCCTTTTGGATCTGGCCCAGGTCCCAGGTGATCTCCTGGATCTCCTTGGTCACCGCTTCGTTGCGGATGTTGATCGTGTTGATGCCTTCGGGCCGCAGGATGACCATCTCGCCGTCGTCCAGGTAGATGACCTGCCGCGTGTGAGCCATGATCGCCGCCACGTCGCTGCCCAGGTAGTTCACGCCGTCACCGACACCGACGACCAGCGGGCTGCCGCGACGGGCACCGACGATCAGGTCCGGTTCGTCGGCGTGGGTCACCGCGATACCGAACGCCCCCTCGACCACACCCAGGGCCTTCTGCACCGCGTGCACCAGATCGCCCTCGTAGAAATCCTCGACCAGATGGGTGAGCACCTCGCTGTCGGTCTCGGACAGGAACTTGTGCCCCTTCTTGCCCAGTTGCACTTTCAGCGCGGCGTAGTTCTCGATGATGCCGTTGTGCACCAGGGCCACCTTGCCCGCCTGATGAGGATGGGCGTTGATCTGGTTGGGCGCCCCGTGAGTGGCCCAGCGCGTATGGGCGATGCCGCAGGTGCCGGCCATCGCGTCCCAATCGATGGCCGCCTCCAGGTTGCGGATCTTCCCCTTCTCCTTGACCACCTTCTGGCCATCGGTACCGACGATGGCGATGCCCGCGCTGTCATAACCGCGGTACTCCAGGCGCTTGAGGCCCTCGAGCAGGATTGAGGGGGCGTCCGTGGTTCCCACCACGCCAACGATGCCACACATACAAAGCTCCTTGTCTATTGCGGACGAAAGCAGCCGACCCCAGTCGGGCGGCACACCTAGTTCTTGACCTTGTCTATCATTTCGACCGCAGATGCTTCATCTTGAGCCTCGGCGATGATCCGCACCACGGGCTCGGTATTCGAGGGCCGCACATGCACCCAGCCATCGCTGCCGACCCATTTGAGGCCGTCACGGTCGTCAATCTCCCCCGGCCCGAGGGCCTTCAGCACCGCCACCAGTTCCTCGCCGCCGGGCAGTTCGTCGGCCGCCACCTTGGTCTTGACCATGACCACCGGCGGCAGGGCATCGGCCATTTCGCCCAGGCTGCGGCCGCCCTCGGCAACGGCCTGGACCACCATGGCGATCCCCACCAGGGCATCCCGCCCCGCATGGATCGTCGGGTAGATCACCCCGCCGTTGCCCTCACCACCCAGGATACACTCCTCGGCCAGGATCGTCTCCACCACGTTGGCCTCACCCACGGGCGTGCGGAAAGTCCGGCAATCGTGCCAGGCGGCCACCTTCTCGATCAGGCCGGTCGTCGACAGGTTGACGGCCACCGGACCGGGCGTCCTGGCCAGCAGGAAATCCATGGCCAAAGCCAGAGTGTATTCTTCACTCAGGGCGCGGCCGTTCTGATCGACCAGCGCCAGACGATCCACATCCGGATCGACGGCAAAGCCGAAGTCCGCGCCCGCATCCTTCACCGTCGCACACAGGTCGCGCAGATGAGCCGGCGTCGGTTCCGGATCGTGGGGAAAGCGGCCGGACATCTCGCAGTACAGCGGTGTGCACCGGACGCCCAGTTGCTCGAGCAGCCGCGGCACGATGCTGCCGCCCGCCCCCTCGACCGCATCCACGACCGCGTGCAGCCCGGCGGACCGGATGTGATCGACATCCAGCCACGGCAGGCGGGCGATGGCGTCCAGGTGCTGATCGTCCGCGCCCTCGCGCTCGCTGACCGTCCCCAGTTTGTCGAAGGCCACATGGCCACTTTCGTTCTCGTACTTCTGACGCACTTCCCGGTTGTGGGCCGCAGTCAGAAAGAGGCCGTTGCCCTGCAGAAACTTCAAGGCGTTCCACTGCTGGGGATTGTGGCTGGCGGTGATGATGATGCCCCCGACGGCGTTGCTCTCCTGCACCGCGACCTCGGTCGTCGGCGTGGTCGCGATGCCGATATCCCACACGTCATGGCCGGTCGAGGCCAGCGCCGCCGCCACTGCGTCAAAGACCATGGGGCCGGAAACCCGGCTGTCACGGCCCACGACGACCGGACCGGCCGGTAGCCAAGCCCCATAGGCCGACGCCCAGCGGGCAACCGTCACCGCGTCCAGGCCGTCGCCGATTACGCCCCTGATTCCGGAAATACTGACTCGCAACGGCAAGATGAACTCCTTGTTGGCTGGCAAGACCGCGCCCGGTCCGTGGGCTCGGCCGAAGATCATGTCGGGTCGACAGGACCCGGTCCCGTCATCCCCCAATGGCAGGCCGGTAAATAGTAACAATGACTGCCCCGGCCAACAACGCACAAAAAAAAACCGCGTTGCCGCGGAATTCGCCTGGACTGAAAAAAGTGGAGCTGGTGTGCGGACTCGAACCGCAGACCTGCTCATTACGAGTG
>JAJRWA010000075.1 GCA_024277025.1 Candidatus Krumholzibacteriota bacterium | reverse complement strand
CTCTTCTTCACCAGTGGCGTTGTTCACGACCGACAGGTGCACGATGTACATTCCGGCGCGCACACGCTGGAAGGTGTTGTCCAGGCCGTCCCAGACGACAACCGTGGGCGCGTCCGGCAGGATGGACGGTGAGCCGTTGAAGCGGCTGTCGAACAGGGTCAGCACCAGGCGCCCCTTCTGGTCGAACAGGCGCAGCTTCGTCTCACTGTTCGGCTTGGAAACGAAACGAATGGGGAACCGTTCGCCCAGATAGGGCAGGAAGGTCTTGGCCTCGACCAGGAAGTCGACTCCGCCGCCACCGACTGAACCCGAACTGGGCCGGCTGGGATCATACTCGGCCAATTCGAACGTATTGCGCAGGTCTTCCGAAGTCTCGTCGCGTCCTTCGACACCGTTGCTACCGGTCATCGTCTGGTTGCCCTCACCGGCGTCCACGCGATGATAGGAAAAGCCGAATTCGGCCTGCTGGGGATAGGTCAGATTCGCCAACTGATCGGCCGTGGACGTTTCAGGCAGATAGCTGTGTGTGCCAACGGTGACGCCGGTCTTGCTGAAGAAGAAACTGGTCGTATTCGACGCGGGATCCTTCCAGGTGAACAGATCGATATCCACCACCCCGTCACTGACGCCATCCCAGTAGTAGAGCATGACCATCTCGGCCCCGTTGGTCAGGGTCGGCGTCGAGGGGTTGGCACCGGTCCGGTTGATGATGCTGTTGTTGACTTCGTCGCCGAAGACCCAGCGCATGTCCGGCACGTTATCCGGGAAGGCGTCGTCCTCCCAGAGTTCGAGGTCCGGCAGGAAGCCGAAAGCACCGGAGAACAGCTGGCTGCCCGCCACGGACACCACAATGGTGTCGCCGGCGGCAATCTTGAATCCGTCCGGGAAGCGGCTATGGAAGTCGGCGAACGCCCCGCCGCCAATCGTGGTCTGGCTGGGGTTGCCTTCGGTAATGCGCCAGTAGAATTGACTGCCCGGCGAATAGCTGGCATCGGTGAGGTAGTAGTCGCTCAGGTCAACCTCGGCGTCACCCAGATTGGCGATCTCGATGAACTCCTGGTCGGTGCCAATGGTCGAAACCTCGGTCAGCAGCAGCTTGGCCGGGCCCGTGCCGGGCTCCGGGGCCGTGCCGACAGTCCAGCTCTCATTGAAGACCGGGGCGGCTGTCGGCCAGGTCGCCGTGCGGCCGCCCGCATTGGTCACCACAGCCCACCAGACCACGACCGCGTCCACCGGCTGGGCCGGCAGGGTCGCGTTCCAGGTGCCGCTGCCGGCATCGGCGCCGGTCAGCGTGACGGGGGTTCCGCCGTCAATGGTGTACATGAAGTCGACACCGGTGATCGCCGTGTTGGACTCGGCGGTGATCGACAGCGTCGCGTCCTGGCCTTCATACGGAGCGGCCGGCGAGTGGCCGCCCGCCGTCAGGATCGGAGCCGAAGCAAACGGCACCGCCGGTGCCTGGGGCGGATTCTGGGTAGTGGCGATTTCCCAGGTCGTGCCCAGGTTCTCGCTGGTCTCGTCGTGACCGCCGATCCCGTTGCCGCCGGAGGTCGTCTCGGTGCCCTCATCGACGTCGAGCCGCGCGTAGGCCTGGCCGAAGTTCTGCTCGCTCGGCGAGATCGGCACCTGGTTGGCCGGCAGGGTATCGGCCTGATAGGTCGCAGCCCCCACGGTCACGCCGGTCTTGTCGAACAGGATGCTGGTGCTGGTGCCCCAGAAGGCGAAATCAACGTCGGCGACCAGGTCGCTGCTGCCGTCCCAGCTGTAAAGAACGATGCTCTCCGAGGCATCCGACAGGGTCGGCAGCAGGGTCGCATTGATCTCACCCAGCGGATCGCCGGTATGGACCGAACCGGGGAAGACCGCTTCCAGTTCCGGCACCGCGTCCGGCGCATTGCCATCCTCGTAGAGTTCGAAGTCCGGCAACTGGCCATAGGCTTCAAAATACTGGTCGCTGCCGTTGATCGACACCGACAGGGTGTCGCCGGCGGCCAGCGTGTAACCGGCCGGGAAACGCACGTGGAAATCATTGAAGGCACCGCCGCCAATGGTGGCCGCACTCGGGATTCCGTCGGCGATTTGCCAGTAGTAGACATTGTTCGGCGCAAAGACCGCGTCGGTCAGATAGATATCCGACATGTCGATGGGAGCCGCGGTGGGGTTGACCACTTCGATGAACTCGCTGCCCAGCCGGGCTGAGCCGATCACACGGGTCTTGGTCACCACCTCGGAAAGAATCAGATGATCAGCCTGGGCCTGGGCGCTGGGGGTCCAGCCCGCCAATACCATCAGGGATAGCAACAGCCACCCGCTCAATGCGGGTGCGGTCCTGCGTATTCTCGACATCAATTCACTCTCCTCTTGGAGGGATGCGCGGAGTGAGGGTTGCCACGTTTTCGGGTCAATCACCATAACGCCGCGCGGCCTACTATTCAAGCAGGGGATGAAAGTTAGTTCGTAAAAAAAACAGGGCGCATTGGTAGGATATCGGCAGTCGGACAGTCAGTCGAGGCTATCGCATCAGGCCTGTTCGGCCTGGGCAAAAGCCTGGCGCAGTTCCTTGGCGGTATTGCAGTTGCGCAGACCATCGAGGAACGATCGGTGCCGCACCAGACGGGCCAGGCGCGCCAGCACCCGCAGCATCTGCCGCGGATCGCCAGCCGGACCGACCAACAGGATAATGAGGTCAACGGGCTGGTCGTCGCTGGCGGCCAGCTCAAGAGGAGTGGCCAGGGAAGCGACGGCAATGCGCACGCTGGACACCTGGGCGAACCGCGCGTGCGGGATCACCAGGCCCCCGCCCACGGCCGTGCTGCCCTCCGCCTCGCGACGCATCACCTCGTGCACCAGATCCGCCGCGTCAGTGACATCCCCCGCCTCGACCAGGGTCGCCACCAGGCGCTCCACGGCATCAGCCAACCCTTCGCACTTGAGTTGGGGCAGGAAACCGGTTTGTATTGTATAGTCCAGCAGATTCATGGGGCGAAAGTAGCGGCCCGATGGCCAACTGTCCAGCAGAGCCCCACGGAGGGCGGATTTTTCCACGAGGGAACGACCGATGCCCGCCAATCCTTTTGATCACCTGACTGGCAAGTCCCGCCTGCAGACCCGCCTGAATCGCTGGCGTGATTGGGTGTTGCGTCCCGTGCGTCCGTCGCGACTGGCGCCCAACCGTCCGGGCCCAGCCAACCTGCTGCTGATCGGGGTGGACACCCTGCGGGCGGACCATCTGGGACTGGCCGGCTATGGACAGCCGACTTCGCCTCATTTGGACCGCCTGGCCTCCAGGGGCACTGTGTTCAGTGATGTGACCGCACCAGCGCCCTGGACCCTGCCTTCCTTTGCCAGCGCCCTGACCGGATGCATGCCCGGCCTGCACGGCGCTTTTCTACCCGGTAAGCTGCGCAACATGGACCGCCAGGCCCCCCAGCGGCTGGCGGCGGAAGTGCCAACCCTGGCAGCCCACCTGCGGGACCACGGTTACCGGACGGCGGCCTTCTACTCCAACCAGTTCTTTGCCTTCGGCCTGGCCGAAAGTTTCGACCACCACGTGTACCTGAACCTGCCGGCGGCGGAGGTCGCCCGGCAGGCGCAGGAGTGGTTGCGGCGCCAGGCCGACCGCCCCTGCTTCTGTTTCGTGCTGTTCAACGATCCCCATGAGCCGACGACGCCCCGACGGGAAGATCTGGCCCCTTTTCTGCCGCCTCTGGCCGCCCAGGGCCTGCCCACGTACGACCGGACAATAGCCGCCTATGCGCGCTGGGGCGAACAGCCCGGCCTGGATCTGACCCGGGCCAAATGGCCCCCCGATCCGGCAACCGTGGCCGCGCGGCAAACCAAACTGGCCATTTATGATGCGACGATCCGGTATGTGGACCGGGTGATCGGCGGCCTGCAGACAACCCTGACTGACTGGGGACTGGACGGCAACACCATCGTCTCGGTCTTCAGCGACCACGGTGAAGAGTTTCTTGATCACGCGGAGTTTGCCCACCAGTGGGGGCACGACCCGCGCGGGATTTGCGGCATCGGTCACGGACACGCCCACTTTCAGGAAGTGCTGCACGTGCCGTGGCTCAGCTGGGGACCGGGCGTGCCGGTGGGCCGGCAGGTGCACCACGCGGTTTCGCTGCTGGACCTGTCGCCGACGCTGCTGAGTTGGCTGGGGCTGCCGAAGCTGCCGCAAACCGAGGCTGACGGTTTCAGGCGCCACCTGGTCGGCGTCGCGCAGGATGGACGCCCAGCCGCGTCCGACCGGCTGATCCTCAGCGAGGCCATCGCCTACGGTCCGGATCTGGTTGCCGTGCGCCAGGACAACCACAAGCTTGTCACCCACCGCGACGGGCGCGCCCTGGCCCTGTTTGATCTGGCGGATGATCCGGGCGAAAGCCGGGATCTGCGCGACCAGAAGCCTGAACTGGTGGCTGAACTGCTGGACCAGGTGGCCCACTGGCGGCAATGCAGCGCAGAAACCCCGGGCGGCGGCGGTACGGACTGGACCGACATGGACGAGACCATTAGACAGCGACTCAAGGACTTAGGCTACTCTGACTAAGGTGTGTTAAAAAATAAACATTTCCTTGATTTTCCCAGGGCCGACCGGGAAATTGGTTAGACAAGAGTTGGCGGCAATTGAACCAGGCGGTTTGCGATGTGCCTCGGCGTTCCCGGTCGGATCCTGGCGATAAGAATGGAGCAGTTGCCCATGGGCACGGTGGATTTCTCCGGTTCCGAG
>JAJRWA010000074.1 GCA_024277025.1 Candidatus Krumholzibacteriota bacterium | reverse complement strand
GGCATGGCGGCTTTCTGGGTTATTCAGCGATTGGCGGGATTCTCGTGATGGAAACTGTCAGTGGAAAATCAGTATCAGATTGGACTTTCCTGAAAACCGGCACTATATTTGCGAGACGGGGATATAGTCTGCGGATTTCAGCTTGATGGCGCCGCGACATTCCCACCGAGATTCAGTCCAGCGGCAGCGCACTTGCGACAGCCGGCTGGCCACAGGATTCCTCCGACCGTCGGAGGATAGGGTTCGAGAGTCACACAGATTGTCGAACCAAGTTGAAGCGGGACGGATTTGCCGGAAGAAGCCGGAAATTCTGATCGCTTGGTTAAGCCGGCAAGCCGGCACTTGGAGAAAAGACCTTGAAGAAATTGTACGTGGGCAACCTGCCCTTCAGCGCCACCGAAGACGAAGTGCGTGAACTGTTCGGCGAGCACGGTACCGTGCACTCCGTAGCGCTGATCAACGACCGCGAGACCGGTCGCCCCCGAGGCTTCGGCTTCATCGAAATCGACGACGATGCCCTGCAGGGCATGATCTCCGCCCTGGACGGCAAGGAGATGGGTGGCCGCGCGCTGCGCGTCAACGAGGCCCAGGATCGTCCCCGCGGTGGCGGCGGCGGTGGCGGCGGCTACGGCGGCGGCGGTGGCGGCGGCGGCCGTTGGTAGGTTAGTCAGTCAGCCCACGGGTTGATCGCAAGACCCCGTTGCTCTTTGAGCAGCGGGGTTTTTTTCATGATTTGAATAGCGGGGGAATCGTGTTTCGTTTTATTGGCTCAGGATACCCGGTCTCGTTCCAATCAGGGAGTGGAAGCCCATGAATCGTTTTGCCGTGCTCGTCTTCACCCTGCTGGCCGTAGCCACCAGTACGGCGGCCAACGCCATCGACCCGACAACGGCCTATGAGGGCCAGCGGCTGTTTGTCTCCCACTGCCAGCTTTGCCACGGCCCCGACGGCAAGGGTGATGGACCACTGGCCAGGAATCTGGGCCTGCAGATGATCGATCTGACCCTGACGGTCCGGGCCCGCAGCGAGACCATGCTGCGCACGATCATTTCCGGTGAGGGCGGACCGATTGTCACGGGGCGCGACCGGCACAATATCCTGACCGACGCGATGCCCAACTGGGGTGAAGTCTTCAGCGACCAGCAGATCGACGCCCTGATCGCCTACATGCGCTTCCTGGGTTCGGCCAAGCACGAGCTGATGGGAGACCCGGAAAAGGGAGCGCGGCTCTACCGGAAATACTGTGCCGTCTGCCACGGGGAGGAGGGCTACGGCGATGGCGTGATGACGCGGCTGATCGATTTGGAGCCCGCTGATCACACGAACTCGGTGACGATGAACCGCCTGAGCAACGAGGAACTGATCGCCTTCATCCTCGAAGGCAACGGTGAATACATGCCGGCCTGGGAGGGGATTCTGGAGCGGGATGAAGTTGAGGCGCTGGTCAGCTACATCCGGCTGTTGTCGCAATAGCCAAGTGTTGAAATCACGGTAGTTTGGTATGTAGTGAATGGCGGTTGGCAAGACAGTTGTTGCAGCCCGGACCGGAGTATGATTTGATCAGGAGCAGGGTCTGGGGAGGCGCTTGAAGTGACATGAGATTGATTCCGGGGTGCGGACTCATCTCTGTGTTTTCTTACCAAGGAGCCTCAGCAATGAAGAAACTGTCTATCCTTCTGGCTATTGCCCTCATCGTTCTGATCACCGGTTGCAGCCAGGACTCGCCCGTCACGCCGACCCTCGATGGATCCAGCCTCCAACGCCCCGAATTCGTCGACACGCGGCCTGAGGCTGTCCAGGATGCCTACACGCTGACTGCCGCCGACGTCTTCCAGGTCCCGGCCCCGACCGTGGCCAAGGCCACGAAGTATGCCCTGGTGATCGGGATTTCCGATTACGAAGGAACCGTCAACGACCTGCAGTACTGCGACGACGACGCCCAGGACTGGATCGCCTACCTGCAGTCCCAGGGCTACCAGGTCACCTCGCTGATCGACATGGCGGCCACCGAGGCGGCCTTCAGCGCGGCTGTGGCTGACCTCGCTGCACTCAGTGTTGCCGGCAACCAGATTGTCTTTGCCTACTCGGGCCACGGCTCCAAGGGCAACATGATCTCCGCTGATCTGCACTACCTGAGCAAGGCCTGGTTCGGCGGCATGTTTGACGGCGTGACCTCGACGGCCATGTTCTTCTCATTCGACGCCTGCCAGATCGGTGACTTCGCCGACGAACTGGATGCGTCGGGCCGCGTCGTGGCCTGTGGTTCGGATGCCCACCATTTCTCCTACGACGGCACGGCGGACATGCAGAACGGTGTGTTCACGTACTTCCAGATGGAAGGTTTCGACAGCGAAGGTCTGATCTTCGCCGAGGACGACAGTGACTACGCCGTGAGCGAGATGCTGGCCTGGGGCAAGACCTACCACGTCAAGGTCACCCCGTTCTACGTGGACAACTACGCCGGCGATCTGGACTTCTAGCCAGGCTCTATCGGAGTCGACCCCGACCGCACCCCGGGTCTAAGTCATCCGCACGAATATTCGTGGAGGTCCCGCGCGGCCCGCCCAGTCAGGGCGGGCTGTTCTTGAGCACAGGCTTGCAATTCAGGCGGAACTGTACTGTAATGGATCTGATCCAGAGCACCGGGCCAGATCTGGTCCCCGTACTCTATCACGCAAGGGGGAGGTGTGCCGATTTGACCGACCACCACCACCGGGCTTCGTTGCCGACCCGAGTGTGGTGCCTGCGGCTGTTGTTGCTGGCCGGGATCCTGCAGGTGGTATCCGGATCGGCACTTGGCGCTGACAGGATCGTACTGGGTGTTCATCCCTATCAGCCGGATTATGTCCTGCAGGATCTGTTCCGGCCACTCGCCGACTATCTGCAGCAAACCACCGGATTGCCCGTGGAAATCCGGGTCGGGAGCAATTACGAAGACCATGTGCACGCGATCGTCACCGGGGAAGTCGATCTGGCTCTCATCGGTCCCGCCGGCTATGTCAACCTGAGTTCCCTCTATCCCGGGGTGCCCCTGCTGGGGCAGATCGTGACCAACGGTGAACCTGTCTTCACCGGCTACATCGTCGTGGCCGCAGATAGTCCGCTGACCAGCCTGCCGGATGTCGCAGGCCATCGACTGGCGTTTGTCGATCGGTTCTCCACCATGTATCTGGTGCCCTACGCCATGTTGAGGCAAGCCGGATTGACCCGGAGCAGCCTGTCGGGGCAAGCCTTCCTGGGCAGTCACTACAACGTGGCGCTGGGTGTGCTGGCCGGTGATTTTGACGCCGGCGCCATCAAGGCCGAAGTGTTCGACAAGTTTGCTGACCGCGGTTTGCGCAGCCTGGCCGAGACGATGCTCATTCCCGAACACGTTTTCGTGGCCGGGCGCGGGTTGTCCCCCGAAATGGAAACTCTGATCCGGCAAGCCCTGCAGGACCTGGGTTCGACGGCCGACGGTGTGGCGATCCTGCACAGCATCAAGCCGTCGATCACGGCGGTGGCTCCGGCCAGGGATGCGGACTTCGATCCGTTGCGGGCCCTGCTCAGATTCCTCGACGAGGGAGCGGAGTGATGGAGCGGGCGGCCCGTCAGGCTGCGGGCGAGGGCAGGTTTCCCTGGGCGATCCTGATCGTTGTTTTCCTGCTGCAGGCCTCCATCGGTGCCATCTTCACCTGGAAACAGCGGCGGGAGGCGGATCAGCGGACCGAACGCAACCTCGAGGCCAATCTGCAGGTCCTCGTGGCCATCCTGCACGACAATCTGCAGAACAAACAATACCAGGCGATCGAGCCATTGCTGACCGACTGGGTAGACCTCTACTACGACGACGTCGACTATCTGGACCTGACGGCGGCCAACGGCTTCGTCTACTTTGAACTGGACCGGCAGCGACCGGCCACCCATTCGATCGACAAGGTTGTCGACATTCCCTATTCCTACCAGAGCAATGCCCGCCTGACTGTGCGTTGGAGCCTGGCGGCGGCCGACATCCAGGCCCGTCACACCCTGATTCTGCTGGGTGTGATTGAACTGATCACGACCCTGACCCTGGTCTTTTTCCTGCGCTTGCACATGTTGCAGAAACGCGGCTCGCGGCTGTTGGCTCAGCGCGCCGGTGAGTTGGCGACCGCCAACGAGGGCCTGCAGAAAGAGATGGACAAGCGGGCACGAACCGAGCAGGCCCTGGCGTCGGAAAAAGAGCGGCTGCAAGCCACGCTGCGCAGCCTGGCCGAGGGTGTCATCAGTATTGATCGGGCCGGTCGGGTTCTGTTGGCCAATGACATCGCCCGGCAAATGACCGGTTGCGCGGGTGATCGATGCTGCGGTCGGTCGATTGACGAGGTGCTGGGCCGGCTCTTGGCTGAGTCCGGGGATCCGGTCCGGGTGATGGCGCCCGGATTTCTGGACGCCGTGTGGGGGACGCCCGCCGACTTGATGTTGCCGGTGGCCGACGGGGAGCCACGGTACATCGCTCTGAGCTGTTCGCCGTTCATCACCGGCGACGACGAAACGGACGGCTGGGTTCTGGTCCTGCGCGATACGACCGGCAGTCGACGGTTGGCCCAGGAACGGGAGAAGAATGCCATGCTGCAGGCGCTCGGTGTCCTGGCCGGCGGTATCGCCCATGATTTCAACAATATCCTGATGGCCATTGCCGGCAATCTGGGGCTGGCCCGGACGATTGCCACTGAGGGTTCGGAGATGCAGGAACTGCTCGCGAGTGCCGAGAAGGCCACCGACCGGGCGGCGGATCTGGCCCAGCAACTGCTGACTTTCGCCAAGGGGGGAAGCCCCATCCTGGCTGCGACGGCGATCGATGAAGTGATTCGCGAGGCTGCGGAGTTCGTCACCCACGGGGCGGATATCCACCTCGATTTCGAGTTCGCGCCGGATCTGTTTACGGTGCTGATCGATCGCCATCAGATCGGCCAGGTCATCCAGAACCTGGTCATCAACGCGCGCGAGGCGATGCCCACTGGCGGCCGGCTGAAGATCGGCTGCGAGAATGTCACGACCGGGCCGGCGGAGGGCGGGGTTCCCCTGGTCCGGCTCACGTTCACTGACGAGGGTTCGGGTATTCCCGCGGCGGACCTGCCGCATATCTTCGACCCCTACTATACGACCAAGAGTGACGGCAGCGGCCTGGGTCTGGCCGTGGTGTATTCGATCATCACCAAGCACCAGGGGCGGATCGAGGTCCGGTCGGAGGTGGGCGAAGGAACGACCTTCGTCATCTATCTGCCGGCCAGTCGGGAGTCTTTGCCGGCAACGGCCCCGGACGTGGCGTCGCCGGTCCTCGGTCCCGGTCTGGTTCTGGTCATGGACGACGATTCAGCCGTGCGCCAGGTGACCTGTAACATGGTCAGGCAGCTGGGCTTCGACGTGGTCGAAGCGTCGCAGGGAGCCCAGGCTGTGGATATCTACCGGCAGCAGATGCAGGCCGGGACACCCATCGACCTGGTGATCCTGGACCTGACGGTGCCGCGCGGCATGGGTGGCCGGGAGACGCTGGCCGAACTGCTGGCGGTCGACAGCCGGTGCTGCGCCATTGTGTCCAGCGGCTATTCCAATGATCCGGTCATGGCCGGGCACAAGGATCACGGATTCTGCGGCGCCCTGGTCAAACCCTTCAACAGCCGCCAGCTCAGGCGCGTTATTCATCAAGCTCTGGCGACATGATGGGCGTGTCCGGCCGGGACGGCGATCGGTATGATCCCGGCCCCGGTTGTGGTAGCCTCACCCATTGGCGCAACGACTACCATCTCGCCCGGACGGGATCCTGCCCATGACCATCGGCGAATTCCTGAGACAGCTCTTTGCGGGCCGCAGCAGTGTGGTGTCGCCGGCTGAACGTGAACGGCTGGACAAGCTGGAGAAACAGACCCAACTGTCTGCGGCCAGGACTCACGCCACGGCAATTGACGGCTTCATCAACGACCTCGGTTCGCCCGCCGAGCTCGCCGCGCGCACTGAGTTTCAGCAGGGCGTCAAGCTGCTGCGCGAATCCCGGTTCAGCAGTCGGGAACTGCTCGAACTCTCGGATGATCCGGCCCGCGCTTTGTGGCAGATGGCAGTCGTGGCCGTTGGCCAGCGCGAGGCCGACCCGGACCTGGTCGCGCCCCTGCTGGCGCTGTTTGACGAGGGTGGACCCTGGCACCGGTACTTCGTGCTGAAGACCCTGGTGACCCACACGCCGCCTGACCGTTCGCTGACCGGCGAAATCCTTTTCCGTCTCAAGAGCGTGCCGGAGCCCTGGCAGGCGACTGTGGTCAAGAACTCGGTTTCGGATCTGCTGAAACGCCAGGAACAGGGTGAGCCCCAGTCGTTCGGCGAATCGTTGGCCCAGTTGAATCCGGAACAGGCTGAAGCGCTGCAGGCTGTTTTGGCCGTCGCTCAGGACACGCCCCTGCGCGAATCGGTTCAGCAGTTGCAGTCCGAACTGGATCAGTGGCGCGGCTCCTACGTTGATCGCGACGCGCTGCAGTCCATCGGCCGGCTCTGGGCACCGGCGGCGGATATTCCGGTGCTGGACCACCCGGAGCTGGCCGAACAGGTGCGCACGGTCCTGCGCACGATCAACCAGACACCCCGGCGTTCGGTCCTGCTGACCGGCGAACATGGCGTGGGCAAGACCGCCCTGATGCGCCGGGCGGGGCGCGAGCTGATGGCCCAGGGCTGGCTGGTGTTCGAGGCCGCGGGGGCCGATCTGACGGCCGGCCAGCGCTACTTCGGTGATCTCGAGGAGCGCATCAAGAATCTCCTGCAGCAGATAGGTGGCGGGCGCCGGGTGCTCTGGTACGTGCCGGATTTCCAGTCCCTGGGCTGGGCGGGAACCCACCAGTATTCGCGCAGCAGTGTCCTGGACCTGATCCTGCCGCATCTCGCCGCGGGCGAGATCACTATCGTCGGGGAACTGCCTGCGGCCGCCTATGAACAGCTGGCGCAGGATCAGCCTCGTCTGGCGTCCGTGTGCGAGGTCTTTCGGATCGAACCGCTGGCCAAGGCCGACACGCTGAAGCTGGCCGCCGCCTGGTCGGCCGCTGCGACGCCGGCCGGCGAGCCGGATCTCGTCAATGAGACCACGATCAACGAAGCCTGGCTCCTGGCGCGGCAATATCTGCGGGACCGCGAGTCGCCCGGCTGCCTGCTCGATCTTCTGGATCAGGCGCACAAGCAGGCGCGGGCCGAGTCCCCGGGCGCCCGGCAGATCACGCGCGAGAACCTGATTGCCACGCTGGCGGCCATGACCAGTCTGCCACGCCGGATTCTCGACGACCGCCAGACGTTGGATCCGGCTGAGCTGCGCACCTACTTCAGCCAGCGCATTCTGGGCCAGCCCGAGGCGGTGGACTGCCTGCTTGAACGCATCAACCTGATCAAGGCTGGCCTGACCGACCCGTCCCGGCCCCAGGGCGTTTTCCTGTTCGCCGGTCCGACCGGCACCGGCAAGACCGAGATCGCCAAGGCTCTGGCTGGCTTCCTTTTCGGTTCGTCAGACCGCCTGTTGCGCTATGACATGAGCGAGTTCCAGACACCTGACAGCCTGGAGCGGCTGGTTGGCGACGGGCAGAATCTGGACCGGGAATCGCTGACCCTCAAGATCCGCAAGCAGCCCTTCGCGGTCATCCTGCTGGATGAGTTCGAGAAAGCCCACCCAAAGTGCTGGGACCTGTTCCTGCAGGTGTTCGACGACGGTCGTCTGACCGATCCCATGGGCCGGACGTCCGACTTCCGCCACGCCATCATCATCCTGACTTCCAATCTGGGCGGACAGGCGGCAACCGGCGTGGGCCTGGGCTTCAGCCAGGATGGGGAAGGCTTCCGCGCGACCGACGTGAATCGTGCCGTCGAGCGCGCTTTCCGCCCGGAGTTCCTCAACCGCCTGGATCGGGTCGTTGTCTTCCGTCCGTTCACGCGGGACGTGATGCGGTCGATTCTGGACAAGGAGCTGCACGATGTGCAGCAGCGCCGTGGCTTGCGCAACCGCAAGTGGGACGTTGTCTGGGAGGATTCGGCCCTGGAGTTCCTGCTGGACCGGGGCTTCAGTCCGACCCTGGGGGCCCGGCCCCTGAAGCGGGCCATCGAGCGTTACCTGCTGACGCCCCTGGCTGGAACCATCGTCCAGGGCGCTTTCCCGTCGGGCGATCAGTTCCTGTACATCCAGGCCCAGGGCGACCGCCTGTTGGCGGAGTTCATTGACCCGGAGGCTGAGACCGCGCGTGAGGTCGAGCCCGGGGGCGAGGAACCTTGTCCGGAGTCCGACCAACGCGCGTCGACGAGTCTGGCGGCCATCGCCCTGAACCCGCGCGGTACTGCGGCGGAGTTTGCGGACCTGACCCGGCACTGGCAGCAGCTGCGCGACCATCTGGATTCACCTGGCTGGAAGGACGCCAAGAGCCTGGCCCTTTCGATGACGGCCCTGCCGGATTTCTGGTCGTCTGCCGAGCGGTTCGCCGTGCTCGGCGAGGTCGAGTACCGCGAGCGCATCGAGTCCGGCGTGGCCACCGCCGGCCGCCTGCTACCCCGGATTGCCGCCCCCGGCGACAGCTCCCAGGCCCACTATCCCCGCAAACTGGTCGGTCAGGCCGCCGGCCGCTTCCGCCTGTTGGAGCTGGCCTGCCGTTCGCTGGAACAACGCTCGGCGTGGGAGGCTTTCGTTCAGATCGAGAGTATGCAGGGGCCCGGCGTCAGCGCCCGCCTCGCCGATCAGTGGGTCGAACGTCTGAGCGGTATGTACCGCCAATGGGGGCAACAGCGCAAGATGTCGGTCAAGGTGCTGGCCGACGTGCCGCGCGCGGCGGGTCGGGGCCGATCGGTGGTGTTGGCGGTGTCGGGCTATGCGGCCCATGATATCCTGGGGCCTGAAGCCGGCCTGCATGTCTGGGAGGAGCCCGATTCGCGTCAGCCGAAAGCGTCGGTGCAGCACAAGGCACTGGTCAGGGTGGTACCGATGCCCGATGAGCAGGCAACCGAACAGCCGGCCGAGTTGCTGAAGGTGGCGCGGGAAATCCTGGGCACGCTTCAGGCCGGGGCGCCGGCGGTGGTGCGCAGTTACCGCGAGCTGCCGGACCCGCTGGTCAAGGACCGGCTGCGGGGCTGGCGGACCGGCCGTCTGGATCGGGTCCTGGCCGGGGATTTTGATTTGCTGGGAGAGAGTTGCACTGAAGCCGTGTGAGAAGAACGCCCCCTGCCGTCAGGGGGAGTTCTTTATCGTCCCGCTACCTGAACAGCGACTTGATGCTGCCGAAGCTGGTGACCTCGGTGGCCACCGCGGCATCCGAATCGGTGCCGAAGAAGTCGATCGCAAAATCGATGGCGTCGTTGATCGCCGGATCCTGCTCGACCGCGAACGAGATGTAGTCCACATCCGTGAAATCCACGCCGGCAAAATCCGAGAAGAGAATGAAGTACTTCTGGTTGCTGATGAGCTGAATCGTGACGCTGGCCGAGCCGGCGCCGCTGACTACTGTCACCGTCAGGGGCGTGGGCCGGGGACCGGACGACAGGTCGCCACCGGTGACGTCGACCAGCAGCGCGGTGGAGCCATCGATCGTCAGGTCAGCGTTCAGGTCGGCATTCTTGCCGTACTCGTTGGTCCAGATCCCGGTGCAGCCGAAAGCAGAATTGTAGGTGGCCCCGAAGCCCAACGCCATCGCGATATAGGGCTGGGTGCTGCTGCCGGTGATCTTTTCCAGGGTGACCACGCGTTCGCCGCCCAGAATGTGCACGCCGGACGGATCGGTGTTGGTGGCGCTGACGGTGTAGGGCATGGGCGTGCCCTCACGGCCGAGGACGTAGGAGCCGGTGGTGAAGTCGTCGATGAAAACCGCCTGAGCGGCAGCGGGCACCAGCAGGAGCAGGGCTGTCACCAGTAGCAGATTCTTCATTTGTCTCTCCCTCAATTTGGTGAATTGTCAGATTCTGTGCCTGGGCGAGGACCGATATGATAAACCATCAGAACCCCTAGTGCAACCTACGGACTTCCCTGAGTGGGGAACACTCTTTGCTCCTGACGGGCAAGACCGGCCCCTTTCGTGAGGCCCAGAAACCAGGCACCGCCCTTTCCGAGCCGAAAGAGCCCCAATGCAGCCCAGGCGTCCGCAGCCGCGCAAACTTGTCCGGCTGGCCGCACAACTCAAGATCTTCCTCCTGGCGGCAATCATTGCCGCCGTGATTCCCGTAGCGGCCGGTGCGGCCGAGCGCCCGCCCGGTTTTATCAAGTTTTCGGTTCAGGATCTCAAGGACGACTTCATTCCCATCGGCGAAGTCGAATTCTGCCTCAACGGCGGCGGCTGTATCTACGCCGATATCGACCGCGGTTTTCCGGGGCATTTCTACCTGAAGAGCAAGGACCTGGTGCCCGGCCGGACCTATACCGTGATGATCTACACCATGAATGTGCAGGTCATCTATGAGATCCGGGATTGGGTCTATGTGCCCGAGGACTATGATCCCGGCTGGGACAAGGTCCTGAACTGCGAGAAATTCCTGATCTTCCCCCAGTTTCACGGCGATCCGCAGGGCCGCTTGAGCTTCAAGGTCGACACGACTCTCAATCCGGTCTGGGAAGAGCGCGCCGGCGAGGGTCTGGTCATTGAGGAAGCCGACCCGCTCAGGTTTCCCGACTTCATTTTCACCGTGCAGGGCAACGCCATGCTTGGCGGCAAGTTCAAATCCGACAGCAACGCGGCCGGCGGCGTGATCTCGGTCAGTCCGGGCTGGCAGGTTTCGGGTATCTGGCGCCACGGTTATCCGCGCCGGATGGCCTGGGAGGAAGGCTGGGTGACCTGCCGCGAACTGGCGCTCACCTACGCCCAGAACCGCTACGAAACGCTGGAGGTCATGACTCCGGGCCGGGTCAGTGACGTGACTTTTCATCGGGTGGACCTGTCCTACGGCCTGGCCCGGATGAACCAGTCCCAGATCAACCACTACGGGGTGGCGGCCGTGCTCAGCGTGGGCGGCATCTACGACGGCGGCAAGAAGCTGCAGTATCTGGATCGCACCTATGGCCTGTTCGGGGTTGGCGTGCGGGCGCATTACCGCAAGATGCTGCTGTCCGGTGGTGGTCTGGAAGTGGGCGCGGTGGTCGAAGCCGGCGCGATCTACTATCCGGCCGACGCGGACGATGACGACTTCTGGTTCGGCCTGGCGCCGAGTGCGTCGCTCGGGGTGGTGGTGTTCTAGATGTGTCGTGAAGCGGCATTCCGGCTTTGGCTGCCACTGCTGACCCTGAGTCTGTTGCTGGTGATCACTGCGGCCTGCGACCGGCAGGACAACCACTGGGATGCCTTCGATCCGGCCTTGAAGATCCTGACCATCCAGAACGATACGCTGAGTCTGGCCGAAGGCGGGGGCGCGCGTACCTTCAGCCTGCAGTTGCAGATGGTGCCTTCGGACACGGTGCGCGTGCTGGTGGCGGTGGACGACAGCCAGATCGTCGCCGAGCCGGACACCATCCTTTTTGTGCCGGTGGACGACGACTGGTCGCGGCCGCAGACGGTAGCGGTGCGCGCGGTGGACGACGCCATCGACGAAGGGCCCCATCTGGCCGGCGTATCGGTGTGGGCCGTTTCCAACGACGAGGCCTATGACGGGCAGGGCGCGGCGGGGGCCGTGCCGGCCCAGGTGGCCGACAACGACCGGGCCGGCGTGCACCTCACCGAGTCGTCGCTGACCCTGGTGGAGTCCCAGAGCGGGACGGTCGCCGAGACCTATCGGGTGCGGCTGCTCTCCCAGCCCGTGGCCGACGTGACGATCAGCACGACCGTCGTGCCGGCAGAGCCTTCGTTCCATTTGGATCCGGCCAGCCTGGTGTTCACGCCCCTGAACTGGCAGGACGAACAGGAAATCCGCCTCTGGGCGGAATTGGATCAGGTGGACGCCGACAACATGAACCTGGTCGTGCGGCACAGCGCGGCCTCGACCGACCCCAACTACGACGCCGGATTGGTCGTACCGAGCGTCGATGTGGCCCTGCTCGACGACACCCTGCCGCCGATCGCAAGCTTGACCCTGGCGGTGCCCGGCGGCACGACGCTGTTGGAAAGCGGCGGCACCGTGCGCATCGACGTGGTCGTGGCCCTGAGCCGCGCCAGCGTACTGCCGGTGACGATCCACCTGGCGACTCTCGATGGCATGGCCACTGGCGGCGCCGACTTCCAGGCACTCGACCAGGATGTGGTGTTCGCGCCGGGCGCCGCCCTGAGCCAGACCTTCAGCGTCATCTCCCTGGACGACAACCTGATCGAGGATCCGGAGGACTTCCAGGTCGTGATCAGCGCCGTGGCCAACGCGCAGGTCGGCGAGTTGAACCGCCTGGACCTGTCGATCCTGGACAACGACCAGATCACCCTGAGCGTCAGCGGCGTCGATGCGAACGAGGACGATGGCAGCGCGGCCTTCATCGTTTCGATCCCCTTTGCCGTGCCCTTGCCCGTGGAGTTCAGTCTGGTGACCGCCGATGGCACCGCGGTGGCGGGCAGTGACTACGAGGCGGTGGCGGCCAATTTCGTCATCGCGCCGGGCCAGACCCAGCGTACGGTGCCGGTCGTCGTGCTGGCCGATCCGGCCCATGAGGGCGACGAGGACCTGACCGCGAGCCTGACCGCCCTGTCGGGCAACGCGGTCTGGGATGGTGTGGTGGCGCGGGTGGTGATCCTGGGCGACGACCCCCAGACTCTCACCTTTGCCGACTTCGAAGTGGATGAGGGTCAGGGTTTCGCGGATTTCGCCATCGAACTGGCCGCGCCGTACAACGAGCCGGTGAACCTGACGCTCAACACGATCAACGGTGATGGCGTCGGGGCCGTCTCCGGCCAGGAAGACGCCTTGGGTGGCCAGGATTTCGGCACGCTGACGAACGTGATCTGGACCATCCCCGCCGGCGTAACGACCGACCGCTACCAGGTGGCGCTGACCGCCGATTCGGCGGCCGAGGCCACGCGTGAATACTTCCGCCTGAACGTGACCGGTGCCTCGCGACCCGAGTTCGTCGGCCTGGAAGCCAGGTGCGCCATCCTTGACGACGACCAGCCCCAGATCCAGGTTGCCGACGCGACCGTGCTGGAATCGGACGCGAACGCCGTCTTCACCGTGACGGTGCTCAACCAGGCCGGCAATCCCGTGTCCAGCCTGGCGGACATCAGTTTCGACTACACGACCGAGAACCAGACGGCCGAGGGTGGGCTGGACTACACGACCGGCGCGGGCACTGTCGTCATTCCGGCCGGCGCGCTCGGCGTGGACATCATCGTGCCGATCATCGAGGACAACCACGACGACGACAACGAGACCTTCGTGCTCGACCTGACGGCGCCGGTCAACACGACGATCCTGGACGACGGGACGGCGCCGTTCTGCCTCATCGTCGACAACGAATTCCCCTCGATCAACCTGGCCCAGGCCGTCGACGCCGAAAACGAGGGCACGACCCACGAGTTCACCGTATTTCTGACCACCCAGCGCCAGGACCCGACCGCATTCGTGCTGAGCCTGGATGCGGGCACAACCGGTGGGTTGGGCGTCGACTATGACTTCGCCCTGGCGGGCTACCGGGTCATTCCGCCCTTCACTTCTTCGCTGACTTTCCAGGTGCCGTACCTGGACGACCAGTTGGCCGACGAAGGCGATGAAGTGCTGCAGGCCCGCCTGAGCAACGCGGACGTGGCCCTGGGGGTGACGACACTGGACATGACGATCATCGACGCGCCGGCCCTGAACATCCAGCCGGACGCCGCGCTGGAGGGCGTGGATCTGGT
>JAJRWA010000073.1 GCA_024277025.1 Candidatus Krumholzibacteriota bacterium | reverse complement strand
ATTGGCCAGATAGGTGGCGCTGAACCGCTCCGCGTCCGCTGTCACTCCGACTGCGGCAAAGAACAAATCGAAGCGCCGCGTGCGCAGTTGTTCGGCCGAAATCCGGCCCGCCTCGAGATCCTGCCAGGCCTGTTGGTTGATGCGCTCATACACCGGTACGAATCCCGGCTCGAACCGGCCCAGGACCTGCCCGCAGGTGTCGCGAAAGGCCTGCCGGGCCGCGGCGTGGAAGTCGAACAGCGTGCCGTCGGCATCAAAGAGAACCCAGCCGTACTTCACGCCGCGGCTGCCGAACGTCGGTATTCCAGCGAGGCGACGGCCAGGGCCACCGCCACACCCAGATCCACGCCGCCCAAAGCTCCGAGGCCGGAGCCGTTGCCGGCCAGCACGCGCTTCAGCACCGCCATCAGCACGATCATGGTGATGATGAAGATCAGCAGCTGGGGCGGGTAGATGTTCCACGGCCAGAGTTTTTCCGTGGCCTTGGAGAGACGATCGATGTTGGCCCGCATACGTTTGCGCATGACCAGGCGCGCTTTGATACCGCCGACCAGAATGGCCACGGGTACGATCCAATAAAGACTGGTGGTGGCCAGGCCGGCGTCGACCGCCCGCCCGAACAGGCGGTAACTGGCAAAGACGAGGCTCAGCGACCCGAGAATCAGCCAGGTGCGAGCCATGAGCAGCAGAAAGCGTGGGCTTATCATCTATCTTCCCAGGGAAAAGATGGTATCCGTTCAGAGATCCCAAAGATAGGGCATCCCCGTCAGAGCGCAACGGGGTCAGCCGTCGGGCACGATCGTCTTTCGCCGCAGGGAAAGCAGGCTCAGGCCACTGGCGACCAGTGGGCCCAGGAACAGGATGACCACGACCGTTCGCCCCAGGCGCAGCGGTTCGCTGACAATGGCGCCCAGGCCGAAAAACTGCCAGAAGAAGGCCGCGGTCAGCAACAGGACGACTCCGGTCACGTGGGGCCACCGGTTGGCGGACAGGCCCAGGGCAATGAACGGCACCGCCAGCAGCGACTGCATGGCGCTGACCTGCCAGTCGCCCGCGCCGGACAGGATGTTGAACAGCAGCCAGACACCGCCAAACACAAACAGCAGGCGGCGCGCGGTTTTCTGCGGGCCCCAGAACGAAAGCAGGGAACTGATCAGCCAGGTGAACCACATGACCGCCAGGATGGTCGTCGCCAGCGCCCCCGGGTTGGCCAGGGGAATGGGCTGGCCGTCACTGCCGGTCCGGGCCCGGAACAGGGCCACCAGCAGGAACACCAGCAACCCACCGGCCAAGTACGCGTGATAGCCGGCGCGTCGGGCGGCACGCAGCTGGCATTCGTCCCGGTCCCGGAGCCAGCCCAGCTCGCGCAGGATACCGGGCCCGAATGTGCCCAGGGCGCTGAGCGCCAGAAAGCCCCAACTGAGGTTGGTCAGAGCCAGGCCGAGCACGACCAGGCCGCCGGCCACGAGATTGACCGGTGAACGAAACCAGGACAGCAAAGCAGCCGATCTAGACATTGTTCTCTCCTCCCTCGAGCGTGAACAACTCCTCTACCGTGGTGCCGAAAACCTGGGCCAGGCGCAGGGCCAATCCCACCGAGGGGCTGTACTTGCCCTTCTCGATGGACAGGATGGTTTGGCGGGTGACGCCGACCCGGTCAGCCAGATCCTGCTGGGTCATGCCGGCGGCCAGTGCACGCCGGTGCCGCAAGTGGCTGATGATGTCATGCTTGAGTTTCATGCCGGAGAGTGTACAGTAAAATGTACATTATGTCAAACTTATTTTACAACCAGGCGCCAGCCAGCCGCCAGGGAAGCTTCTGACCGGCCCACATGGGGACAATCTCGTCCTTGCCTGCGGGATAGGCTGACGGCACGTCCCACGCGACCTTTTCCAGGGTGATGGTCGCGGTGGCCGGGGCCAGGCCGTAGAACGCCGGCCCGTTCAGGCTGGCGAAAGCTTCGAGGTTTTCCAGCCGCCCGGCCTGTTCAAAGGCCGTGGCGTACAGGGCGAGCGCAGCGTGAGCGGTGTAGATGCCGGCACAGCCGCACGCCGCCTCCTTGGCCGCGCGCGGGTGCGGCGCACTGTCGGTGCCCAGAAAGAAGGCGGATTCGCCACTGGTGGCCGCGCTGATCAGCGCCGCCCGGTGAGCCTCGCGCTTGAGCACCGGCAGGCAGTAGGCGTGCGGGTTCAGGCCACCGGCGAAAATGGCATTGCGGTTCCAGAGCAGGTGGTGGGCCGTGATCGTCCCGGCCACATTCGCGCCGGCGCTGCGCACGAAGTCGACGCCCTGCCGGGTGGTGACATGCTCCAGCACGACTTTCAGATCCGGGTGCCGGTCCAGCAACGGCCGCAGCACGGTCTCAATGAAGACGGCTTCGCGGTCAAAGATATCGACGGCCGGGTCGGTGACTTCGCCGTGCACCAGCAGGGGCAGGTCGTTGTTTGCCATGGCGCGCAGCGCTTCATCGACGCACGCGATATCGGTCACGCCGCCGGCCGAGTTGGTGGTAGCCCCGGCGGGATACAGTTTCAGGGCGTGCACCTGGCCACTGGCTTTGGCGGCGGCCACTTCGATGGCGGATGTGGTGTCGGTGAGGTAGAGCGTCATCAACGGCGTGAAGCCGGATCCGGCGGGCAGCGCGGCCAGGATGCGCTGCCGGTAGTCCAGGGCCTGCGCCGTCGTCGTCACCGGCGGTTTCAGGTTGGGCATGATGATCGCCCGTCCGAACTGGCTGGCCGTGTGGGGCAGGATCGCCGCCAGGGCAGCGCCGTCACGCAGGTGCAGGTGCCAGTCGTCGGGCCGCCTGATGGTCAGGTTCATGATCGCAATCGCCTCTTGGGCTGAGGGTCCGTGGGTGCCGGCGGACTATCGGCACTTCCGCAGTTCAGGCCGGTAGCATACCAGACATCGGCCGGGACGTCCCCTGCCGGGTCCGCGGGGGTGACGCGGCGCGCCGTGCCCTTGCCGGATGACCAGGTGTAGATCGCCGCTGGCGACTTGACCCAGGACACCGCTGAGTTCTTTTCGTGCACCAGACGGTGGCACGCACTGCAGAGACAGATCAAGTTGGTCGGATCGTTGGTGCCGCCTTGTGACCGGGGCGTCTTGTGGTGGACCTGTAAGAACCTCGTGTGATTGCAGCCTGGACGCTGGCATTTGTGGCGGGCATTCGCCAGAACCTGCCGCCGTGCAGCTGGCGGAATTGAGGTGGTGTTGCGCTCGCCCGGCCGGCTGACCCGGCAATCGCACTCGGCCTGGGCCAGCTCCGCCGCGCCGATCGGCATCTCGCCACGGCTGGTTTGAACCGAAGCCTGGCCGCAGTCCTCGCACTGATGGATATGGATTTGT
>JAJRWA010000072.1 GCA_024277025.1 Candidatus Krumholzibacteriota bacterium | reverse complement strand
GCGAGTTGACGACCTACCTGCTGAGCGTCGACCTGAGCCAGGATATTTTCGTCGACGCCATGGTACCCATGTCGATGGTCGACGCCCTGACCGAGGCCGGCGCCCGGGACGGTCACGACCTTTCGCGGCCCCTGCAGCGCAAGCTGGCGCGCGATGGCCATTGGTCGTACTTCCAGGCCAGCACGATTGCCCATCCGGCTGAGGGGTGGCGGCTGGATTCCGAACTCTACGACAGCCGGACCGGCAAGCTCGTGGCCAGCCGCTCGGTCACCAATCAGGACTTGTTCACGCTGGTGGATCTGGCTTCGCGGCAGTTGCGCGAAGACCTGGGCATCCCGGCCGCTCAGCTGGACGAGAGTCCCGACCTGCCGATCGCCGACCTCACGACCACCGATCTGGCGGCGGCCCGGGGTCTCTCGACGGCGCTGGTCGCCATCCTGCACCGGAACGACTGGCCGGGCGCACTGGCGCCCCTGGAAGACGCCGTCAGCCGCGACCCCGAATTCGCCCTCGCCCAGTACATGCTGTTCGGCGTCAGGCAGACCCTGGGCGATACCGCCGGCGCGTCCGCAGCCATCGCCGCGGCCATGGCCAACATCTACCGGCTGCCTGAGCGGCTGGGTTTCTCGGTCAAGGCCCAGTACTACTTCAACGAGAAGCAGGACGCGGACAAGGCCCTGGCGGTGACCGTCATGTGGAGCCGGATCTACCCCAACGACATCGCCGCCTACGAGCAGCAGGCGACCTTCTACTTCATCCGGCAGGATGTGCCCAACACGATTGCCGCTTACGAGAACATCCTGGGCGTGGACCCGACCCAGCTGAAGTACCTGGGCAAGCTGGCCGATCTCTACACCCAGCTGGGCGACAACGCCAAAGCCGAGGAGTACCTGCAGCGTTACGTCACCGCCTACCCGACCCATGCCGACGGCTATGCCGATCTCGCGGATTTCCTGAGCCGGACCGGCCGGCTGGACGAGGCCCGGGAGACCCTGGAGAAGGCCCAGATCCTGGATCCCGAGGATGTGGGTCTTGAGCTGGCGGTGATTGACCTGGACGTTGCGCAAGGCCAGTACACGGCCAGCGAAGAGAAGCTGGCCGGGATGCTGACGGCCGCCGACAACGCCCGCGACCGGACTGCCGTCCTGGATCGGCTGGTGAGACTGGCCCGCCGGCAGGGCCGGCCCGGGGTCGTGCTCACGCGGCTCGGGGAACTGCATGAGGCCATGCTTGAGACTCAGAATCCGCTGCAGGCGGACATTGTCTATTCGATCATGCTGCCAACCGTGAGTGTGGCCGGCCGGCCGGAAGCGGCCCTGGCCGAACTGGCCGTGCTCAGGCAGCGGATTCCCGCGCCCTATGACGATCTGGTCGAGGTCGGCAACGCCTGGTGCCTGGCTGATCTGGGCCGCACGGCTGAGGCCACCGCCGCCCTGGACTCGGCGGTCACGGTGATTGAGACCTTCAAGTTCGAAACCTTCCGTCCGATCGTCTCCTTCATTGGCGGCTTGATTGCCGAGGCCGAGGGAGACCTGCCGACGGCGGTCGCCGAGTTTCAGGCCGCCCATGACAAGGCTATCCACTCCAGTTCGGCCTACCGGGCCCATTTGGCCGGGGCCCTGCGCCGGAACGGTCAGCCGGACGAGGCCGAGTCCATACTCACGGCAGCTCTGCTGCTGCAGCCCGCCTCTGGCCAGCTACATCTGGAAATGGCCCGGCTCCTGGCCGATCGGGGCCAAACCAGCCAGGCCCGCGCGCATCTGGACCAGGCTCTGGCCGGCTGGGCTCAGGCCGCGCCCGAGTTCCGTCCCGCGCGCGAAGCCCGCGAACTGGCGGTGCAGTGGGACACGCCCTAAGGGCTGTGCCGTGCCATTCGGCCAACGAAACTCGTCGGTTGGTCGTGAAGTTTATCCTCCTCGCCAAGAATTCCTCTGTAACGCGGGCGCGGGTCGGACGTCCAAATTGAGGGAAGGCTACTAAATTGGTGGCTTTTTCCTCACGATTCCGCTACATTGGCGATGCTATTGCAAAAACTGTTCCCCCGACGGAGGTTGCTTCCATGATGGGCAAGACTCGAATGTTCCTGATCCTGCTGGCGCTGGGCGCGCTGCTGGCTGGATGTTCCAACACCGAAACCCCCAACGCCCCGACCGACGCGGACAAGCTGGCCACCGCCGTGGTGCGCGGCGAGTTCACCGACGGCACGTTCGACTACGAGTTCGACAGCGAGTCGCCGGGCGGCGCCAATGATCCGGCCGCCGGCGCGTTCAAGGTGCGCATCAGGGATCTGGCCTATGACTCGGGCGCCGGCGTGTTGAACTTCAACATGTGGCTGGTCAACGCCTCGACCGAGTCCTATCCCGCGCCTGTGCGCCTGACCTTCATGCAGTTGACGCCCAGCACGATCAGCGTGCTGAACGCCGACAACGACGAGATGGGCTCCGGCGCCATGTTCAACTTCGCGTTTGCCGACTCGGATTCGAGTTGGGGGCCGGATGAAGTCACCGCCATGCGGTCCGTGGAATTCCAGGTGCCGGCCGGCAACTCGATTTCCTTCGTGTCCAAGGTCGAAATCGGCGAGGACCTGCCCGAGGTGGGCGGCACCATCGGCGGCACGGTCTGGAACGACCGGAACGGCGACGGCGTGATGGATCCCGGTGAAGAGGGCGTGCCCGGGGTGGGTATCCTGCTCAACGCCGGCGCCAAGGCCGACAGCACGGCGATGATGATGGACGCCATGACCGACTCGGTCGGCCAGTACAGCTTCGGCGCTTTGGACGCCGGTCACTACACCGTCATGGTCCGCCAGGACCTGGGCGGCGACCTGACCACGGCTCCGGTGATCGACGTCCTGCTCGTGGAATACGACGGCGTGGTGGCGGACTTCCTGGAGGCCGACTTCGGCGTCATGTACGACGACATGTCCGACTCGCTGATGGTCGGCTCTTTCGTGAACGCCAAGGGCGAGTTCATGACCGACCCGGACCGGCTGGAGTCCGAGATCTTCAACTACGGCACCCCCGACAGCAGCGGCTACTGCGATGATGACCACGATGGCTGGGGTGGCCACGACGATGACGACGATGACCACATGGGCGGCGGCCATGACGGCTGGGGCGGCCATGACGATGACAACGACGACCACATGGGTGGCGATGACGACCACCAGTGGTGCGACGGCGATCATGACTACATGGGTGGCGACGACGACTACATGGGTGGCGAAGGCCAATGCTGGGGCCGCCTGAGTGGCCCGATCACCGGCCTGGACCTCGAGAACGGCGCCCTGCAGGTCATGGGCACCTGGGTCAGCTTCCCGGAGTGGGATCCTGCCTACAATGACTCCCTCGGCGGTGGCATGGACTTTGACCCCGACTTCGAGCTCGGCATGCGGGTGCGGGTCAACGCTACGGTCGAGTCGACCGACGACGGCGACAAAGTCGTGGCCTGTGGCATCCACTTCTGGAATGGCAACGGAGACCGCGTGCGCGGCGTCGTGCAGGAAATCCTGCGCAACGACGACGGTGTGATCACCGCAGTCAGGGTGCTTAACACGCTGGTGACCGTGCCGCAGTAGCAGGCTGCCAGACCGTGATTCCCAGTGAGGCCCCGCTGCCAGGCAGTCGGGGCCTTACTCTTCGTTCCGCAGTGAAATGTAGATGCTGCTGTTCTCGGTACAGTAGTAGCTCGTCAGCCAGTCCGCCAGTTCGCCTTCCACGTGGCGCGTGACCGTCAGATTGTTCACCACACCGCACGTCGGCACCTGGTACTTCGCGTACCTGAATTCATCTCCCGCGTCCCAGTCCAGGGGCAGGCCGCCGCCGGACATGGTCTCGGTGCGGAGGGTGAGAATATCCGTGAAGTAGGAAGATGATTGCCCCGACCAGGCGATGAGATCCATGGTCTCAAGATTGAAGGTCAGGCTCAGGTAACCGTGGTAGTGGATGTTGTAGTACGTGTCGACCCAATCCCACTCGGCGTAGTACTCGTTGCCAACAACCCGTCCGGCGTGGGACTCGAACTTGATTTCCATGCCCGGAATCTGACCAAGGACGAACTGGGCGTTGACCCGCAGGGTGATGGAGGCCGTTTCGAATTGGGCCAGCCCGTCCTCTTCCATCCGCAGCGTCAGCCTGGGGTAGACGGCCTGGGCATTCCCGGGATCAAAGCGCACGATCCGGGTGCTCATGACCATGAACTTCTCATACTCCTGCGTCAAATCGGGCAGATCTTCGACCCGGACACTGTCCCGCGCCGACCCCAGCAACACGGGGTGCTGCCCTTCGCTCAGGCCGAAGAGCGACATCTGGACCGCCTCGTCGCTGCCGGAAATGGCCTTCAGGAACGGGGCCTTCACGTCGCGGTCATCCGCCACGGTAAAAACCGTCACATCCGCACCCATCTCCCACAGTTTGGCGGTGGGCCGGAACACCTGGTGTTCACCACCGACCAGGGCGCCCTCGCTCGGCAGGTCGAACCACAGTTCGCCGGGTTGGAGATAGGGGTAGTTCTGATTCATGATCTGCCGGTGATGAAAATCCACGACCCAGTCCGCCATGGGCGGGTTGACGGCATCCTGTATCGCCTCCGCATCGGAACCCACAACCACGAACCGATCGTACATTTCCCGGATCCGGCCTTCGCCCTGGTCCTCGACGATGTACTTGATCAGGCTGGAGAGGCCGTAACCTGTTTCGGCGATCGAGTAGCCCTTGAGCCCGGCAAACATGTTCAACGGCATGGAGTAGTAGACCAGATTCATCGACAGGGGATATGAATCGTCTGCGGGGTAGAACTTGCCCTCGAACCAGGAGGCCGTCGCTTCATCCAGGGCCAACCGGTCGTAGTTCAGGGTTTTCCATTGCGCCGGGCTGCGGGTGTCGAAGAAATCCTGGGCGCAGTGGAGCACTTCGTGGCCCACCACGATGCCCATCGCCAGCGAGTTGAGCAGGGCGTCCGGATCGATCGTGAAATGACCCTTGCCCCACGGCGCAGTCGTGTACTGGGCGAGGCGTCCGAGGTGGTCCAGGTCCCGGAGATAGACCGGGCGCGGCCAGATATCCTGGTTGCCGAAGTTGAAGCCGAGATCTACGGCCGCGCTCCAGGCCTGCTCCAGATGTCCGGCCAGCAGGGCGATCTGTCCGTCGGTGACGCGTTGGGGGTCATAGAAGATCCGGAAGTGGCCGCCCGAAGTCGGGGACTGGGACAGGTCCGCGGCAAATGACACCTGGAATGACGGCGCAGCCTTGGTGGTGTCCAACCGGTAGTGCCCGCGGGCCAGATCCGCCACGCTCCGGCCGGCACGGTCAGGATGAGATCGGGAGTGACCACTTCGCCGCCGGCGCTGCCCACGGTTTCAGTGGCCAAGGGAGGTGTCGGCAGTGGTGGCGCAACGGGATCGTCGCCGCCGCCACAACCAGTCAGAACCAAAAGGACCAGAACCACACCGAGACCAACGGACGTCTTCATGGTCAAACCGCCGTACGCTGCCCCAACCCCATGTAGCGCGTCCTATTATAACACACGCTGGTGGTGCGGCGATAGCCCTGGTTACCCCCGCTGAAACTGCATCGTGTAAAGCTCCTTGTACCGGCCGCCCGCGGCCAGCAGCTCGTCGTGCGTGCCGACCTGCACCACCTCGCCGGCTTCCAGCAGGTAGATCCGGTCCACGTTCTGGATCGTCGACAGGCGGTGGGCGATGACGATCGTCGTGCGGTCCTGCACCAGGCGGTCGATCGCCTCCTGCACCAGATGTTCGGCCTCGGTGTCCAGGGCGCTGGTCGCCTCGTCCAGCAGCAGGATCGGCGGATTCTTCAGGATCGCCCGCGCAATGGAAATGCGCTGCCGCTGTCCCCCCGACAGTTTCAACCCGCGGTCGCCGATGATCGTCTCGTAGCCATTGGGCATCCTGGCGATGAACTCATCGGCGTTGGCCGCGTGGGCGGCAGCCTTCACGTCGTCCAGCGAAACGTCATCCAGGCCATAGGCAATGTTGTTGAAGACCGTGTCGTGGAAGAGGATCACTTCCTGGGTGACGATGCCCATGTTGCGTCGCAGGGATTCCAGGTTCAGTTCGGGAATCGGGTGGCCGTCGATGCGCACCTCGCCCCGGTCCGGATGGTAGAAGCCCGGAATCATGTCGATCAACGTGCTCTTGCCCGAACCGCTGCTGCCGACCAGGGCCACGACCTCGCCCGGCGCCACGGTCAGCGACACGCCGCGCAGCACCGGTTCATCCTTCACGTAGGCGAAGTGCACTTCCTCCAGTTCGACCAGGCCCCTGACCCGGTCCAGCTTCAGGCCCTCCTCGCCGTCGGCGACCTCCGGCGTGGCGTCCAGCACCTGGAAGATGCGGTCGGCCGCCGCCATCCCGGCCTGGATCTCGTTGTTCACCGCGCCGAGGCTCTTGATGGGCCGCACCATCGAAAAGATCATGAACAGGAAGACGATGAACAGGTCGGGCGCCATGATGCCGCCGGTGAACACCTTGCTGCCGCCGAACCAGAGCAGAAACAGGGCCACGATCATGCTCATCTGCTCGGTCAGCGGCGAACTCGCCTTCATGACGTAGTTGATGCGGAAGACCTGTTTGAACAGGTCCTGGGACTGGCCCTTGAACTTGCGGTTCTCGAACTTCTCCATGGCGAAGGCCTTGACCACGCGGATGCCGTAGACCGTTTCCTGCAGGGTGCTGGTCAGGTTGGCCATCTGCTCCTGCTGCTGGTGGCTGAGCTTGCGCAGGCGCTTGCCGATCTTGATGATCACCGACAGGCTGACCGGCATCAACACGAGGGCCATCAGGGTCATCTTCCAGCTCAGGATCAGGGCCACCGTCAGGTACATGATCAGGAAAATGGGGTCGCGGATCAGTTTGGTGAAGCTCAGGCCGACCGTCTGCTGGGCCACCATCACGTCGTTGGTGGCGCGGCTGATCAGCTCACCCGCCTTGTGCTGGTGGTAGAAACTGAGCGGCATGGCGGTCAGCTTGAGATACAGCTCGTTGCGCAGGTCGCGGATCACCGCCTGCCCCACGTACACCATCAGCACTTCCTGCAGGTAGCAGGCGATGTTCTTGATCAGGGCGGCGACGAAGAAAACCAGACAGATGCGCAGCAGCGCTTCCTGCTTCGTCCCGCGCAACATGGTCCCGGTCACCCACTCGGAGAACTTCAGCTTCAGGGAAGAGATGCCCGTGAACTGGCTCTTCAGACGCTCGTAACGGGCGCGACGCGCGGCATCGTCTTCGGGCCCCATCGTGGGCTGACCGGCCCGCTCAGCCAACTCGGCACTGCGCTGATGGTCACCCTCGTGGCTGACTCCCGCCTCGTCGAAGCTGCCCGGCAGCACCTCGTCACCAGGCAGCTCGAGCACCATGCCGCTGTCCGTCTTGTTGAACAGCGCCTTCAGGAATGGCGAGATCATACCGATGCTGAAAATGCTCATGAACGAGAAGACGAGCATGAACACCACCGCCAGCACCAGCTGGGTGGTGTAGGGCTTGATCATGCGCAGCATGCGGAAATAGGTCTTCACAGGATCCTTTCGGGGTGCGCGGTTCAGGGCTCAAATGTGCCGCCTGTGGTTCGAACGGTCAAGCAGAGCCGGGACCGGGTGTGAGAATACGTACTCAAGCCTAAGGACACCCCGCCGATACCAGTAGACAAATCTTGCCCTTTCTTCCGGAGGTGACTGCAAATGTCAGTCAAGCAACTGCTTGGGTTTTCCCTGGGTTCACTCGTCGTTCTGCTGCTCGGATCGGTCGCGTTCACGACCTACACCCTGAACAGCCAGAAATCCGACGGCCTGCAGATCAATCTGGCCGGCCGACAGCGCATGCTCAGCCAGCGAATGACCAAGGAGGCCCTTTCGATCGGCAACGCGGCAGACACCACAGCCGAGAATCAGTGGCGCGACCAGTTCGCCGCCACCGCAACGCTTTTCGACCGCACGGTCAAGGCCCTGCGCGACGGTGGCACGACCGTTGGCGGCACGGGCAATGAAGTAACGTTGCCGGCAGCCGGTGACGAAGCGGTCCGGGCCCGACTGGACGAAGGACTGGCCCTCTGGCAGTCCCTGCAACCGGCAGTTGCCGTTCTGGCGGACCCGGTGGTGGCCCCCGACAGCCCGGAGTATCAGGCCGCGCTTGCCGAGCTGACGGCCAACAATATTTCATTGCTCAAGATCATGAATGCGGTGACCGGCGCCTTCCAGGAGGCCTCGGACGCCAAGGTCGCCCGCCTGGCGGTGATCCAGAAATTCTCGGTGCTGCTGGCCCTCGGGCTGGCCGGGTTCGCGTTCTGGACCGTACACCGACAGCTGGTCAGGCCGCTGCAATCCACTCTGGACTTCGCGCGCACGATCGCCGAAGGAAACCTGAAGGACACCTTGGCCGTGCAGGGCTCGCAGGAGATCCAGGAACTGGCCTCGGCCATGAACGGCATGTCCGGCAACCTGCGGCAAACCGTGGGCGTGATCGCCACAACCGCCGGCAATCTGGACAACTCGGCGGCCGCGCTGTTCGACAATTCGGAAAGCATTTCCGGCGTTACCGCCGGCGTGGCCGGTGACCTCAATACGGTCGGCTCGGCTGTCGAAGAGATGTCCGCCAGCATGAAGACCTTTGTCGGTTCGACGGCCGACATCGACGAAGCCATCGCCACGGTGGCCGCCGCGGTCGAAGAAATGTCTTCCTCGATGGTCGAGGTTTCGGGCAACACCCAGAACGCCTCGGATATCACGAAGCGGGCCGCCGGGATCGTCGAGGACACGACCTCCTTGATCAACGACCTGGACAAGTCGGCTGATGCGATCAGCAAGGTGGTCCAGTTGATCAACGAGGTGGCTGACCAGACCAACCTGCTGGCCTTGAACGCAACCATCGAGGCCGCCAGCGCCGGCGAGGCAGGCAAGGGCTTCGCCGTGGTGGCCAACGAGGTCAAGGATCTGGCCAAGCAGACCAACAAGGCGACCGAGGATATCCGCAGCCGGGTCGATGGCATCCAGGCCATGACCCGGCGGGTGAGCACCTCGATCGGCGAGGTGGCCGAGATCATCACCGAGACAACCGGCATCTCCGAGAACATTGCCGAGGCCGTGACCCAGCAATCGATCGCGACCCAGGAGATCTCGGGCAACATCCAGCGCACGGCCAGCAACGCGTCGTTCATTTCCCGGGGCATCGGCGAGATTTCCCAGGCCATCAACGACATTTCGGGCAGCCTGCAGGGCGCCCTCGGCGGCGTGAACGGCATCAACGAGAGCATCAATGATCTCTCGGGGGCCGGCGAAACCGAACCGGCCGCAGGCTCGACCTCGGCCAAGGGATTGACCGTCATGTCCAGGACGCTGAATGAGGCGGTCTCGAATTTCCAGACCTGAGCGCTGGCTGAAGGCGAAGGATGCGACCGGCCGGGGATCAGTTCCCGGCCGGTCTTCTTGGTTATTCGGACAGGGCTGAATCGATGGCCCGGATCATGGCCTGGAAGTCCTCCGCCTCGAACCCCTCGGACTGGAAGATGATCGTGCCGTCCGGACCGACCAGGGTATTGCGCGGGATATAGGCTTCGGCATAATTGGCGTAGGCCACACGTTCCGGGTCCAGGCCAAACGTCCAGGTGAGCTGGCGCTGCTTGACGAACGGGGCGACGACATCGGCCTTCTCCTGCCTGGCGATCGAGATCATCACCAAACCGCGCGGACCGAATTTCTCCCAGACTTCCTTTTGCAGGTGCGGCATTTCCTCTTTGCAGGGCGGGCACCAGGTGGCGAACCAGTTGATCAGGACCAGCTGGCCTTTCTGTTTGCTGAGCGTGAATTGGTTGCCGGCCAGGGTAGCGACGGTGAAATCGGGGGCGATCTGGCCGACTTTGGTCAAGGTCGCCTCTGCCGGGGTGGGCGGCGCGGGTTCTTCGGCCTTGGTCTCGGGTGCCGTATCGCCCGCCAGGGCCGGGGTTATCAGCAGGGTTATCAGGAATGCAAGAGTGATAACTCGCAGGATATGGCTCATGGGTGATCCTTTGGGCAGAGTTGGGGTTCCCGGCATAATAGGGATTGCCGGCGAGCTTGGCGAGGGGACTTTTCCTGGCCAGTAGTTTGGCTTTTTGTTCGAAAATCCCGCACGCGTGCGGGATTTGTCGGATAATTAATCAACCACGCCCATACCCGGCCAGAATTAAGTAAAGCCAGCTTGACATTTCCTCGCAACCTTCCTACCTTCTCAACGTAAAGCCTACTTGACACAGCCACCCTCAACCGAGCGGACTCATGAAAAAACAGCTCACCAACCAGCTCAAGGAACAGCGCACGGCCGCGGGCCTGACCCAGCAGGATCTGGCCAGGACCGCCGGCGTTTCGCGCCAGAGCATCATTTCCATCGAGCGGGGGCGGTACACACCGAGCCTGCCGCTGGCCCTGAAGCTCGCCGCCATCTTCGGCTGTACGGTCGAAGAGCTGTTCCGGCTGGAAACAAGCTGAACGGAGGTCACCCATGTTCGACGAGAGATTCATCCTGCATCGCTACAAGAGCACCAGTTTTGCCGGCCAGGCCTGCGCCCTGATGGTCGTCGGGCTGTTCGCCTGGAACTACTACGCCAAGGACGACTTTCGCCCCGAGTTGCTGGGCATTGTCGTGATCACGGCCCTGGTCAAGCTGGGCTTTCTCGCCTGGTACCGCCTGCGGGACTAACCACGAAGGAGATCCGATGAAAGAGCTGTTCATTCTGCTGATGATCCTGACCGCCGGCACGACGCTGGCCAGATCCGATCATATGACGGCCGAGATCCCCTCGGCCGACGGCGTTCCGATCCACGCTGAATCATGGGGCAAAGGTATGCCGACCATCGTCCTGGTCCACGGCTGGAGCTGCGACGGTACGTACTGGCGCGACCAGGTGCCGGACTTGAAGCAGGACTTCCGCGTCGTGACAATCGACCTCGCGGGCCACGGCAAGTCAGGCACCGAACGCAAGGTCTACACCATGGCAGCCTTCGGCCAGGATGTGGCCGCCGTGCTCAACAAGTGGGATCTCAAACACGTGATCCTGGTCGGCCATTCCATGGGTGGCGCGGTGATCACCGAAGCGGCTCTGGCCGCACCGGACCGTGTCCTGGGACTGATCGGAGTCGATAATTTCCAACAGGTGAACATGAAGCTCGGCGGCGAACAGATCGTCGGGTTCACCTCGACCTTCGAACGCGACTTTCCCGGCTTCACCAAGCAGTGGGTCAAGTCGATGTTCCCGGCCGGCGCGGACAGCGCCCTGGTCGAGGAGATCTCCAGTGACATGGCCGCCGCACCGCCGGCGGTCGGGCTCAGCGCCCTGGAAGAGCTGCTGCACTGGTACGGTGGCGAGGCCCCTGCGCGCCTCGCCGAGCTGAAGGTGCCCCTGATGTGCATCAACAGCGACAAGCAGCCCACCGACGAGGCAGCCATGGTGGCCTTGAACCCGCGCTACCAGGTGCGATACATGCCGGGGCACGGTCATTTCCTGTTCCGCGAGGATCCGGAGGCGTTCAACGCCCTGCTCCGGGAGACGATAAAAGCGGAGATGCCGAAGTAGCCGAGGTCAGCGAATGTCGTTGTAAAGGCGTATCGCGGCAAGGGGCGTGCCACAAGGACACGCCCCTCAAGTCATGGTTACCCTTCAGCAGACTAGCGCGGCACGGCGATAAACACGCTGCGCTTCTGGGCCGGACGGTACACCCGCAGGAAGACCGGTCGATCGGTCTTCTGGGCCAACGCCTTCTTGAAGGCGCCCAGGGTGGCCACATCGACCCGTCCCACTTCCTGAATCACATCGCCGGCAGCCAGGCCTTCGCGTGCCGCGTTGCTCGTCGGTGCAACATCGGTCACCAGCATGCCCTGCAGATCATCCGGCAGTTGGGCCTGGGCCCGCAGCATCGGCGTCAATTCGCGCACCGTCACCCCATCCAGGGACTCGTCCTGATCGTGGGAGGTCGGTGACGGGCCGGACCTGCCCACGGTCTCGGGCAGTTCCTCCAGCTTGACGTAGACATCCTTTTCCTTGCCGTCGCGAATGATCGCCAGCTTCACCTTCTCGCCCACCTCCGACAGGCTGATCACGTTGCGCAGCATGCTCGGGTTGCGGATGACTTTCTCGTCCACGCTGAGGATGATATCCCCGTCGCGCAGGCCCGCCTTGTCCGCCGGCGTGTCGTCGTTGACCTGGGTGATCAACACGCCGCGAGGCCGGTCCATGCCGTAGTAGTCGGCCATGCTCTGGTCCACAGCCTGGGGGTAGACACCGAGATAGGCCCGCTGCACGTGGCCGCCGTCCCGCAGGGACTCGATCACGCGCATGGCCATGTTGGTCGGAATCGCGAAACCGATGCCCTGGCTGCCGCCGCTGCGGCTGAGGATGGCCGCGTTCATGCCGACCAGTTCGCCCTTCATGTTGACCAGGGCGCCCCCGCTGTTGCCGGGGTTGATCGAAGCGTCGGTCTGGATCAGGTCCGAATAATCCATCAGACCGATGTTGCGGCCCAGGGCGCTGACGATGCCCTTGGTCACGGTCTGGCCCACGCCGAAGGGGTTGCCGATGGCCATGACCTGGTCGCCGACCCGCAGCAGGTCACTGTCGGAGATCTCCAGAAAGGGCAGGTTCTCGGCATTGATCTTGATCAGCGCCACATCGGTCGGCGGATCGGTGCCGATGACCTCGGCCTCGTATTCCCGCTCACCGGCAAAAGTGACGTGGACCTTGGTCGCATTCTCGACCACGTGGTTGTTGGTCAGGATATAACCGTCGGCCGAGATGACGATGCCCGAACCGAGCGAGTGCTCCATGCGCTCGCGGTTGTTGTGCACGTCGTCATCGGGCATGTTGAAGAAGCGCCGGAACATGGGGTCGTCCATGAACGGATTGCGGACATTGTTCTCGACCACCTTGTCGGTCGAGATGTTGACCACGGCGGGCATGGTCTTGGCCGCGACGTCCGCGTAGGATCGCAGTTCGCCGGTCTGGGCCTGGACTGCGGTCGCGGCCAACATCAGGGCCGCCAGCCCGAGCACCAGCAGGCGACGTTGGGCAGGGTTTCGCATGGGGTCTCTCCTTAACGTGATTCCGGTCGTGCCGGATGATTGCCTCGTTCGGCACTTCCAACTCGGGTCAGGTCCATAAGTTTCCACAAAAAAGACCGGCCCGCCACTTTCGGCGAACCGGTCCTGTATTCCGCCGGACGCAGCCGCTCAGCCGTCGTCGCCGATCGCCTCGGTCGGGCATTCCTCCATGGCGTCCAGGCAGGCCTGCTCTTCGTCCTCGTTTTCGGGCTGCTTGGAGACGTAGGTGAAGCCCTCGTCCTCATTGCGCGTGAAGTTCTCGGGCGCGGTCTGGCGGCACAGATCGCAGTCGATGCAGTTGCTGTCCACGAAGAACTTGCCGTCGACGTTGCCTTCGACCTTATCGGTATTGTCAGCCATTGGTCATCCTCCTGCCGGACTCGGCTTTGGTTTTCGACTATCATGAATACTCATGATCTGAGGCTCCGGTCGATTTCTAGATATACCAGAATGCCGCCGGAGCCAACTTTTTTTTGGCGGATTCTCAGCCTACCGGTGTTTGAACGGCAGGAAAGTCATGAAATCCGCGTGGTGGACCACATAGGCCTCGGCGGTGCGTTTGACCATGTCGCCCTCACCGGCGTGGGCCGAGATGATGTGGCAGACCTCATCCGGCACACCGGCTTCCATGGCCAGGGCCACGCCGGTGAACGGATGGCGCAGGTAACGACCCGTATCGCTTTTGCAGCTCTCGCCGTCCTTGATGTCGTACTCCAGCAGCTTGCCCACGTCGGCCAGGATGGCCCCCGCGATGGTCACGTCCAGGTCGACCGGCAGGTCGTCGGCGAAGAACTCGTTCATCTTGAGGGCCGACTCGCGGGCGATGTGCACCACGCAGCGCTTGTGGGCCATGAAGCTCACTTTCAGGTCGGGCACCAACAGGGTGAACGGAATCGTATCGAGGTCCGCGGGCGTCAGGGGACTGCGCTCCAGGGCCAACTCCCAGGTCCGGGCCGTGGCCGTCCGCAGTTCCTTGTCCTGGATCCATTCCAGCTCGGGCCACAGGGCCAGCACTTCAGCGTTCATCGGTTCTCCTTGCCCGGCAGGGGCGGGTTGGGGGAAGGTCAATCCCGGTAGAGATAGAATCTATCGTCGCCTTGATCAAGCGCCAGAAGTTCGCCACCCGTCAATCGGATCAGAGCGCGGATATCGGCGTCCACCGGCCCGGCCACCAGCTCCCAGTCGGCCGCGGACGGTGGTCCATTGAGGCGGAACACCATGGACGGCCGCGAGGTCCAGATCAGCAATTCACCGTCCCGGCTCGTGCCCCCGCCCAGGCCCTGGTTCTGCATGATTCCCATGCCACGCCCCCACAGGGTCCGGAAGGCCGCCGCCTTCTCGTCATAGACCAGCAGCTCGTTGCCGCCCTCATAGTCCACCGAGCCGTTGTTCGGCTGGACGCCGACAAGCGTGCCATCGGCAGCGGCCAACAGGATACCATCACGGGACAGCTGGCCCAGTGGCAGCCAGAGGTCTCCCTGCAGGCGGTGGAACGCACCCTGGGGACCGCGGGCCACCAGGCTCCCGTTGCCATCCGGCCAGACGTTGAAGGAACCCTCCTGATCCGCCATCGCGGGCAATTGGCGCTCCCAGTTGACGCCCGTCCAGCGCCACAGGCCCCGGCGGCTGGCCAGGTACAGGACACCGGCCTCCGTCAGCGCCATTGAATTGGGATCCATCTCATCGACCACGCTGCCAACAGTAAGCAGTTGTCCCCCCTGGTAGTGGAAGACAGTCCCGTTCCTGGTGAGATAGAAGTCCGACTCGCTGCGGCCGCAGCCCCGCCAATCCCCTTCCCACCAGTAGTCAGGAATCAGGTTTGCCGGCAGCACGGTCTGCAGGCCGGCTCCGTCCCACCGCAGCACGCCAGGTCCGCCAAAGAACAGGGGCCCGCCGCTGGCCAGTTTGATCTCGGCGCCCAAATCGACATTTCCCGCCGGATCCTGACGTTCTTCGCCGGAGCGGACCCAATACAGAGCCCCGGAAAAATAGCCGGTCAGGAAGTCCTCGTCTCCCAGCGGCACCAGGACCGATCGGCTCAGGGGCACCCAACCGCTCAGGGGCCCATCCGGATCCAGGAGGTCGAAGCGGAACCAGCTGCCATAGCGGATCCACAGGGTGTGACCGACCACGACGCTGTCAAAATAGTGAGTCCACTCGGGCAGGAAATTCTCCGGCCTGACGGCACGCCAGCCGTATGGTCCGCGCTCATACAGGCTGTCGGCGGCCGCGAGCAGCCGCCCGGTCGGTGTGGCCACGACACCGCGCACCGCCCGGCCCGCCCAGGGGCCCGGCGACACCGTGCCCCAGGCCGTCCCTTCCCAAACCCGGATCTGACTGGAATCGCCGTCGGTTGTCACGAACAGCGTATCGTTCAGAACCGCCCCGCTGAGCACATCGTCCGTCCCCGGCGCGGGCAGCCCTTCCCAGCCGGCCACCGTTCGGTGCCGCACGGTGCCCTGTTCACCCAGCGCCCAGACTTCGGCCCCGGCGGTCACGATCCGGTTCAGGTTCTGGTCAGTGCCGGTTTCTTCGGTGACCCAGTGGCCACCAGTCCGCCGGCTGGCCAGGCCACGGTCCCCGACCGCGATGAACTCGCCAGCCCCCAGACTGATCACCGACCTCAGGGCCAACCGCGTATCGATCGCTACTCGCGACCACTGGCCATTGGCGTGTTCGAACGCGGCCCCGGCCGAACCCACCAGCACAAGCAGCGAGTCCTCGCCGGACCAGGCGCCGCCGTAAACAAACCGACCGCCAAACACACTGGGTGCCAGCAACCAGCCGGGATCCGCGGGCCAGTCGCTGCTGACGCCGGGCCCCACCAGCGGTATGTACTCACCCTTGCTGCAGCCCAGGGGAACAACGAGCAACAGGGTCACACCGAGGAGCGCCAGAGCCAGGGCCGTCACTTGCCGCTTCACCACCGACCCCCTGCCGTTCCGAGGTGAGCCAGGAAATCCGTGCCGAAGAAATACAGTCCCTGCTGCCCGGTCACAAGGAACGAGACACCGTCCCAGGGATCATTCAGCCAGGCGGTCGAACCCGTGGCCGGCGTCAGCGCGTGCCAACCGGTCTCATCCATCAGCATGAATTGGCTGGACTCGCGGGCCCAGCCCAGCAGGGCGCCGTCGTCCAACTCGTGGACCGCCAACAGGGTCACCCGCTCGGAATCCTCCCCCTGACCCAACTGGGGCGTGATGTCCCGGATCTGGTCACCGCTGAGCAGGCGCGTGTTGCGAGAGTCCAGAACCACGGCCCGACCCGACTCGAGGACGACCAGATCCTCGGGCGTCCAGCCCGCGGCGGACCATAGCAGGCGGGCCGGTGCGCCTTCCCTGAAGCGGTACATGGCATCCCGGCTCAGCAGCTCGAACTCCGTCCCGGACCTTCGCCAAATGCCGCGGGAACCGCTGACCTGGACTTCTTCTTCAGCCCAGTTGGTCACCTGGCCGCCCCGCCAGCTGGCAAATCTGCCAGAGGACTTGATCACCAGGATTTCGTCATCAGGCATCCTGGTCAGGGCGCTCATGTAGCCGAATGGCCAGAGCAGATTGAACCGGCTGCCGTCCCACTCCTCGAGGCCAAGGACCGTCGCCGCCAGCAGGCGCCCGCGATCGTCGGTCACCAACATATTGTCCACCCTAAAGGGCCGTTCCCCCTCGGTCCGGCCCAGGTGGCGCCAAACTCCGGCCGTCACATCCTCGGCCCCGAACAGCTCGCCCCGATCAGTACAAGCCATCAGCCGGCCCCTGTATTCCGCCAGCCCCTGCAGCATATACGGCACCACCGCGACTCCGGTCAGGTCCTGCCCATCATGGAAGTAGGCACCATCGCGCACGCTGATCAGCAGATGCCCGCCGGCCACCGTCACCACTTCGTCGACCCTGCTGAGCCTTTCGTCCGCGAGTTCGGTCCGCCAGGTGCCGTCGCGCCACACAACGAGTTCACCGCTCGTGCTGACCGCGTACAGGTCACCGTCCGCCCAGAACAACCCACTGATCGTGTCGTCCGGGAACTGATCCGGGTAGACCCAACGGCCGTTCTCACGCAGCCAGACCTCGCCACGGTAGCGGGCACAGGCCAGGTGGCCGGCGCTGTCCCCGGCCAGCATCGGGACCCCGGATCGATCGACAAAGACGAGAGAATCCGCCCATACTACGGCCGAATCGACCAGTTGCAGGATGTTGTCGGTGTCGGTCACCAGCCAGGTGCCCTGACCCGGCAGCGACCACACGCGGACCACCGGACCAAAGGACCCGTCGCCCACGGGCTGCCAGATGCCGTCCTGCTGACTGTAGATAGTCCCTTAGTGGTTCCTGACCACGGCCAGCGGTCGCCCCAGGTGATCCCTGGCCAACAGGCCGACCGGGCTGTCGGGCGGCATCGAGTCCAACTGCCAGTCACCGTCGGTCCAGCGCCAAAGCCCCTCGCGTTCAGTGCCCACCAGCAGGCTGCCGTCCGGCTGGCAAAGCAAGCCGACAACTCCCCCATGGCCGGAAAAATTCAGGGACGACACCAGATCCCCCTGCACCCGAACCAGGCGGCCGCCCCCGCCGGACGCGACGAAGTCCCCGGCGCTCCAGGCGTCCCCCGAGTAGCGCACATACCCCGTCGCGGACAGGAATGCCGTGCAGTCGGTGATCTCGCCCATCACGATCTCGTCCACCACCGGCATCTGCGGATCCACGAGCTCATAACGATCCTGGCTGCCGCAGCCGATCAGCAGCAGCATCAGCAGCGCCGCCGGCACAATGGCCCGGCGAGAGAACCCGGGCATGAAGCGGCCCCGGCCCAGGATCGCCGCCGCCAACATGCCCACGAACGCAGCCAGCCCCATGATCACGAAGGGCCACACGTAGCCGCCGCTCAGGTCGCGGGACCAGCCGGCCAGCGGCGGCACCAGAAAAATGCCGAGGTTGGCGCAGGTGGCCAGGATGCCGTAACCGCGACCCGTGTGCGAGTCGGGCAACAGCGCGCCCGGCAGGGAAATCGTCGGCGTGACCACCGCCGCCAGCGACAGGCCCAGCGCCAGGCCGATCAGTGACGGCGGCACGGTGGCGGACGGCAGCACGACCAAGGCCGTGCCCATCAGGGCCATGCCCACGGTCATGAACAGGGCGCGGCCGCCGTGACGATCGGTCAACCAGCCGGTGACCATGCCCAGGGCCGCGCTGGTCCACATGGGAATGCTCGTGAACAGGCCGCGGGACGAGACATCGAAACCCAACCCCTGGAAGTGATCGGGCGCGAAGGTCATGAAGGCGGTCATGGCCCCGTTGGCGCAGAACCAGACCACGCCCGCGATCCAGATCGGGCGGAACGCGCGGCGACTGTCGGTCAGCGGTGCGGTGTCGTCCTTGCCGGCGCGCCCGAGCGTCCGGCCCCGGGTGACGAACCAGATCACGGCCGAGAAAACCAGGCCGACCGCCACGGTGGCCGCGCCGGCCCGCACCGCGACCTCGCGCCAGCCGGCTGTCGCGGCCAGGCGGCCGGACGTATTGAGGATGATGATGATGCCCACGGGCACGGCGCTGCCGCTGATACCGACCGGCAGGCCCAGACCGCGCCCGGTAAAGAGTCGGATAACCAGCCGCTGCAGCGCCACGACCCCGACCATGGCCCCGACGCCGGACATCGCCCGCGCCGCCAGGATCAGCGCGAAGCCCGGGGCCAGACCCAGCAGCACGGTGCCGGCGCCCATCAGGACCAGCCCGACGCCACCGATCAGGCGCTCACCATAGCGGTCGACCAGCCAACCACCCGGCAGTGAAAGCAGAATGCCCGGCAAAGCAAACAGCGACATCAGCAATCCGGCCTGGGTGTGGCTGATGCCGAGGTTCTCGATGACGACCGGCAGGATCGGCGGCAGGAAATGGAAAATGACACCGACGGACAGGAAGCCCACATACACCGCAGCCAGCCCCAACCAGGCAAATCCTGCCGGGTACCGAATTGCCGCATCCTGTCTAATTTGTTTATTCACAACCTATTAGCACATCCTGAAAACAATAATGAGGATCGGCCACCGGGGTGCAATCTGCAAGTCCACCCGAGCATTTTCGCAGATTGCCCGGCCCGGCGCGACCCTAAAGCCACACCCGGTCTGCGGCGGCCGCTCGTTGAAAGGTTTCTAATAACCGCAAACCCATGGGGTTTCCCCGGCGGGCTGCGACCTCAACTACCCGTGGCACCGCCTTTGCTTTTTTGGGGCACAGCGAGAATCCGGGGCTGACCAGACCTGCAAAGGCCCCTCAATAACCTGCGGAATTCGTTCCGGGGACACAAGGAGAGACAACACAAATGAACACCAAGCGCATCATCCTGATCCCCTGTCTCATTTGCCTGATGGCTTTCGCGGCGGTGGGCTCGGCCCAGGCCCAGACCGAGATGCAGATCTCGTACACCTGGTCCGCGCCGACTACCGGCACTGCGGTTGTGCACTACGTGGTCGAGCACTCGATCGACGGCGGGGCCTGGGCTCCGATCGGCACCGTCACCACCAACGAGGTCACGGTGACCGAAACTGTCGGGCAATCCCATCAGATCCGTGTCGCGGGTGTCGACGCCTCGGATCGGCAGGGCCCGTACTCGGTACCCAGCGATCCGTACACGCCGGATCCGGGTGTACCGGCCGCGCCGGGCAAACCCATTGTCTTCTAGCCGGGGTTGATCCCCAACGGCAAACTCCCCCGAGGCCGCTTGCCTCGGGGGAGTTTTTTTGACTGGCGATCACCGCTATCGGCCTTGGGCGGTCCCGTCACTGAAGGGAATGATCCAGGCCGCCCGCACGGCAAAACTGTCCCAGTTGTAGTCCTGCTCCTGGCCGGTCTCGAAGAAGGTCCAGGTGGCGAACCGGTTCACATTGTAGACCGCGCTGAGTTCGAAGCCGGCCAGGCGCACGCCGCCGCGCGCGCCGAAGCCCAGGGTGTTGACCGACTGGTCGAAGGGGCTGGTCAGGTTCTTGTTGAAGCCGACCACCCGGTTGCGGTACAGGCCGCCACTAAACGCCAAGAAAGGCCGGACGGAACGCCGTTCGTCGCCCTGGATGAACATCAGCTCGAGCGTGTAGCGCAGACTGGAGGCGGAAATCCGGTAGTCCCCGATGACCTCGCCGGTGCTCTTGAAGTCCCGGTAGTCGACGAAATGGAAGGCTGGTGACAGGGACACGGTGCTGGAAAAGTTGTAGCGCCAGCGAAAGCCCAGTTCCAGCGCATCGCCGGCCCCGAAACCCAGTTGGGTCTCGGTGTAGTCCCGCGCCAGATCGCCGTAAGGCCGGGACCAACCCGCCTCGACCAGAACCTGGTTGTGGGGACGGGCTGCCGCCGCCTCGGCCACGCCCGTGGACAGGGCCGCCGCCAGGAGAATCAGAATGAGGTAACAAGGCCGCGCTGGGGTCATCCGGGTCCATTCCTGTGCAAGCCAAGGGTCAAGAGGTCAATGCGGCAGGAATCATATCGTTCCCACTCCGGCTTGGCAATTTCTTCAGCTGAAAAACCTCTGCCAATTGGTTAAAGATTTCCCGTGGTGTGTCGATGGGAGATCTGCAAGCGCGACCACTGTGACGGTGGGCGAAGCCGAAACCCAACCAGGAGAACCGAGCCATGAAGAAGCTGACCGTATCTAGCCTTCTCGTTATCGCCATCCTCGCGATGAGCGCGGCCGGACCGGCCCAGGCCCAGGTCAAGATCGGCGTGCTGGCCAAGCGCGGCGCCCCCAAAT
>JAJRWA010000071.1 GCA_024277025.1 Candidatus Krumholzibacteriota bacterium | reverse complement strand
CACAACCAGCCACTTGGACCGCCATGATCAACAGCAGAACCAGCAGGCCTGATTTCGGCAAGGAATCACGTTTCAAGGCGGTGGGCATGGACCCTCCATTGCGGCGTCGGTGTTTTACGGGGGTGTTGAGCAGGAACAATATTACCAGCCCCAGAGATAATTCCCAATGCCGAAGAAAGGAAACCGCTACCGGTACAAAGTCTTGACCAGCCCGAACGACGACACCTCGTCCGCCACCGGATCAAACCCCAGCAGCATGTTCAAGGTCGAGGTGATGGCCTCTTCGTCAAACAGGATCCTGGCATAGCGCAGCACCATGTCGCGGTCGATGATGGCGTTGTAGGGCAGGCCGCCGGCCTGGGGAAAGAGCGCAAAAATATCCCAGTCGGGGGACATCAGGATCTGGTAGGTCACGCCCTGGCTGTCCACCCAGTTCTGCACGATGGCCACCTGCTCCTCCATGTCGATGGCGATGACCGTCACGTCCTCGTTCCTGTACACCTGGTGGATGTCGTTCTCGAGAATCGCCGCTTCGATGTTGCAGCCCGGGCACCAGGTGGCGAAGAAATTGATCACGATGATCTGGCCGGCATAGTCGTACAGGTTGACCGGCGTGCCGGCCAGATCGTTGAGCGTGAAGTCATTGACCGTATCGCCAAGCTCATAGGTGGCCAGGGCGGGGGCCGCCCCGAGGCACAGGCCGAGGACCAGTAGAACGCTCAGAACGGGATTGGTGTGCTGACCCGACAGACTCATGCGGCGGCCCTTCGGCAGTTGGTTCCAGGATACTCGACCATTATACACCAAAATGGCCGGCTTTGCCGCTTGGTTATTGTCAGGCTCCCGTTGGATTGGGACCGTGCTGATTGGATCCGGGCTCACTTTCCAGGATCAGGAAATACAGGACGACGAGATTCAGCAGGGGCACGAAAGATCCGATGATCCAAAGACCCTCCTTGCCTGCGTCGTGCAGGCGGCGCATGCCGACGGCCAGTGTGGGCACCAGAATAGCCAGCGAATAGAGATAACTGATGAAGACGATGGGCCCGATCAGGGTGCCCAGTAGCCAGAGAGCACAGTTGACCAGGGCGTTGACCAGGACAAATGTCCAGAATTCCGTCCGGCTCGCCCGGCCGCTGAACTTGTTCCAGTCGCGCAGGACCTGCAGATAAATTTCCATTTGGGCTCCTTTCAGAGAGCTGACGAGTCTTGAGGGGTGATTGCCACCATCGGCCATTCGGCCGGCAAAATAAAGTCAGAATTCCAGCACCAGCCTGGCCGGGTCCGCGCCGTCCACGGCCAGGAAGGTCCGCGTATTCATCACCATCTCGTCCAGATCCAGGCCCAGGGAGTGGTCGCCGGTCCAGTGGGCGTGCCGGATCGAGTGCTCGTGCAGGCGCATGGCGCCACGGGGGCAATTGCCGGCGGCCTTGAGGTGGGCCGCGGCACATTGGATGACCGCCTGCAGCACATGGGCCGCCGGTGTTCCGATGCCGGCCGCGTGCCACAAGCCCTCCAGCACCTCATGGCATTCCCACCAGTAGCGCTCGTTGAACAGGTCGATGCCGTAGAGGTAGTGCTCGCACTGTTGCCAGGCGATTTCGTTCAGATTCGGCAGCTCGGGCTCCGGCTGATCGTATGAGTGCCCGTCGGGGTCGCGGGTGGGATGGGGGGTGAAGCCCGGCACATGACGGTAGGCAGGCAGGGGTCGCTCGGTGTATCGTGTAGTCGGAGGTTTGATTTCGGGGTCGCCTGTCATTGTCCGGTCAATGATCCCCGGATCGGGGTGTTGGGATCAGCCCAAACGAAACATCTTGATGCCGAGGTACCATGATAGAGCTGTTTGACTAGGTTTACAACTGTGCGCACCGGGGTGCGTCCGGCCGGGCGCCGGAAAATACGCTCGCGGCCCTGACCCTGGCGATCAGCCTGGGCGCCGACATGGCCGAGATCGACGTGCAGCAAACCGCTGACGGGCAGTTGGTTCTCTTCCACGACGAGACCCTGGACCGGACCAGCACCGGTACCGGGCCCTTGGCCGACCGCACCCTGGCCGAGTTGCGCCGCCTGGACGCGGGCTCCTGGTTCAGCCCGCATCACGCCGGCGACCGGATCCCCACCCTGGTCGAAGCCATGGCCCTGGCCCGCGGCCGCCTGGACCTGAATATCGAATTGAAGGTTGCCCGGCCGGGCCCTGATTTTCTGGACCGGCTGACGGCGGCCATTGCCGACCAGAGTTTTGGCGATCACTGCGTGGTGACCAGCTTCAACCGCGATTTGATCGCGGAACTGGCGACGCGCGAAACCGGTGTTGCCCTGGGCCACATCATTGGCCGGGGCAACCTGCCGGCGGGAGAATTCGCGGCGCGGGTGGACCTGCTCAGCCTCGAGAAATCCCTGATCACAGCCAACGTGCTGGAGTTTGCCGCGGCCGGTGGCAAGGCCGTGCACGCCTGGACAGTGAACGATCCGGCCGAGATGAGCGAGCTGATGGAACTGGGCGTTGGCGGCGTGATCACCAATCATCCGGACCGATTCCCCGGTCCCGGCCCCCGGCCCACCGGCTAGCGGGACACCCACCCCATGAGAGGCATGAGAACTTGACTGAACTCACCAACGAACCCCACGACGATCTGGCCGGACGGCGCATGCTGTTCGGCTTCACCGTCGGCTACTGGATGCTGAACGTCATCGAGATGTTCGAGCGGCTGGCCTACTATTCCGTGCGCAGCGTGGTGGCCATCTACATCATGCAGGCGGACGACCCCAACGGGTTGCACCTGACGGCGGCGGACAAAGGCACGATCTATGCCTTCTGGTTCGCCTTCCAGTCGATACTGCCCACGTTTACCGGCGGGTTCGCCGATCGCTACGGCTACAAGAAGTCGCTCTTCGTGTCGATCACGCTGAACATCGCGGGCTATATCCTGATGGGCACGCAGCACTCGTACACCGGCTTCCTGTTCGGCGTGATCGTGCTGGCGACGGGCACGGCGTTCTTCAAGCCGTCGATCCAGGGTTAGCTGGCGCACAACGTGACGCGGGCCAATTCGTCTCTGGGCTGGGGCATTTTCTACTGGGTCGTGAACGTGGGCGCGGCCAGCGCGCCGGTGCTGGCCAACTTCGTGCGCACCGATCTGGGTTGGCCGGCGCTGTTCTTCATCGCCGCGGGCATCATGAGCCTGAACTACCTGATGCTGTTCACCTTCCGCGACTTCGCCAGCGGCGCCAACAAGACCGACGGTCCGCTGAAGGTGCTGGTGCGCACTTTGAAAAATCTGGGTGATGTGCGCCTGGTGACCTGGCTGCTGATCATGAGCTGCTTCTGGCTGATGATGTACGCCCTGTGGGATCTGCAGCCCAACTTCGTGACCGACTGGAACGACTCGGGTGACGTGGCCCGCCTGATCGACAGGACCGGCTTCCTGCCGGACGGCTGGACGGTGGAAACGGACCGCGGCCTGCAGGTGCCCCAGGAATTATTGATCAACCTGAACGCCGTGCTCATCGTTCTGCTGGTCATTCCGGTGTCCTATCTGTCGCGCAAGATCCGCACGCTCGAGGCCATGGTGCTGGGCATGACCATGGCCACGGCGGGTGTGCTGGTGGCGGGCCTGACGACCATCGGGGCGATCTTCCTGGTGGGTGTGGCCTGTTTCAGTCTGGGCGAGATGCTCACCGGCCCCAAGAAGAGCGAGTATCTGGGCCTGATTTCGCCGCCGGGCAAGAAAGGGTTGTACCTGGGCTATGTGAATATTCCCGTGGGCATTGGCGGACTGGTCGGCGCCAAGTTGCAGGGCTATTTCTACGGCAATTTCGGCGAGAAGGCGGTGCTGGCCCAGAAGTGGCTGGCCGGCAATGCCGAGTACATGAAGGGTGTCGTCTGGGATGGCCACGTCTCTTCGCTGGATACGGCCACCGGCGTGGCGCGGACCGAGGCTTTTGTCCGTCTGCAGGAAGTGTCGGGCCTGGACGCCACGGCGGCCACCGAACTGCTGTGGCGCACCTATAGCCCCGGGCCCCGGGTCTGGCTGCCGTTCGCGGCGATCGGTGTGGCGGCGATCATCGCCCTGGTGGTGTTTGCCCGGCTGGCGCGCCGGTGGCAGGATATGGACGCCTAGGCTGAACGCCCGCCGACGGTGACTCTGGTCCCGGGCGGCTGGCCGGGCTCATGGGGTCGCCGGTCGATCTCCCTGGCGGGGGTCCGGACGAGGTTGTCCGGGCCCGCGGCGAGTTCCAGGCAGAGCTCGAAAACAGACCCCTTGCCGGGGGTGCTGGTGACAGTCAGATCACCGCCCATCATCCGGCTCAGGCGTTTGCTGATCGCCAAACCGAGGCCGCTGCCACCGGCTTGCCGGATCAAAGTCGAATCCACTTGTTCGAAGACCTGGAAGATGGAGTCGATATGCTCCCGGGTGATGCCGATGCCCGTGTCGCGGACTTCAATGCAATAGGTTTGCCGCCCCGGCCGCTGCGGCCGGTCCGCCGGGTGGCGAAGCACGATCTCGATCAGGCCGGACTCGGTGAACTTGATGGCGTTGGTCAGCAGGTTCAAGACGACCTGCCGCAGGCGGCCGCCGTCACCGAGTACGGGACAGGGGTCCGCGACCAGGTTGGTGAACCGCAGCTCAAGCCCTTTTTCAAGGGCCAGGTTCTCGACCAGCCGCCGGCAGCTTTCGACCGTGCCGACCAACTCGAACGGTCTCTCTTCGATCGTGAACTGGCCGGCTTCCATTTTCGAGAAATCCAGAATGTCGTTGAGGATCGCCAACAGGGTTTCGGCTGAACGCCGGATGATCATCACCTTTTCGACCTCGACCTGATCGTCTGGTTCTTGCAGAAGGGTGGCGGCACTCAGAATGCCATTCATGGGCGTGCGGATCTCATGGCTCATGTTGGCCAGGAAAACGCTCTTGGCCCGGGCTGCGTTTTCCGCTCGCCGCTGGGCGGCCTGCAGATCCTGGGTGTTGTGCTTGAACCAGAAGGCGACCTCGCCGACCTCGTTGGGGTTCTGCTCGTGGAGCTGCGCCAGGGCCGCCACCGGATCCTGGGTTCCATCCTGCAGGATGGCCAGCAGGCGGCTGATCCGGCCCAGGAAGAAATAGCGCATGCTGAAGGCAGCCAGCAGCACGACAACCAACAAAGTGCCGATGGCGTGCCGCGCGATGTGCAAAACCATTGACTGGACCCGCACGTCGACCAGGGAAGAGGGCACCACGGTCACGACCCGCCACCAGGTGCGCGGCACGGTGGCGATGATGGCCGTGCCGGGCTCGTTCAGAACCGGGTCGACAGCAAACGAGGCGACGACATCCTGCCCGGCGGTTCTGATCGTGGGATCCAGGATTCTGGCCGCGATGATCTCGGCCTCGTTGTCGGTCAGTCCGCTGATGCGTTGGTGCAACTGGCCGGCCAGGCGAGCCAGATCCCGGGGATGCTGCTTCTTGCGCAAGCCGAGATCCGTTGCCAGCCTGGCGCCGAGCGTGTCGGCCATGGCCTTGAACCCCGGCTGGATGGCAGCCAGTTCGGCGACGGTGCGGAACTTCCGGGTCGGCGGCCTGCCCTTGACCACGCCCTCGGGCCGAATCAGGGCCACCTGCGGGTAGTCCAGAAAGCGATTGGCGTGATCCACGGCAAAGAAGTACATACCCGGGTAATCGGCTTGTCCGGCAAAATAGGTGTTCAGGCCGGCCAGGGTGACATCCACCGTGACCACGCCGGCCAGCCGGCCGTTGCGGAAGTAGGGCACGGTGCAGGTCGTCATCGGCTCGTGGGAGTACGGATCCACGTAGGAGCGTGACCAGTAGGCCTGATCCGGGTCGAGGTAGGTGGCGGGCACATACCACTCCTCGCGGAAGTAGGGCGGCACCCCGGGCTGGTTGTAGTCGTCGAAGAATTCCAGCTTGCCGTTCGTATCCCGGCCCCAGAACAGGCTGGCCCGCTCGCGGTCAGGGTCTGCAGCAAACGGCTCGGGCCAGATGCCGCCGCCGGTGACGATACCGGTACCATCGGCGTCCAGCAGGACGGGTATCAATTCGGCGAGATCGGTGGTTTCCAGCGGCATTGTGGCGCTGAACGTGGCCATGGCCCGGGCGGTGGTCTCGATCGCCCTCACGCGCTGGCCCAGATCCTTGACCAGGATCTCGCTGCGACGTAGGAGGATTTCATCTTCGTACTGGGTAAACTGACGTTGGCTGTGGGTGAGAACCACGTTGCGGGCAACAAAAGCAAGGATCCCGCCGAGGACGAGAAACAGCACCAGGACCTGCACCTGCAGGCCTTGGTACCATCGGCGGGAAAAACCCCTGTTTTCCATGGCGTACGATGTCCTCGTTCGGGCAAGCGGGGATCTCGGCACTTGAATATTTATCGGTCGGAATTGAAGGGCCCTTTAGTCTCGTTCGGTGCGGCGGCCGCGGATGAAGTTGCTGACGTTCGTGTCGGCGGGGGCTATGATGAAGTCATCGTCACCACCTTGAATCCGTGAGGCCTGTCATGTGGGAATCTCCAAAAAATATCGGTGCGGAAAAACGTGAACCCCCCCATCATCCGGGCCTTGGCCTGGTGCGGGTCACCGAAGCGGGCGCTCTGGCGGCCAGCCGCTGGATGGGGCTGGGCGACCGCCTGGCCGCCGACCACGCCGCCCAGGACGCCATGACCACCAACCTGAACCTGCTGCCCATGGCCGGCCGGATCGTGTCGGGCGAGGAAGGCCGCACGGGTGAGCACTCGCCCCTGGACAGCGGCCAGGATGTCGGCACCGGCGAAGGTCCGGAGCTGGACGTCGAAACCAACGCCATCGACGGGGCCACCCTGGTGGCCGAAGGCAAGTCCGGTGCCATGTCGGTGGCGGCCCTGGCACCGCGCGGCGCCATGTGGCGGCCGGGGCCGGCGGTATACCTGCGCAAGCTGGTGGTCGACCGTACCGTGGCCGAGGCCATCGGACCCGATGCCCTGGATGCGCCGACGGGTTGGACCCTGGCGGCGGTGGCCCGAGCCAAGGGCAAGGATATCGCCGACCTGGTGGTCTTTGTGCTGGATCGCCCACGCCATGCGGAGTTGATCGGTGAGGTGCGCCAGGCCGGCGCTCGCGTGCTGCTGCGCCGGGGCGGTGACATCAGTGGGGCGATGATGGCGGCGGATCCCAACGTGACGATCGACGTTCTGATGGGCATCGGCGGCGCGGCCGAGGGATTGGTGGCCGCCTGTGCGGTCAAGGCGCTGGGTGGGGCAATCATGGCCCGGGTCTCGCCTCAGACCGAAGCCGAAGAGCGCGCCTGCCGGGAACAGGGCGTGGACCTGAGCCGCATCCTGACCGGGGACGACCTGGTGGCCGGCGATGACGTTTTTTTTGCGGCCACTGGGGTGACCGTGGGCTGGCTGCTGGACGGCGTCAATTTCCGCGGCGAGACCGTTGACACCCACTCGGTGGTGCTGCGCTACGAGACCGGCACCCGCCGCATGATCAAAACCGAACATCGCCTGAAGTGAGGCCTGGCAAGTCTTGAGCAGCCAAGAGACAAGAGCAACCCATATACAACCGCTGCGCCGCCTGTTCGGCAAGCTTCGCGAAGAGCCGGTCTTTCTGACCCGGCCGGTGCGGGTGCTGCGCGGCTATCGCCGGGCCGATCTGGGACCCGACCTGATCGCCGGCCTGTCGGTGGCCGTGGTGTTGCTGCCGGCGGCCATCACCTACGCGATGATCGCCGAACTGCCGCCCCAGATGGGGCTCTATTCAGCCATCGTGGCGGCCATCGCCGGGGCCTTGTGGGGTTCGTCCTGGCATCTGCAGACCGGGCCGACCAACACCGCGAGCCTGTTGGTGCTGGCGTCCCTGTTGACGGTGGCGCAGCCGGGCTCGCCCGAGTTCGTGGTGGCGGCCGGCTACATGGCCATCATCGTCGGCTGTTTCCGGCTGGTGATGGGACTGGTGCGGCTGGGTGTGCTGGTGAACTTCGTGGCCGACAGCGTCGTGGTCGGCTTCACCGCCGGCGCCGGCGTGCTGATCAGCATCAACCAGTTGCGCCACCTGCTGCGGCTGGACATTCCCAGTTCACCGGAAGTCGGCGAGACCCTCAAGGCGGTCTACGCCAACCTGTCGTCCGTTCACCTGCCGAGCCTGGCCATGGGCCTGGGCACGATGGTTTTCGTGGTGGTCGTCAAGCGGTTGTGGCCCCGGCTGCCGGCGACGCTGCTGGCGATGGTAATCGCCGCGGCCGTCACCGCGATCATGAGCCTGGTCGATCAGGGTGTGCTGGTCCTGGGTGCGATTCCGCGTTCGCTGCCGCCCCTGGCCAATCTGCCGCTGCTGGACTTTCAGCTGATCTGGAGCCTGACGCCGGGCGCGCTGGCCATTGCCGTCATCGGCCTGGTCGAAGCCATGTCGATCTCGCGCAGCGTGGCCAGCCAGACCGGCCAGCGCATCGACAGCAACCAGGAGTTCGTGGGCCAGGGCCTGGCCAGTATCTTCAGCGGCCTTTTCTCGGGCTATGCCGTCAGTGGATCCTTCGTGCGCACGGCGGTCAACGTGGGTGCCGGCGCCCGCACACCCCTGGCCAGCGTGTTCTCCGGGGTGTGGGTGCTGGTGGCCATGCTCCTGCTGGCGCCGCTGGCGGTGTACCTGCCGCGCGCCGCCCTGGCCGGCGTGCTGCTGGCCACGGCCTGGGGCATGGTCGACCGCCGCGAGATGCGGCGTATCGTGCACACCAGCCTGGGCGATACCTGGATCATGGGCGCCACCCTGGCCGCGACGATCTTTCTGCCGCTCGAGTTCGCCGTCCTGGCCGGGGTGCTGGTCTCCTTCGCCCGCTACCTGATCAAGACCTCGACCCCCGGTGTTTTCGCCGTCGTGCCGGATGAGAGTTTCCGGCATTTCGTGCGCGCCCACGAGCAAACGGTCTGTCCGCAGCTGGGTGTGATGGAGATTGAAGGCTCTCTCTACTTCGGCGCGGTCCACCACATCGAAGAGGCCCTGCGCGCCAACCAGGAAGCTCATCCGGGCCAGGCTTTTCTGCTGCTGCGCATGCACATGGTGGACATCTGCGATGTCAGCGGTATTCACATGCTTGAGGCGGTGGTCCGGCGTTACCGGCGCCGCGGGGGCGATGTGTTCCTGGAGGGCGTGCGGCCCGGCGTGCTGCACATGATCAACCTCTACGGCTTTGGCCGGATGCTCGGTGCGGAAAACATCCTGAACACCGACAACGCCATCAACCATCTGTTCCACAAGGTGCTGCATCCGGGCGTGTGCATCTACCAGTGCAAGGAGCGCGTGTTCGGCGAGTGCCAGGCCCTGCCCAAGGATTCCCACGCGGCGAATTTGCCGGAACTGGCCGAGATTCCCGAACACCACATCCAGGAATTGTCACCCAGCGAGGTGCGCTTCCTGATGGATGATCCGGGCAGTGGTCTGGTCGTCGTGGATGTCGGCGAGGCCGGCGAGTACCGGGACTGGCACATCGAGGATTCGTACAGTGTGCCGTTGCGCCGGCTGGCGGCCGAGGGGCCGGGCCTGCCCCGGGATGGCGGCATCGTTTTCGTCAGTCGCATGGGCCGGCGCAGCGCGCTGGCCGTGCAGATCATGCAGGACCTGGGCTATCAGAAGATCTACACCCTGCGCGGCGGCATGCTGGCCTGGGAGGCGGCGGGCTTCCCCATCGCCGTGGAATAAACGGGTTCTATTTCACATCGTCGGGCATGCTGTCGTGCAGGCGCTTGCGCACGATGACGCGCCACAGGCCATCGGCCATTTCCTGCAGGAGTTCCGCTTCGGCGGCCTGATAGGGTGTCGGCCGGTTGGCAACGTCGATCACCGCGACCGTCTTCTGCCTTTCGCGTATCGGCACGGTGATGTCACGCCGCAAGGGGCCGAGGTCGCCGGCCAGCGGCGGTATGCAGTCGGGCGGCGTGTTGTGGATGACGGCCTGACCTGTCGCCAGGCAGGCGCTCCAGCAGCCATCCTGCACCACGCTGACTTCGGTGGTGGCCCCGTCGGCCAGGATGAGGCTCGACGCCGGGTCTGTGCTTGCGATATTTTCGCAGCGGATGGTGCCGGTGGTCAGGTTGAGGGTGTAGAGGTAGCCTTGGGTGCTGCCGGTCAGGCGCACCATGTCGGTCAGCGCGTGCTGCTGGATCTCACGCGCCGTGGACTGGTCGATCATGCCCAGCAGTTCCTGCAGGCAACGATCGGCTTGTTTTCGCAAGGAGTTGATGTCGCGCATGGGTTGCATGGAGATACTCTGTACCTTTCGGTCCCCCGGGTCCGACAGGACGCCTGCATCTGAGAAAACTGTTTTAATGAACTCTGTATGCAATAGTAAAACATTTCTTAACGAAAAACAATGTTTTTTTATGCAATTGGTGCGATATGGCGTATGACACAGATAAAAACCAACGGATTGCCATAATATATGGCCTTATAGCAATCCTCTGCTGGTCCACGGTGGCGACGGCCTTCAAACTGGCCCTGCGCCATCTGGACCACTACCAACTACTGTTTCTGGCCAATTTCTTTTCGTTGGCCGCGCTGGGGAGCGTGCTGGCGTTCAGTGGCCGGTTGTCCCTGCTGCGGCAGGTGACGCGGTTGCAATTCAGCCGGTCCCTGGGGTTGGGTGTCCTCAATCCTTTCCTGTACTACCTGATCCTGTTCAAGGCCTACGACCTGCTGCCGGCCCAGATCGCCCAGCCGCTCAACTACACCTGGGCCCTGACCCTGAGCCTGCTGTCGGTGCCCCTGTTGGGCCAGCGGCTGACCTGGCGGGATGGCGTGGGCGGCCTGGTCTGCTACGCGGGCGTGGTCGCGATCTCCACGGGCGGCGATCTGCGGGGGCTGCACATCAGCAGCCCCTTGGGCGTGGGCCTGGCGTTGGGCAGCACCGTCATCTGGGCCCTGTACTGGCTGGGCAACACGCGCTTCAGCCAGGATGAGCACAAGCTGGATCCGGTGGTGGGCCTTTTTCTGGGCTTTGCCTGCGCGCTGCCCCTGGTGACCGTTGTGACCGTCCTGTTCAGCAGCCTGAGCTTCACCGGCCCGGGGATCCTGGCCGGGGCCTACGTGGGGGCCGTGGAAATGGGATTCACCTTTGTCCTGTGGCTGAGCGCTATGCGCCTGACGGTTTCGACCGCCCGCGTCGCCAATCTGATTTTCCTTTCGCCTTTTCTATCGCTGATTCTGATCCACTACGTGCTGGGCGAGCACATCGCGTCGGGCACGTTCGTCGGACTGGTGTTCATCGTGGGCGGTCTGGCCTGGCAGTCAGCCGGCAAGGCGCGCGATTGACACGTTGGGCAGGTCGGGTTTTGTAAAAAAACCATATTTCTGTTATAATTGATTGCTCAACTTTCCCTTAATCCACCCCCAGAGGAGGCATCCCGTGGTTCGTCTCGCCCGGAACACTGCTGTTTTCGCCACTATGTTGAGTCTTTTGATCGCCTTGCCCGCCCTGGCCGATCTGGTCCCCATCCAGCTTGACGGCTACTTCGAGGACTGGGCGGGACAGACTCCGGCTCTCACCGACAACCCCAACGACGGCGGCACCGTTGATTTTGCCAACATCTGGGTGGTCAACGATCAGGATTATCTCTACATCCGTTTCGAGACCGGCGGCGAAGTGCAGCCGGATGAGCAACAGGATATCCGGCTATATCTGGACACCGATATGGACGCCGGCACCGGCACCAGCTTCGGCGGCATCGGTGCCGAGATGGTCTGGGAACTGGGCAACCGCACCGGCACCTTCTACAGTCCCGGCGCCACGACCATCGACCATCCGGATATCGGGCTGCTGATCGGCCCCACCGTCAGCAGCACCGTGTTCGAGATCGCCCTGCGGCGCGACGCCCAGCCCAACGGCTCGGACCCGCTCTTTCCCGGCAGCCAGCTGCGCTTCGTGCTGCGCGACGCCGACAGCGGCGACACCGCCCCGGACAACGGCGGCCTGAGCTACACTTTCATCACCGGCAGCGACGTGGCGCCGACCCTGGGGTTGGGCCGCCTGGACGCGGCCGATATTCGGGTCGCCAGCTGGAACGTGCAGAGCGACGGCCTGTTCGACGGCGGCTCGACCGAGGCGGCCCAGAACCGGATACTCGACGCGGTGGACCCGGACGTGCTGATCGTCAGCGAAGTGTGGAACCACAACGCCAACGACGTCGTCAGCCAGATCGAAACCCTGCTGCCCAGCGGCGCGGGTGAGAGCTGGTACGGGGTGAAGCTGGACGGCGGCAACGTCATCGTCAGCCGCTTTCCGATTATCGACAGCTGGGAGATCAATCCCGGCTACCGTGAAACGGCGGCCCTGTTGGAACTGGGCGCCGGCTACGACACCGACCTGCTGGTCATTGCCAACCACTGGCGCTGCTGCACCGCGGACAATGACCGCCAGAACGAGGCCGACGGCGTGGTCGAATTCCTGAAGGACGCGCGCACGCCCGGCGGCGTGATCGATCTGCCGGCCGACACGCCGATCGTGCTGGGCGGCGACTTCAACCTGGTGGGCTGGCGCCAGCAGCTGGACACGGTGCTGACCGGCGACATCATCGACAACGGCACCTACGGCCCCGACTCGCCGCCCGACTGGGACGGCACCGATCTGGCCGTTCCGCCCAGCCGCCACCCCGATGGCCGGGCCAGCTACACCTGGCGCAACGACTACAGCTCCTACTATCCGGGCGTGCTGGATTGGATCATGTACACCGACAGCGCCATGTTGCTGCAGAACCACTTCATCCTCGAAACCCGGACCATGCTGCCGGCCACCCTGTCGACGAACGGCCTGCAGTCCGACGATACGATCACCGCCAGTGACCACGCCATGCGGGTGGCGGACTTCTCGCTGGCCAATCCGGCTTCACCAGTGCCGGATGTGGCACCAGTGCATCAGTCCGCCGCCCTGCTGCCCAACGTGCCCAACCCATTCAACCCGGCGACGCAGCTGCGATTTGAACTCGCGGTGGACGGCGACGTCGAGCTGACCGTCTTCGATACCCGCGGCCGTCTGGTGCGCTCGTTCGCGGTCGGTCGGCAGTCGGCCGGTGTGCACAGCGTGTTGTGGGACGGT
>JAJRWA010000070.1 GCA_024277025.1 Candidatus Krumholzibacteriota bacterium | reverse complement strand
CATGAGCTGACCCTGGGCCAGATAGCTGCCGAAGAGGGCTTGATGGAGGCCGAGATCGCCCCGGCAGCCTGCAAGCGGGTCCGCGCCTTCTTTGACATGGTGACCCGCTGGCGGCTGAAGGCGTCCGGTGGCGAGGCCATACAGGACCTGCTGACGACCATTATCAGTGACATCGGGTATCAGAGCCATCTGGAGGCGGACGACCCCGAATCGGCGCGCACGCGCAACGAAAACATCGCCGAGCTGATCAACGCGGCGGCCAGCTTCCACGAGGCGAGCGACGGCGGCACCCTGGACCAGTTCCTGGAACAGGTGGCGCTGGTCTCGGATCCCGATACGATCCAGGATGACGAGGGCGTTGTCAGATTGATGACGATCCACACCGCCAAGGGGTTGGAATTCCCCGTGGTCGTGATCGCTGGCTGCGAGGATGATATCCTGCCGCACATCAACAGTTCGGAGGATGAGGCGGGACTGGAAGAGGAGCGTCGGCTGTTCTACGTGGCGCTGACCCGGGCCGAGAAGCGGGTCTACCTGCTGCACGCGGCTCGGCGGCGGCGGTTCGGATCGTGGCAGGACAGCCTGCCCTCGCGCTTTCTCCGGGAGGTGCCCGACGCGCTCGTTGAGCGGCGCCACCTGGACAGTGCCAGCGAGATCCAGGAGCCCATCGCCCGCAGTCTGTTCGGTGCGGCCGGTGGCGGCGGCAGTTGGAGCGGCGGCTCGGTGGCGCGGGCGAAGCGGCGGGCAGGCGGTCTACCGACCACGGGCTCACGCAGCCATTCAACCAGTCGGCCGGTGCGGCCCGAGGAGTGGGGCCGGCGGCAGGCGGGCAAGGTGAAGGAATCGCCGACCGACGGTTGGGATCAGGACGTGATCCAGGCTGCGCCCTACTATGAGGGGCAACTGGTCAGCCACGGCATCTTCGGTACCGGCACCGTCAGCCGGGTTGAAGGCGTGGGGGATGACATGATGGTTACCGTCGATTTCCGGAATGCGGGCCGCAAGCATATCAATCCCCGCTTCGCCCCGCTGGTGCCCGTGGATTGATCGCCGTCAGTGGACCAGGGTGACGCGGCGCACCTGCCGGCCGCCGGCGCCCAGGAATTCCAGGAAGTACAAGCCAGACGGCAGCCGCCGGCCCGTAGCGTCGGTCGGTGTCCAGCGCCACGGGTGCCCGGGCAGATCCGGATCCTCGCGTGGGCCCGTGGCCGGCAGGTTGGCCAGAACCTCCTGGGCAGCAAGGCGCCCTCTCGCATCATACGTATTTATAGTAACTTGAGAGCTATGTAGGAGAAACAGCTCGAAGTTGCTGCCGTCCGCCAAGGCCGGATTTGGCGCCGGCCCGACCGCTTCGATGGGCGGCGGTGGGCTGTCCAGACCGCGCATCAGCACCAGCCCGTCCGGGGCGATGGACAGGGAGTCGACCGGGCAGTCGGTCTGCCAGGTGAAGGTCTGGTTGGCTTGCCGCAAGCGGGCCACCAGTCGCGTGTCGCCACAGGCGGTGTGCAGCACCACCGGCACTGGCAGTTGGAAAACCGGTTGCTGATGTTGGCTCAGGGTCAGCGCGATCCGGTCGGTGCCCAGGCCGCTGACCCGGTGACTGATCACCGGGACCAGATCAGTGGTCAGCCACGGCATGAAGAACCCGGCGAGCGAGCCGCCGGCTTGCCGCCCGGCCACGGCGATCATCTCCGCTACCGTCACCACACCATAGCTCAGCGCGGGCTCGCTGGCGTAGTCGCGCAGGAAAGCGAAGAAGGCCTCATCACCCAGCAGCCCCCGCAGCATATGCAGCACCCACGCCCCCTTGTCGTACACCAGCAGGTTGGGCAGGATGGGGTCCGGATCGCTGAGCACGCCTTCGCCGCGAAAAAGATCTGGATGGCCCCCGGGCCCGATGCGCAGCATGTATTCCCGATAGGCGTCCGGCCCTTCGCTGTGTTCCAGCCAGAGGGCCTCGCCGTAGCGGGCAAAGCCCTCGTTGAGCCAGATGTCGGCCCAGACTGCCGGCGTCAGGCTGTCGCCGAGCCACTGGTGCACGAGTTCATGCAGGAAGAGGTTCTCGAAGCGGCGGTCGCCGGTGAACAGCAACTGGGCCAGGCTGGTGGCCGTGGTGTGTTCCATGCCGCCGGCCCACTTGAACTCGACCTGGGCGTATTTCTCGCCCGGATAGGGCCAGGGGCCCAGCAGTCCGGTCAGGAACGACATCATCTCGCAGGTCCGTCCCAGGTCGTATTCGGCGTTGGCGCGGTCTTCCGGAAACAGGTGGTATTCCAGACGGACGGGCGGGCCGACTGCCGGTTGGCAGTCTTCGCTCCAGGAGCTGTAGTTGCTGACGGCGACCGAGACCAGATAGGTGGGCAGGGGAAAGGCTTCGCGCCATTGGAAGCGCCACCAGCCCGGATCGGCCGGAGTGCTGCTGATGAGGGTGCCGTTGCTGACGGCGCTCAGGGTGTCCGGCACCGTGACCGCCAGCGTCACCTGCGCCTTGTCCGCGGGGTGGTCCTTGCACGGCCACCAGCTGTGGGCGGACCAGGTCTGGCTCAGGCTGGCGATGATCGGCACCTCGGCCCCGGGGTTGTGGGTGCGGAACATCAGGCCGGCGGCAAAGCTGCCGTGTCGGGGGGGCTGGCCGGACCAGGCGACCGTCAGCGAATCCACGGCGCCCCTGGCCAGGGGCCGGCGCAGGGGGATCGACAAGAGTTCTTCGGTGTGGGTGAAAGTGAGCGGGCCGTCGCGGTCGTGGATCCCGGAGACCGCCATTTCAGGCGCGAGATCAAGCTGCAGAATCGTCAACGTGCCGCTCAGATCGTCGGCGGTCGTGAATCGCAGGACCATCGTGCCGGCAACGGTGCGGGTTGCCGGATCCAGGCGCAGGTCAAGATCATAGGCCAGAACATCGTAGCCGCGGGAGTCCGCTGGTGGCGGTGGAAAGTCGGCGGCTGCCCCAGCCGGCAGCAAAGCCGCGGGTTTGCAGATCGCCGGCGCCGGACCCGGCGCCGCTGCCGCAGCCTGCCCCGCGCCAAGCAGGACCCACGCCGCGAGGGAGATGACCGGCAGGGATCTCAATCGCGATCGTGGCCGCACTGCCAGCACGTGCCGAAACCGGCTTCGACTTCTTGGCCACAGTCACTGCAGGTCCAGGCGGGTGCATCAACCGGCACCGCTGCCTCAGCCAGGACGGCGCGTGCTTTCTCCAGATCGGCGTCCGCCACCAGAAGTTTGATTCCTCTGAGGTCCAGCTGGGGCTGCAACCCACCACAGTTGTCCTTCTCGACAATGGCCCTGACTCCCAGGGCTTTCAGATGGCGCAGGGCGAATTCCGCGTCCAATTCACTGAGATAGGTTTCCAACAGGGTCAGGCCCGCGTGCATGGCATCTCCTTGGGTCAGTGTGTCTTCTGGTCAGCTTAGCAGTTCTGACCCCGGGCGCAAGGGCTGGTGCTGGTGCGGTAGGGTACAGTCCGGCGGTTTTGTGCGAGAGCCGCCTATTTTTTGATTTGGTAAGTGCAAGGGAAATAATGAAAACTGTAAAAAAAGATAAAGAGTTGCAAAATACACTGGACGCTGCTTGTTGATCTGCGCTAGCTTTGCTGTCCTTCGGGAATTGAGCAATCTGCAACCCGGCAATGGATGCCGGGACCATGGGCAAGGAAAGCCGCATACGGGAGCTCCTTGGTTATGGTGGCACTCGGTTTCCTGCCCTTGCTTGGCCTCGTACTTGCCGCCGGTGCGCTCGGTGCCGGGATACTCCATCTATACCACGAGTCTCGCCTGGGTCGTCATCTGCGCGAGGAGGCGGCCCAGGCGGCCCAAACCCGGCAGCGGCTGCGCGAGTTGGAACGGATTATTCCGGAGCTGATCGTCGAAGTCGATCGCCACGGGCAACTGCAGTGTCTCAATGAGTCGGCCCGCAAGATGTTGGCCCTGCCTGACAGCGGCGGGGGGCTGCCGCCGTTCGCGGACCTGATCGCCCCGCGTGACCAGGATGTCTTCGCCGGTTTCCTGGCCGAGGCGCTCAAGGGGGAGATGCCGTCCAGCCGGCGGCTGCACTTGCTGATGCGTGACGGCGAGTGCCTGCCGGTGCGGGCTGTCGCTGCACCCATCCTGGCCGTTGGCGAGGATCAGGTCATCGGCATGCGGGCTGTGTTCACCGATCTCCGGGGGGAACTGCAGTACAGCCAGGCCCTGGACCAGCGGCGCACCGTCGAAGTGATGCTGACCGAGATCCTCAAGGCCCTGACCACCGCGGGCGAGGATCAATGGAGCCACGCCCTGGACGGCGCCCTGAGCAGTCTGCGGCGCCTGGTGGCGCTGGACCGCTGCACCCTGCTGCGGATGAACAGTGACGAGGGCGGTCTGGCAGCGGAGTACCATTGGGTGGCGGCCGACAGCCGTCGCTCCGGTGACCGGGATCGATTCACCGGCCTGTTGGACTATCCCTGGCTGGCCGAGCCCCTGTTGAAGGGTGAAGTGGTTCGCCTCGATGGCCCCGATGACCTGACCGGCGACAACTACGACAGACAGGAGAACTGGCGCCGCCTGGATGTCTGTTCCCTGCTGGCCGTGCCCATGTTCAGCGAGGGCAAGGTCATGGGCCTGATGGTCTTTGATACGGTTACCGGACCGGCGGAATGGGACGGGGAGGATATCCGGCTGCTGGAGACCCTCAGCGGCATGATCGCCGGCACCTGGCACCAGCGCCTGGCGCGCCGCGAGCAGCGGGCGGCGACCCAGCGCTTCATGGACATCATTGAATTCCTGCCCGACGCCACCTTCGTGATCGACTCGCGCGGGCGCATCATGGCCTGGAACAAGGCCATGGCCGAATTGACGGGCAAGCCCCGCGAGGAGATGCTGGGCCAGGGGGATCGGGCCTATGCCATACCCTTCCACGGCGAGCGCGTGCCGTTGCTGATCGATCACTTCGCCGACGCGGATCTGGCGGACTACGCGCAGCACTATCAGGGCATCGAAATGGTGGGCGACAATCTCTACGGCGAGATGTTCGTGCCGTTCATGAACGGCGGCCGGGGCGCCTATCTCTGGTGCACGGCGACTCCGCTCTATGACGGCGACGGCAAGGTGGTCGGAGCCATCGAATCCCTGCGCGACGTGACCTACCGCAAGGCCTCGGAATTGGCCCTGCGCGAAGGCGAGGAACGTTACCGGCGGCTGGTCGAGACCCTGAATGACGGCATGGGTATCATTGACGCCGGCGGCCGGATCGTCTTCGTCAATGATCGCCTCTGCGAAATGACCGGCTATGCCCGCGAGGACCTGGTTGGTCAGCCGGCGGCGCGGTTTCTGCCGCTGCCCGACCCGAAGATCGATCCGGTGGACTGGCCGGGCTGGGAACTGGAGCCGGGAGACGCCCTGGAGATCGAATTGCCCTGCCGGTACGGCAGCCTGATGCCGGCCCGCTTGAGCCCGTCGCCCCTGCACGCGGAGAACGGCGAGTTCCAGGGCGGGTTCGCGGTGATCACGGACATGACTTCGATCCGGGAGGCCGAGGCCCGCTATCGCCAACTGAACGAGAATCTGGAAAAGAAGGTGGTCGAAAGCACGCGGGATCTGCTGTCGGCCAATGACGCGTTGCGCCGCAGCGAGGGCCGCTACCGGCGCATCATCGAAAGCCTGCGTGAAGGCTATATTTTCTATTCCCGCGATACCGAAGGCGATTTTACCTATATCAGCCCATCCTTCCGTGACGTGCTGGGTTATGCGACCCTTGATGAAATGGCGATCCGTTTTCGGCAGTGGTATGCGCAGCCGCGCAATACGGGCGGCCGCCTGACCGCTGAAAAGACATCGCTGGGCTTCAAGCAGCCGACCTATGAATTGCTGGTCGAGGACGCCCGCGGCGTGGGCAAGGTGCTGGAGATCCTCGAAGCGCCGGTTTTCGATGCGGACGGCCATCTGATCTCGGTCGAGGGCGTGATGCACGATGTGACCGACGAGCGGCGCAACCAGCGGCTGGTCCGCGAAGCGCGCGCCAAGCTGGTCGAGTCCGAAAAACTGGCGGCCCTGGGCAGCCTGATGGCCGGGCTCAGCCATGAGATCAACACGCCGATCGGCATTGGTGTGACGGCGTCGTCGCATCTGGTGCAGTTGAACACCGAATGCGAGGCGACCTACCGGGAAGGCAGACTGACCCAGCAAGGTTTCGAGAACTTCCTGGCGCAGAGCCGTGAATCGGCCGACCTGATTCAGACGAACCTGAACCGGGCCGCGGAGCTGATGCAGAACTTCAAGCAGGTGGCGGTCGACCAGTCGGCGGGGCAGGAGCGCACGTTCAATCTGGCGAACTATCTGGAGGATGTGATTCGGAGTTTGAGCCCGCGCCTGAAAAACACGGCGTTCAAGATCCGCTGCCAGTGTCCGACTGACTTGCAGCTGCGCTGCGATCCGGGGGCGCTGTACCAGATCCTGTCCAATTTGGTGTTGAATTCCCTGAACCACGGCTTCGACGGGATGCTCGTCGGGGAGATCGTGATCTCGGCCTGTGTTGAGGGGGAGCAGGTCATTATGGATTATCGGGACAATGGCAACGGCATGAACAAGGAACAGATCGCGCGGATCTACGAACCGTTCTATACGACGCGGCGCGGCCGCGGCGGCACGGGCTTGGGGATGCATATCGTCTATAACAATGTCACTCAGACCCTGGGCGGCAATATCACCTGCACAAGCAAGCCGGGCAAGGGCACACGGTTCACCATCGCGGTGCCCGTGCCGGCCGAGGTGGGACATGGTTGAACCGGGATACCCCGCACCCGGCGGGAAGTCTGAACGCCAGCGGCCCCTGAGTTTCGCGACGGAGCCCATGCCGGCGGTAGCCGGCGCCGAGCCGGATCCGGCACCCTGGAAGCTCTTGATCGTGGACGACGAAGAGGAAGTGCATTCGCTGACCCGCCTGGTCTTGCGCAACTACGAATTCGAAGGGCGGCCGCTGCAGCTGCTGAGCGCCTATTCGGGGGTGAGCGCGCGGCGGGTGCTGGCCGAGAATCCGGACATCGCCTTGATCCTGCTGGACGTGGTGATGGAGCAGGAGGACAGCGGGCTGCGGCTGGTCCATCACATCCGGGGAACATTGCAGAACAGCAATGTGCGGATCATCCTGCGCACGGGGCAGCCGGGCCAGGCGCCCGAGATGGAAGTGGTCGCGCGGTATGATATCAATGACTACAAGGCCAAGACCGAGCTGACCAGTCAGAAGCTGTTTACCACGGTGACCAGCGCGCTGCGGGCCTGGCGGGATATCCAGACCATCGAGCGCAGCCGGCGCGGGCTGGAAAGGGTGATCGAGGCCAGCGGCAGCCTGTTCGAATGGCAGTCGCGGACGCAGTTCGCGACGGCGGTGCTGCGGGACCTGGTGGGGCTGGTCGCGGACGGGACGGCGGGAGTGTCGGGGCTGGTGGCGCGGCGGGAAGGCCGCGGTTATCAGGTCGTCGGTGGCGTGGGGCGGTACGAAGGATTTGTCGGGCGCGCGGTCAATGATGTGGTGCCGGACAACACGGCGTTGATGGTGGCGCGGGCATCGCGGCGAGGTGATGGTCTTTTCTTCAATCACAGCTATGTCAGCTGCCTGGCCGCGGACAACGGGGATGAACTCTTGTTCCTGGTGCAGGGTATGGGCCGCCTCGGCGGCCCGGACGGGAGCTTGATCAACCTGTTCATGAGCAATGTCGCCACGGCGTACCAAAACGTGAACCTGAGTCTGGAAATCATCGAGACCCAGAAAGAAATCATTCAAACATTGGGCGAAGTGGTGGAGACCCGCAGCCAGGAAACAGCCAATCATGTGCTGCGGGTGGGCAAGATGGTCCGGTTGCTGGCGCTGCGGGCGGGCTTGCCGGAAGACCAGGCGGCCATACTGCATCTGGCGGCGCCCATGCACGATGTGGGCAAGGTGGGGATCCCGGATGCGATTCTGCACAAGCCGGGCAAGTTGACGGCGGCGGAATATGAGGTCATGCAGACGCATGCCACGATCGGGCATGACATCTTGGCCAAGAGCGAACGGCCGTTGATGAAGGCGGCGGCCATCGTGGCGGGGCAGCATCACGAGCGGTGGGACGGCGCCGGGTATCCGGCCGGGCTGCGGGGTGACGAGATACATATATTCGGGCGCATCACCGCTTTGGTCGATGTGTTCGACGCCATGGCCAGCCGGCGCTGCTATCGCGACGCCATGGACCTCGGCGAGGTGCTGCAGGTGATCCGGGCCGGCAGGGGCACGCATTTCGATCCGGACCTGGTGGATGTCTTCCTCGCGCATCTAACGGAATTCGTGAGCGTGATCCGGGCGCACCCCGATGCGGTGCCGGCCGGCGCGCAGGTTGCCGAAGAAGGCTGAGAGAATCCGCGGCGCGGGCCTTGCGGTTTGGGCTGATTCCCACGACAATGGGTGCAGATTTTGTCTATCCCCATGGACCCAACCGGAGGTGCGCTCGTGAGCTATCGCGATCCCCATTCCTTTACCGACCTGGATCAGGGCCGGATCAAGCACATGAATCTGGACCTGAACGTGGATTTCGGCAGCAGCCGGATCCGCGGGACCGCGGAATGCGTGCTGGCGGCGCCGGCGGCCGGGCCGTTGGATCTGGATACCCGTGATCTGGAGATATCGGGCGTGAGCAGTGCTGATGGCACCGCGCTGGATTTCGACACCGACCATGCTGATGAAATCATCGGCACCCGGCTGCGGGTCGTGCTGCCGGATGGGACCGAAAGCTTCACGGTGAAGTTTCTGACCAGCCCCACGGCCAGCGCGCTGCAGTGGCTGGAACCGGCGCAGACCGATGGCGGCCAGCATCCCTATTTGTTCAGCCAATGCCAGGCCATTCACGCGCGCAGCGTGATTCCCTGCCAGGATTCGCCTTTGGCGCGGTTCACCTTCAAGTGCACGATGACCGTGCCGGAGGAATTGACCGTGGTCATGGCCGCGGCGCCGGGCGAGGCCAGGGCGGGGGGCGAGGCGGGGACGCGGACTTTCGCGTTCGAGATGCCGCAGAGCATTCCGCCCTATCTGTTCGCCTTTGCGGTGGGCAATATAGTTTCCGAGGATCTGGGACCGCGCTCGCGGGTTTATACCGAGCCCGAGACCCTGCAGAAGGCGGCCTGGGAGTTTGCCGAAGTTGATACCATGCTGCAGAATGCGGAGCATGTGTTCGGGCCCTATTTATGGGACCGGTTCGATTTTCTGGTCATGCCGGGCAGCTTCCCCTATGGCGGCATGGAGAATCCGCGGCTGACCTTTTTGACGCCGACGCTGCTGGCCGGTGATCGTTCGCTGGTCAATGTGCTGGCGCATGAGCTGGCGCATAGCTGGACCGGCAATCTGGTGACCAATGCTTCGATCAATGATTTTTGGTTGAATGAGGGTTTCACTGTATGGGCGGAGCGGCGGATATTGGAGAATATGCATGGGGTGGAAGCCAAGGCGCTGTCGGCGGCCATTGGGCGCAATGGTCTGATGGAAGCCATGGAAAGCTTCGGCATGGATTCCGATTTCACGAAGCTGGAGATTGACGGGGCGGGCACTGATCCGGATGAGTTCTATTCATTGGTGCCTTATGAAAAAGGCTTTTTGTTCGTGGCCTTGCTGGAAGAGACAGTGGGGCGCGAGAAGTTTGATGAGTTTGTGAAGAAATATATTAAACAGTTTAGCTTCACATCACTTACAACTGCGCAGTTCGAGGAGTTCCTGAATGCGGAGCTGCCCGGCGTCGCCGGGCAGGTGGGCGCAAAGGAATGGATCCACCAGCCGGGGCTGCCTGCCAATGCGCCGACGTTCACGTCGGCGCGCCTGGAAATGCTGGAGACATTGGCCAAGGGCTGGAGCGATGGCGTCAGGCCGGAGGTCGCGGACGCGGCCAAGTGGTCGCCGGATGACTGGCAGATCTTTTTGCAGGCGCTGCCGAAGACCCTGCCGGAGGCCGATTGCGCCTGGCTGGATGAGAATTTCAAGCTGACGGAGCAAGGGAATGCGGAGATATTGAGCAACTGGTTGATCATTGCGGCGGGTAGTGGATATGAGCCGGTCTACGACCGCGTGCGGTCGTTCCTGCATGAGGTGGGCCGGATGAAGTACCTGAAGCCGTTGTATGCGGCGCTGCACGGCAATGATAGTACCAAGGCGATGGCGGCGGAGATATTCGCGGCGAATGCTAATGGGTATCATCCAATAGCGCGCGGAGGCATAGAACGGTTGCTGGCGGGGTAGTTCGCGGCGCGAGATATGTGGCAGGAGGCCCGGGCCCCAGGTCCGGGCCGATTTCTTGGACTCAGGGGCGTGGCCTCCTATTTTGGAGGGACACGATGACAGTCCACTCGCAGGCGACCAGACCAGAAGGTAAATCCGTGCCGGTCAATCCGATCTATCAACGCATGCAGCTGCTGACCGGCACGCCGGCCCTGCAGCGCCTGAACAGTGCACGCGTGGCCATCTTTGGCCTCGGTGGTGTCGGCAGTTGGGCGGCCGAAGCCCTGGTCAGATCCGGCGTCCTGGATCTCACTCTGGTCGACAACGATGTCATCTGCATCACCAATGTGAACCGGTAGCTGCAGGCCACGACGAAAAACGTGGGCCGGAGCAAGGTCGACGAGCTGGCCGAGCGATTGCTGACGTTGAATCCCCGATGTCGTCTCACGCGGATCCAGAAGGTCTACGAGCCTGCAACCGCTGCGGAATTCGACCTGGGGTCATTCGACTATGTGCTGGACTGTATCGATTCCGTCAGCTGTAAGGTTGACCTCATCATGCGCACCGTGGCGGCGGGCACCAGGCTGTATTCCGCTATGGGTGCGGCTGGTAAACTCGATCCCACCGGCATACGCATCGCCTCGATCTGGGAGACCACCGGCGGTTGTCATCTGGCCCGGCTGATACGGCGACGCCTGCGGGCCGAGGGCTTTGCCGGGGATTTTCAGGCTGTCTACTCCTCGGAAGCCATCCCCCCGGTGGAACAGACAAACGTCGCCTGTGGCACCCACAAGTGTCATTGTCCCCAGTACATCCCGGCCGACGGCACCGAACACAAGGATTGGTGCGCTACCAAGAAGGTCATCAACGGCTCGGCGGTGCACATCACCGCCACCTTCGGCATGTTCCTGTCAGGATTGGTGATCCAGGATGTGGTGTCTGGGGTGACGGAGTTGCCGACGTTGCATTCCTGAGCGGACTCAAATTTTTTGACTTCCAATGTGAAAATCCCGCACGCGAGCGGGATTCTCGTACTCTATATCAAGACCTCTCCACCCGCCGCCGCCGAACGGTAGCAGGCCGCCACAACCTGCAGGGTCGCCAAACCATCCTGCACCGAAACCGGTGGCTCAGCATCCGTTTGCAGGGCCGCCAGCCAATCGCTCAATACCGCCGGCAACGTCGGCACCCGCGCTGATACCGCAAACCGTTCCTCAGCCGACCCGCGCCGCAGCAGCACGCCGCCAGCCAGATAATCCGCCTGCAGTTGCGCATCGTCCCCGACAGCCTCCAGCCAGCACGCCCGCGACTGCGTATGCTTGCTGACTTCCATACTTGCCCAACAGCCATCCGATAGCACAGCTCGCGCCAGGAATTGGTCTTCAACCACGGGATTGAGCACCTGCCGCTGCCTTGAGTCCACCGATATGAACTCCGCGCCAGTAAACCACCGCACCAGGTCGAACAGGTGCACGCCGGTCAGCAGCACCGAACCGCCCACGGTCTGGCCAATATCCTGCTGCCAAGCCAGCGTGGTCGGCGCCAAGCGCTGGGCCAGCCGGATCAGGCGCACTGTGCCCAACTGCGGCCACAACTCGCGCACTTGCAGCAGAACCGGATTCCAGCGCAGGGAATGGCCGACCATCAGGGAGGCCTCCGACCCAGCCGCCAGACCAACCAGGCGCTCGGCCTGGTCGAGCGATGCGGTCATCGGCTTCTCCAACAGCACCGGCTTGCCCGCCGCCAAAGCCGCGGCCGCGTATTCGAAATGCGTCGACGGCGGCGTGCAGATCACCACGCCGTCAACGTCCGGATCCGCAATCAACGCCGCTGCCTCCGCGTGGTAACGGGCGCCATACTGCGCAGCCAGCGCGGCACCCGGCCCAGCCGTGCGCCGACACAAGGCCGTCACCCGCATACCAGCCACATCCTGCGACCCATGCCGCACGCACCGCTCACCGTGGGCGCCGGCCCCGATCCCGCCAACTCGAAAATCCATCTCAGGTCCGTTTCTGGCTGAAAGTACGGCCCCGACCGGGCGGCGCAGGGGCGCGCCGCCAAGGCGGGGAACCATCATCCTCCCGGGAACGGATTCTACCATGAACCATCTCTCCAAGCCAAAGGCGGTCGCGCTGGCGGTCGTCCTGATCATCCTCGGGGCCGCCCTCGCCCAGGCCCAGGAACCCCTGGTCATCAACGAAGTGCTGGCCGATCCGGCCAGCGACTGGAACGGCGACGGCAGCGTGGACTACAAGAACGACGAATGGATAGAGGTCCGGAACGACGGGCCCGACCTCATCGACCTGAGCACCTACTGGCTGCGCGACGACACCGGCGACGAGCCGCATCTGCAGCTGTTCGGGACGCTCGAACCGGGTGCGGTTGCGGTGTTCTATGGATCGGACGCCGTGGCCTGGCAGGCGGCCAATGGGTATGCCACCACGGGATTCAGCCTGAACAACAGCGGCGATCTGGTGCGGCTGCTGCGCACCATTCCGGGCAGCACCGAGCTGGAACTGATGTACGTCATCCACTACGAGGACCACATGGCCGAGGACGACCGCAGCAGCGGCTGGAATGTCGAATTCAGCGACTGGGAGCTCTTCGACGGCCTGAATCCGTACACGGGCGATCTGCCGCCGCACGCCAACGGATGCGGGCCGACGCCGGGGCTGCCCAATGAGTGCAGTGCCGTCGTGGCCGACCAGACCGTATCGTTCGGCGGCATCAAGGCCATTTTCCGGTAACAGGCCTTATCCCGGCGGCCCCGTGCGCCGGGCGAGAGGACGGTCCGGGAAAGGAGTCCCGTGCCGTCCTCTTTGCGTTGTGCCAGCATAAGTTGCGGTTTCTCGCAACTTACCCGCCGAGAGGGGCGAAACCCTTGATTTATCTTTAACATTTGCCTTTGTTCGGGTAATCTCCGGAGTTGCCGTCGCCCACCCAGACGGCATGTTTCCGCATATTCAGTCCAGCCAGGCCAGGAGTCGCGATGCAGCTCAACGAAAACCAGAAAATGATCCGCCAGATGGCCCGCGATTTTGCCAAGTCGAAGATCGCCCCGATTGCGGCCGAGATCGACCGCAGCGCCGAGTTTCCCGCGGCCACGGTCAAGGAAATGGGCAGCCTCGGCTTTCTGGGCCTTACCGTGCCCGAGGAATTCGGCGGCGTGGGGGCCGATGTCACCAGCTACGCATTGGTCGTCGAAGAGATCAGCCGCGTCTGCGGCAGCCACGGCCTGACGGTCGCGGCGCACAACAGCCTGGGCTGCTGGCCCATCGCGGCCATCGGCACCCAGGAGCAGAAAGCGAAATTCCTGCCCCCGGCCGCCAGCGGTGAAAGCCTGCTCAGCTTCGGCCTGACCGAAGCCGGCGCCGGCAGCGATGCGGGCGGCACCCGCACGACCGCGGTCCGGGACGGCGATCATTGGGTCCTGAACGGCAGCAAGATGTGGATCACAAACAGCCATTATGCCGGTGCGCTGATCATCACGGCCAAAACCGATCCGGAGGCCAAGGGCAGTCGCGGCATCAGCGCCTTCATCGTGCCGACGGACACGCCGGGCTTCACCGTGGAGAAGAAGGAAAACAAGCTGGGCATGCGTGCCTCCGATACGGCGCCCCTGACCCTGGAGGACGTGCGCGTGCCTCACGAATACCTGCTGGGCAAGGAGGGTGAGGGCTTCAAGTACTTCATGATGACCCTGGACGGCGGCCGCATCTCCATTGCCGCGGTCGCCCTGGGCCTCGCCGTGGGCGCCTACGACGTGGCCCGCGAGTACGCCAAGGAGCGCGAGCAGTTCGGCAAGCCCATCGCCCAGTTTCAGGCCATCGAATTCATGCTCGCGGACATGGCCACCCAGATCGCGGCTTCACGCCTGCTGACCTACGAGGCCTGCCGCCAGAAGGACGCCGGTATGGACTATGGCCAGATGGCCGCCATGGCCAAGCTGCACGCCAGCGAAACCGCCATGCTCGTCACCGACCGCGCGATCCAGATTCTCGGTGGCTACGGTTTCACCACCGAGTATCCAGTCGAGCGCATGTATCGGGACGCCAAGCTGTGCACCATCGGCGAGGGCACCAGCGAGATCCAGCGCATGGTGATCGGTCGTCACGAGTTGAGTTTATAGCGCCCCGGGCGCTGCCACGACAAGGAGCCTGACCATGTCCATCCGATCCGTAATCTGCGGCGCCGTGCGCACCCCCGTGGGCACCTTCCAGGGCGGCCTGTCCTCGGTCCGTTCGCCCGAACTGGGCGCCATCGCCATCAAGGCCCTCATCGAACGCACGGGCGTCGACACCGGCAAGATCGACGAAGTGATCATGGGCTGTGTGTGCCAGGCCGGCCTGAGTCAGAATCCGGCCCGCCAGGCCGCCATCTACGGCGGCGTGCCCGACAGCGTCAGCGCCGTGACCATCAACAAGGTCTGCGGCTCGGGCCTCAAGTCCGTGGCCCTGGCCGACCAGGCCATCCGGGCCGGCGATCGCGAGTGCGTCATTGCCGGCGGCTTCGAGAACATGAGCCAGATTCCTTACGCGCTCATGAAGGCCCGGGGTGGCCTGCGCCTGGGCGACGGCAAGGTCACCGATCTGTTGGTGCATGATGGGCTGTGGGATATCTACAACGACTTTCACATGGGCATGACCGCCGAGTGGGTGGCCGAGACCTATGAGGTCAGCCGCGAGGACCAGGACGCCTACGCCGCCCGCAGCCACGAGCGCGCGGTGGCGGCCATGAACGCCGGCAAGTTCGACGCGGAAATCGTGCCGGTGGAAGTGCCCCGGCGCCGCGGCGATCCGGTTGTCGTCAGGCAGGACGAAGGCCCGCGCCCGGACGTGAGCGCCGAGAAGATGGCCAAGCTGCGTCCGGCCTTCAAGCGTGACGGCGGCACCGTGACCGCGGGCAACGCCAGCAGCATCAATGACGGCGCGGCGGCCCTGCTGATCTGCAGCGAGGAATTCGCCAAGGCGAATAACCTGACGATCCGCGCCTACATCGACGGCGCGGGCAGCGGCGCGGTCGAGCCGAAAAAGGTGATGATGGCGCCGGTCACCAGCATCCGCAAACTGCTGGACAAGACCGCTACGAAGATCCAGGACTATGGCCTGGTCGAACTGAACGAAGCGTTCGCCGTGCAGAGCGTGGCGGTCATGCGCGAACTGGAACTGGATCCGGAAAAAGTGAATGTCAACGGCGGCGGCGTCAGCCTGGGTCATCCCATCGGCTGCTCGGGCGCCCGCATCCTGGTCACCCTGCTGCACGCCATGGAGGACCGCGGCGTGGACAAGGGCCTGGCCAGTCTGTGTCTCGGCGGCGGCGATGCCATGAGCATGGTCATCAGCCGGCCCTAAGTCTTTGGACCACCAGAAAAAGGATTGCACGATGAAAGTTTCGGTAATCGGCGGCGGCACCATGGGCAACGGCATCGCCCAGGTCTTCGCCCAGCATGGCCACGAGGTCAACCTGATCGACGTCAAGCAGGAGTACCTGGATCGCGCCCTGGGCACGATCGAAAAGAACCTGGGCCGCATGGTCAAGAAGGAGAAGATCAGCCAGGACGACGCGGACGCCACCCTGAAGCGTCTGCAGCCGGTCATTGGTCTGGAGAATGCCGCGGACAGCGATCTGGTGATCGAGGCGGTGTTCGAGAATTACGAGGTGAAGAAGGAGATATTCACCAAGCTGGACGAGGTGTGCAAGCCCGGCGCGATCCTGGCTTCCAATACCTCGAGCATCAGCCTGACCAGGATCGCGGCCTGCACCAAGCGGCCCGAGAGCGTCATCGGCATGCACTTCATGAACCCGGTGCCGATCATGAAACTGGTGGAGATCATCTGCGGCCAGGCGACCGGCGACGAGACGTTGGCCACGGTCACTCAGATTGCCAAGGATTTGCATAAGGTGCCGGTCACGGTGCAGGACTATCCGGGCTTCATTTCCAACCGGGTGCTGCTGCCGATGATCAACGAGGCGGCCTACTGCCTGATGGAAGGCGTCGCCGATCGTGACGCCATCGACACGGTGATGAAGCTGGGCATGGCCCACCCCATGGGCCCGCTGACCCTGGCCGATTTCATCGGCCTGGACGTGTGCCTGGACATCATGAACGTGCTCTACGAGGGCTTCGGCGACAGCAAGTACCGCCCCTGCCCGCTGCTCAGAAGAATGGTTGACGCCGGACATCTCGGCCGCAAGAGCGGCAAGGGTTTCTACGACTACGAATAAGGAGTCCCGTCGTGATTTTCGAACTGAACGAACAGCAACGCATGATCCGGGACATGGCGCGGGATTTCGCCACGCGCGAGATCGCGCCGGTGGCCGCCCATCACGATGAGGCCGAGGAGTTTCCCGCGGCCATCGTCAAGAAGATGGGCGAGCTGGGGTTCATGGGCATGAACGTGGCCGAGGAATTCGGCGGCGCCGGCCTGGACAGCCTGTGCTATGTCCTGGCCATGGAGGAGATCAGCAAGGCCTGCGCGTCGAGCTGCGTGATCATGTCGGTCAACAACAGCCTGGTCTGCTGGCCGCTGGAGAAGTACGCCACCGACGAGCAGAAGACCAAGTGGCTGACGCCGCTGGCCAAAGGCGAGAAACTGGGGGCGTACTGCCTCAGTGAACCCGGCGCCGGGACCGATGCCGCCGCCCAGGCGACGACAGCTCGCCAGGACGGCGACCATTGGATCATCAACGGCATGAAGAACTTCATCACCAACGGGGCCCACGCCGACACGCTGATCGTGTTTGCCCAGACCAATCCGGAGCTGAAGCACAAGGGCATCCGGGCCTTCATCGTCGAGAACACGGCCGAAGGTTTCTCGGTGATCCGCAAGGAAGAGAAGATGGGCATCCGGGCTTCGGACACGGCCCAACTGGCCTTCGACAACGTGAAGGTGCCCAACGACCAGGTGCTCGGCGCCGAGGGCACGGGCTTCAAGATCGCCATGAGCACCCTGGACGGCGGCCGGATCGGCATCGCCAGCCAGGCGCTGGGGATTTCGGCGGCGGCCTACGAAGCGGCCCTGGCCTACAGCAAGGAACGCGAGCAGTTCGGCCGGCCCATCTCGAAGTTCCAGGCCATCCAGTGGAAGATTGCCGATATGGCCACGCGCCTGGACGCATCCCGCCTGCTGGTCTACCGCGCGGCCTGGGCTAAGGACCAGGGCGGCCGCTACAGCGAAGAGTAGGCCATGGCCAAGTTGTTCGCCAGCGAGACCAGCCACTTCATCACCAACGAGGCGGTGCAGATCTTTGGCGGCAACGGCTACTCCAAGGAGTATCCGGTCGAACGCCACTTCCGCGACGCCAAGATCACCGAGATCTACGAGGGCACCAGCGAAGCCCAGCGCATGGTGATCTCGTCGCTGGAGCTCAAGAAGTAGCGGCCGGACCAACCACCAACCAGCGCCTCCCTGAGCCTGCGGGCTTCCGGGGGGCGCTTGAGCTTATGCGCCACCGCGAGGGCACCGTTATCACGCACCTGCAACCAGGACAACAGATCATGAACAAGCCCATTATCGTCCTGCTTCTGCTCACGACTCTGGGGACGTTGCCGACGACCGGACAGGCCCAGACGGCGGCTGATTTTCTGGCCAAGGCCCGGCACGAACTGGAGATGTGGAACCCCGACACGGCCATTGGCTACCTGGACCAGGCGCTGGCCCTGTCGGCGGACAACGCCGAGATCTGGTTTCTGCGCGGCACCGCCAAGCGGGACGACGGCGACCGGCCGGGCGCCCTGCTGGACTTTGACCAAGCTATCGCCTTGGCACCCAACGAGGCCGACTACTATTACGAGCGCGGCCTGCTGCGCAACTATGTGCAGGACTATGCTGGTGCCGTAGCCGATCTGGTCCACTTCCTGGCGCTGGAGCCGGTCTCCGCCCTGGTGCTCCAGATGCGGGCCGAAGCCAGGAATGGCATGGCGGACTACGCGGGCGCGGTGGCGGACTACTCCGCGGCAATCGAGCTGCAGCCTGATGACCCTCAGCTCTACTACCAGCGGGCTTTCGCCAGAGCTGAGGCCGAAGACTACGCCGGAGCCATAGAGGACTTCACCGTGGTGATGACCATGGAACCGCTGCCGGACAGTTACTTCGACAAACGGGACGCCGCCCTGGGGCGCCGGGCTGGTGTGAAGCTACAGGCCGGTGACTACGACGCGGCCATTGCCGACTGCGAATTGGCGCTGCAGCGGGACAGCCACAACCTGGAAGCATTGGTCATCCGCGGCATGGTACAGACCGAACAGGGGAAGTACGCCGCTGCCATCGAGGACTTCGACCGCGTATTGGCGGTCTTTCCGGCACCTGAGGTGTTTGGCTACCGGGCCGCAGCCCGCCGAAAAAGCGGCGATGAGGCCGGCGCGGCTGAGGACTTCAAGCGGGCGGGACGTCCATCCGGAGAATGACCTCGCCCCTGCCACCAGGATGAGCTTTTCAACACCCTGCTAATGCGACGGCACCTGATAGCCCCGGCGGCTGAGGCACGACGCAAACTTGCGGTCCCACTTTCTGAGCTGACGCTCGAACTCCCGCACGACGCGCTGGGCGGTGGGGTCATCCGGCTGGTTCAGGTAGCCGGCCCGGATCAGACCGGACGCCACGGCAATCGCGGCGCCGATCTCCGCGCCCCTTTCGATCCCGGCTGCATCTTCCCCAAGCAGGTCACCGGCCACGGCGCCTGTCGCCGCACCCTCGGTGCCGAGACAGACCAATCCCCGCTCAAGCTCTCGCGCCGTCAGCGGCACGGTGTAGCCGGCGGCAACCAGGTCCTCATAGGCCCGGTAGGGATCCCAGGCGAGCCGGTCACAGATTTCATCGTAGCAGGCCCGCATATCGGCCATTTGCTGGTCCGGCGACTGGCCCTGGCGGGGCAGGACCACCCGTCCGGTGGGATTGGGGTTGGGCCGTTGTATCGCGACCGCGCTGCTGTCGGCCGGTGCCGGAGCTGCGCACAGCGGCCCAGCTGACAAGATCAGCCACAACAGAGCTGTTCGTCTGGCTGTCTTGCCGACGGTCATGCGGGCTCCTTTGGGGGACGCGGGTCGCCTGGCGGAACGCTGAATGGGGCAGTCTAGCACACTCGGCGGACCGGTTTTTGGTCCGGAGACGAAAAACCTTGTCCGGATATGGCGACAAAAACCGTCTTGATAAGATAAACGCCCCTGCCACTTCGGACCATTTGCCGCCAGGAGTATTATCGTGCGCAATCTTATCCGCCTTATTCCCATTTGTTTGCTCGGACTCAGTTTCCTGTTCCCCGGTTGCGGTGGCAGTGATGACGGTAGCCCGACCAATCCGCCGCCGGTGGTCGATTTGAGTGGTGTACAACTCTCAGTGGCCGGCAGCGTACCGACCGGCAAGATCTTTGTCAGCGGTCTGCCCAGCGGTAAGGCCGTTGCGACCTATGATGTTGTCTTCCTCGACGCCACGGGTTTGGACCTTTTCACGCTGCCGCTGGAAGTGCCGACCGAGGGCCTGCCCTGGTTCCAGGCCCCGTTTCATCCGGTAACGCCGGCTGACGGCGGTCTGATCAGTCTGCTGGTTGCCAGTGGTCCGGCGCGCAGCCCGCAGCAGTCCCTGGAACTGGGCGCCCTGCCCACAGCGGTGGGCAGTTTCGCGCGCTACGTGGCCCTGTTGCAGGAACACGTGGATCAGCGCGCCCAGCGGGCCGGCAGTTCTTTTGCCGCCCTGACCGAGCTGGCTGCGGACGAAGTGCCGCCCGCGCTGCTGCCGCTCAAGTTTGCCCAGCTCTTTGTTGACGATCCGGACAACCCCAACTGCCTGGCGCGTATCGCCGACGGATCTTCGGACTATCTGGACCCGATGGAACTGGACCTACTCGACCGCACCATCGGCTTTGCGCCCCTCGATTCACTGGTGCAGGCGGATATCGACCTGATGGCCGGTAGTCCGGGGCGCGTCTTCGACTGGTCCGGCGACAGTGCGCTCAAGGAGGGGTGTGTCAACATGGGGCCGACCGTGGCCACGGCCCAGGATCTGTCCGAGGCCATGCAGACCGCACTGGAAGCCGCCGTTGCGACCGACCCGAACGGCGCGCCGGCGCAGATTCTCAGCGCGACCGGTCTGGCCCTGGGTGCGGCCGCCCTGGTGCCGGCCCTGGGGGCGGTGACGGCTGTCGCGGGCGCCGGTCTGTACGCCTACCAGACCTCCCGCGAGTACTACGCCAATACCTATCCCAGCTCGTTCGTCAGCCTGGACTTCGATCTGGATCAGGCGACAATGCCCGAGGACGAGCCGGGCTTCGTCCAATGGTCCAACGTGCAGGTCATCGCCAAATCCAAGGGCTGGGTGGCGGACAAGGCGATCTTCGACGCAGTCATGCAGATGGTCGGTGCGGGGCTCGGTCTGGCCCAGGTTAACAAGATCGCCGGGAGCGAAAGCCTGGCGTCGGCGGCCATGACGGGCGCGGGCCTGGGTGTCGGCTCCGTACTGGACGGCCAGCCCGGCGGAGCCGTCGAATTCTGCTCCCAGCGGTGGGGCGTCGATATCACCGACCTGCCCTACAGCCGGGGCGAGGCCGTGATCGGTCGCGTCTCGGTGGACACCTCGTTCCGCCAGATCCGGCCGGCACAGGTGGGGCAGGACGTGATCCGGGTGCAGGCCGTGGCCGAACGCTTCGGTTTCCAGCACGCCTCGGCCGAGAAGCCCATCGAAACCAAGGCCATCCAGGTCGTGGCGACACCGGCGGTCATCAACGTCAAGGATCCGGGCGAGGTGGTGAACATCTCGGTCACCGTCGAGAACGCCGACAAGAAGAATCTGGAGTGGCGCGCCGAGGCCGGTACCTGGAACGACGGTCTGGGCAACGAGACCAACGAGCCCGGCACGCGGCCGCTCGAGACGCCCCTGAGCGAGGATGCCTACCCCTTCCTGGTGGTGATCGAGAGCATGAGCCGGCAGGGACTGCGAGCCGGCGGCGATCCGATCCGGGTGGACATCGTGACGATCAAGCATGAGCCCGGCGAGGTCATCGTCACGCCGGCTGGCGAGTGTGTGATCAACGGCAAGACCAGGACTTTCAGCGCGGAGGTGCAGGGTGTGGACAACCAGGCGGTGACCTGGTCCCTGGAGCCGGAGTTCCCCGGCGGCGGCGTGTTGGGCAGCATCAGCCAGGGCGGCGTGTACACCGCGCCGGGCAGTGGATCGGGCACGGTCCTGGTGGTGGCCACCAGCCAGGAAGACGACACCCTGGTGGGCCGGGTACCGGTCGAGGTGGGTTCCTGCGCCTGTTCCTGGGCCCTGACCATCGATGGTGACGGCGGCTGGACCGGGAAGTTCGCGTCCCATGCTTTTCCCGGCGCCTTCTCGCCTTTCTCCATGACCTTCGGTCCCCTGGATTCGACGCAGCCCGGGGCGGGGGTGATCCAGGTCTTCGGCGGTGAACCCGCGTCCGGCCAAACCGGCTCGTGGGGCTGCAACTTCAACTGGCAGATCGGCAACCGCGCCTGGGTCGCGGTCGACGATGAGCTCACGCCGGCGACCCTGACGGTGCTGACCAATACGGGCAGCCAGCTGAACAGTACGGTTATCGGTACGGTCGTCACTGATATCAACGGCGAGGCGTCCTATCGGGGATTCCAACTGACGATAAGGTCGGGCGATCTGTTCGGCGGGGCCGATTCGATCTGCGGGGAATAGGAAGGCCGAACTGCGTCTTTAGGCCGATTCGGCCGCGGTGCCCGGGAATGGGCCAGCGGCCGAATGCGCGACCTGGTTGATTTTGCTTTACATTCTCAAAAATAGTTGCATTGTATCGCAGATGGAATTGCTCGGGATGAATAACAAGGAGAAACGAAT
>JAJRWA010000069.1 GCA_024277025.1 Candidatus Krumholzibacteriota bacterium | reverse complement strand
TGTGCGCCACCGGATCGGTTATCTGCCGGAAAACGTGCCCCTCTACCTGGACATGAACGTGCACGAATACCTGCGTTTCGTGGGAGAAGCCCGCGGGCTCAAGGGCAACCGCCTGAACGACCGCCTGGACTGGTGCGTCGAGGCCTGCGGTCTGGCTTCCGAATACAAGAAAACCATCGGCGAGCTGTCCAAGGGCTACAAGCAGCGCACCGGCCTGGCCCAGGCCCTGATCCACGACCCGGACATCCTGATCCTCGACGAGCCCACCAGTGGGTTGGACCCGCTGCAAATCATGGGTATCCGTGAGCTGATCAAGAGTCTGGCGGGCAGCAAGACCATCATCTTCTCGACCCACATCCTGCAGGAAGTCAGCCCGGTGACCGACCGTGTGGTGATCATCAACGAGGGCCGCATCATCGCCGACGGCAACGTGCACGAACTGGCCCGCGAGGCCATGGGCTCCAACCGCGTCTTTGTCGGTGTGAAACAGGCCGCTGATGCGGTCGAAGCCGGCCTGCGCGGCCTGAGCGCCGTCAGCGAAGTCTCGCCTCTGCCCAACAGCGACGAGAGCACCAGCCGCTTTGAAGTACGCGGACCCTTCAGCGAGGACCTGGTTGGCGCCGTCTACCGGCTGGCCCGGGACCAGAAATGGGAGCTGACCCAGCTGCACCAGGCCACGTACAGCCTCGAGGACACATTCATCGCGCTGACCAAACGGTCCGGCCAGGCGCACAGGGGGGTGGCCTAGATGTCCAACACGATGACCATCTTCCGCCGCGAATTCGGGTCGTACTTCAACAGCCCGATCGCCTACATTTTCATCATCGCCTTTCTGGTGCTGAACTCGGGTCTGTTCATGACCGGATTCTTCCTCACCGGCTCGGCCGATCTGCGGTCGTTCTTCGGCAACCTGCCGTTCTTTCTCATCTTCTTCATCCCCGCGGTCAGTATGCGGCTGTGGGCCGAGGACAAGCGCTCGGGCACCTTCGAGCTGCTGATGACTTTGCCCATGCCCACGCGTGACGTGATGCTGGGCAAATATTTAGCGGCCTTCGCCTTCTACCTGGTGGCCCTGCTCGGGACCCTGCCCCTGCCGATCATGGTCGGCGCCCTGGGCAACCCCGACATGGGCGCGATCGTCAGCAGCTATATCGGCGCCGGCCTGCTCGGCGGCCTGTACCTGGCGGTCGGCATGTTCACCAGCGGTCTGATGCGCGACCAGATCTCGGCCGTGATCCTGGGCATCATGGCCTGCTTCCTGATCTTCATCCTGGGCGTGCCCGGAGTGGCCGCGACCATCGACGGCTGGTTGCCCGGCGCGGGTTCCCTGTTGCAGCACTACGTCGGTCTCTCGGACCACTTCGACATGATGCAGCGCGGGGTACTGGCTCTTGGTGACCTGATGTACTTCGTTGGCCTGACCGGCCTCTTCCTGACCCTCAACGCCCTCTGGCTCGAAGGGAGGAAGTACTAATGAACAGCAATCGCAAGAAATTCCGGCTGACGTTCGCCGCCGCGGCGGTACTGATGGCCTTCATCGCCTTTTTCGCGGTCTCGGTGACCGACAGCTGGCACGGCGCCCGGGTGGACATGACCAGTGACCGCCTGTTCACCATGTCGCATGCCGCAGTCGACATCCTCAAGGATTTGAAGGTGCCGGTGCAGGTGAAGCTCTACATCACGCCCAGTGAGAAGATGCCCACCCAGTTGCGCACCCTCGAGCGGGACATCACCGAACAGATGGGCAACTTCGAGAGCGTGGCCGAAGGCAAACTCGTCTTCTCGGTCTTCAATCCGCAGGACGACGAGGACATGCAGAACGCGCTGGCGGCCAAGGGCATCCGGCCCTTCCAGGTGCAGTCCATCGAGAAGGACGAGATGGGCATCAAGCTCATCTGGTCGGCGATCACCATCGCCTACAAGGACAAGCCCGAAGAGGTCATCCCCCAGGTGCTGCCCCAGAATCTGGCCGCCCTGGAACAGGATATCATCGGGCCGGTGTACCGCCTGACGCGTGAGCGCACGCCGCGGGTGGCCTTCTTCGGACCGAAAAAGGAACTCGACCAGCAGATGGCCATGATGTACCTGCAGCAGGGCATGCAGCCGCCGCCGCCGCAGGAACAATTCGGCCGTCTGGGTGAGTTGCTGGGCCAGGGCCATTACGAGGCCGTGCCGGTGGACATCACCAAGGACTCGCCGATCCCGGACGACATCGATTGCCTGATCGTCATGGGCATGAGCACGCTCAACGAACGCCAGGTCTACGAGATCAACCGGGCGCTGCAGGGCGGCCTGCCGGTGATCATGGCCGTGCAGGCCCACGAGTACGGCTACAGTCCGGGCCAGCAGGGCGGCTGGACCATCAGCGGCCAGGCCCTGGACACGGGCCTCGAACCGATGCTGGCCGAGTTCGGCCTGACCGTCAGCGAGGATCACTTCCTGGACACGTCCATGGAAACGATCGACCTGCCGCGCGAAGTGAACATCGGCGGCCTGCGCATGCAGACCCGCGAACCGGTGAAAGTGCCGCTGCAGATCAGCGTGACCGAATCCCAGATGGATCAGGATTCCAAGCTGACCAACCGCATCGGCTCGGTCTTCTACCTGTGGGGCACACCCATCGAGACGGACGAGACGAAGCTGGCGGCCAACAGCCTGACCACAACCACCCTGATGACCAGCAGTCCCGATTGCTGGCAGGAAGTGTGGTCCGAGGGCCCGTTGCTCAGCACGATGCTCAACCCGCGGGGCAAGGAGATGCTGGGGCCGCAGCCGCTGGCCATGCTGGTCGAAGGCCAGTTCCCGGACAGTTTCGAGGGCCGGGAAGTGCCCGACTGGCCGGCCGCCGCGGACGCCGCCGAGGAGGCGGACGACCCCCTCGCCGCGGGTCCGGATATTCCGGCGCCGGTCACCCCCGCACCGGGCCGCCTGTTCCTCATCGGCAGCGCCAAGATGTTCGACGACAACATCATCGGCGCCCAGCAGAACGCCTTGCTGCTGCTCAACGCGGTGGACTATCTGGCGGGCAGCCAGGAGTTGCTGTCGATCCGCAGCAAGACCCTGACCCAGCGCGTGATCAGACCGGTGGCGGCCAACGAGAAGATGGCCTGGCGTCTGTTCGTGGTGCTGTTGGTGCCCCTGGGCATCGCAATCTTCGGGTTCATGCGGGCCGGTATCCGGCGCCGTGAAGCGGCTGCCTACCGCAGCAGATTCAAACACCCCGGCAACGACCAGTAAGGGAGGGACCATAATGATCAAGACCAAGAATCTGGTGATCCTCGGTGTCGCCCTGGCCGTGCTGCTGGGCATCAACCTGATGCAGAAGAACCGGCATACCAAGGCCACCAATCAATCCTCGGTGGCGGTGCTGGTGACCGCCGGCCTGGTGCCGGATGACCTGAGCCGCATCACCCTGGGTCTCGGCACCGAAACCGAAGCGGTCGTGCTGAGCAACACCCCGACCGGCTGGACGGTGGACACGGCCTGGCAGGCGGACGCCAGCCAGGAGCGCGTCGACACCCTGGTGCGCAACCTGACCGGACTGACCGGCGAGTTCCGTTCCGACAGCGCCGAGGTGCTGGCGGACTACGGTCTGGCCGACACGTCGGCCGTCCACATCCGGGCCTACAATCCGGCCGGCGAGGTGGTCATGGCCCTGGACGTGGGCAACAAGCCCGAACGGTATCCCGGCAACTTCGTGCGCCGGCCGGACGACAACGAGGTCTACGTCAGTCAGAAGAACATCCTGGCCCAGTTGGGCCTGTACGGTGGACCGGAGCTGCCCCAGAACCGGTATTTTCTGGAGCTGCAGGCCATGAAGGAGGACCGGCTGGAGGTCGACGCCATCACCGTGACCGACGCTGGCCACAGCCTGAAACTGGTCAAGGAGTTCGCCACCAACGAGCCCGACAGCTCGGGCGCCGCCCCGACCGTGGACCGCAACACCTGGGAATGGCGCCTGGACGGCAAGCCCGGCACCGCTCTGGCCAAAAGCAAGGTGGACGCCGTGCTGAACTCCATGGTGGCGGTGCGGGCGACCGATCTGGTCGATCCGGCGGCCGACCTGGCCGGCTATGGTCTGGCCGATCCGGGTCGCCGGGCCGAGCTGCACCTGCAGGACGGCCGGACGATCGTCATGGTCTTCGGCGACACGCGCGAAGCCGAAGGCAAGGCCCCGGCCGGCACCTTCATGCAGGTCGAGGGTTCGGACACCGTGTGGGTTGTGACGGACTACGCGGTGAAGAACATCTTCAAGCCGCTGGACGAGCTGAAGGCCGATCAGGACTGACGCCGTTGAAGACAGGATGCGGGCGGCCCCCCCGGGGCCGCCCGTTTTCTTTTCCCCGGCGCCCTTCATGTGCTAGATTTGCCGGACGCCCGCCCCCGCGCGAGCCCCCGAATGTATTGCCCGACTGGAGGAACCATCGTGAGCGGCATGCTGCTGAAGAACGCCACCGTCCTGGACTATTTCCCCGTGGCCATGGAGGCCGAGGCCGACCCGCACGTCGCCGTGGTCGACCTGCGCGTCGAGGGCGAGCGGATCACCGAGCGCGGTACGGATCTGGCGCCCCGCGACGGCGAGGAAGTGCTGGAGTTGTCCGGCGTGACAGTGCTGCCCGGCAACATCAACGCCCACGGGCACCTCTACTCCAGCCTGGCCGCCGGCATGCCCGCACCCAAGGCGCCCCTGAAATCCTTCACCGACATCCTGACCGAGATCTGGTGGCCCTTGGATCGCAGCCTGGATGCCGAGGCCACCTACTTGAGCTCCCTGGCCGGCAGCTGGGACGCGGTACGCTGCGGCACGACCCTGATCTTCGACCACCACGCCAGCCTGGCGGCAGTCGGCGGCTCGCTGGACCGCATCGAGCAGGGCCTTGATGAGGTGGGCCTGCGCGGCTGCCTGTGCTACGAGACCACCGACCGGGGTGGCCGTGGCCAGCGTGACATCACCCTGCAGGAGAACGAACGCTACCTGCAGAAGCTGCATGACGCGCCCCAGTCGGGCGTGCCGAAGTTTCGGGGCATGGTCGGCGCCCACGCCAGCTTCACCCTCGAAGAGCGGACCCTGGAATTGCTGGAAGGCATCTGCAGCCGCATGGGGGCCGGCCTGCACATTCATCTGGCCGAAGGAACGACTGACCGCGAGGTGAGCCAGGATCGCGGCTGGCCTGATCCCCTGGACCGTCTGGCGGCGTTTGGGCTGGTGCGGCCGGGCAGTATATTCGCCCACGGCGTGGATCTCAGTCCCATCGACATGCAGACCCTGGAAGAAAAAGGCGTCTGGCTGATCCACTGCGGACGCTCGAACATGAACAATGGCGTGGGCCGGGCGCCCATCGACCGCTTCCCGGTCAACTGCGGCGTGGGCTCGGACGGCCTGGACAACAACATGTGGGGCGAATTGCGCACGAGTTTCTTCCGCGGCAACGAAGGCGGCCGGGGGCCCATGGGCCACGAAGGCGCCGCCCGCTTCTGGCTCGGCAACTACCGCCTGGCCCGCGAGATTTTCGGGGAACCCTTCGGCAGCCTGGACGCCGGCGCTCCCGCTGACTTCATCACCCTGGAGAATTTCCAGAAGACGCCGCTGACCAGTGACACCTGGCTCGGCCATCTGCTGTTCGACTTCCATCCGTGGGATATCAACACGGTCGTGGTCGGTGGCCAAACGGTCTATCGCAACGGCGATACGCCGCCCGTTGAAGCATCCGTACTACAAGAGACAGCAGCCCGCATGTGGCAGGCCATGGGCTGGCAGAAATAGAAGGATTTGGTGAAACGAATGAGTGACACGCTCGGCAAGAAAATCAGTCGGCGCGCCGGCGAACTGCAGGAACCGATGATCGCCTTCCTGCGCGACATCGTGGCCATCCCCAGCCTTTCGGGTCAGGAAGAAAAAGTCGTCAAACGGATCGAACAGGAAATGAGCAAGGTCGGTTTCGACGAAGTGAAGATCGATCCCCTGGGCAACGTGCTCGGACGGGTAGGCAACGGCCCGCGGGTGATCGCCTTCGACGCGCACATCGACACCGTGGACGTCAGCGACCCCGGCCAGTGGGACTTCGATCCCTTCACCGGCAAGGTCGAGAACGGCAAGGTGTTCGGCCGCGGCGCCGTCGACCAGAAAGCCGGCATGGCGGGCATGGTCTACGCCGCGGTCATGATGAAGGAACTGGACCTGCTGGACGGCTTCACCGTCTGGATGACCGGCACCGTGATGGAGGAGGACTGCGACGGCCTGTGCTGGCACTACATCCTCAACGAGAAGGAACTGCAGCCCGAACTGGTGGTCAGCACCGAGCCGACCGGCCTGAACATCCACCGCGGCCAGCGCGGGCGCATGGAGATCCGGGTCCGGGTCAAGGGCCGCAGCTGCCACGGCAGCATGCCCCATCTGGGCGACAACGCCATCTACAAGATCGCGCCGGCCATCGGGGCCATCGAAAGACTGAACGACCGCCTGGCCGAAGACGCCTTCCTGGGCCGGGGTACCTGCACCATCAGTTGGATCGGCTGCCAGACCCCGAGCCTGTGCGCGGTGCCGGATGAGGCCGAGTTCCACATCGACCGCCGCCTGACCGTGGGCGAAAGCCGCGAGTCCGCCCTGGCCGAAGTGGAAGCAGCCCTGAAAGAGGCCGGCGTCGAGGCCGAGGTCTTTACTTTGACCTACGAGGAAAAAGCCTGGACGGGCCTGGTCTACCCCATGGAGAAGTACTACCCCACCTGGGTGCTGGCCGAGGACCATCCGGCCCTGGGGGCGGCGACCCGCGCTTTTGCCGGCGTGACCGGACGGGAAGCCGAAGTCAGCCGCTGGACCTTCAGCACCAACGGCGTGACGATCATGGGCCTGCACGAGGTGCCCTGCCTGGGCTTCGGCCCCGGGCTGGAGAAAATCGCCCACACGGCCAACGAGTACGTACCGATTGCCGATGTGGTGGCCGCCAGCGCGTTCTATGCCGCCCTGGTGACCGAATTGCGGGGCTAGGCAGCGATTTCGGCCCGATTTTATTGACAATCCGGGCAGTGATTTGATATAATCTTAGCATCGCCCAAACCTCCCGTCCGGCTGGAAGCCGGTTGGGGTGTGCGACTACACTTTTTTGGCGTGCGCGCCCCTAAGGAACAGGAGTTCTATGATGTCTAAGCTAACGTTCGTTGTCCTCTGTCTGACCCTTGGCGCCGGGACGGCCCTGGCCCAGACCACCGATCTGCTGCTGACCGAGTACGTCGAAGGTTCGGGGAACAACAAGGCCCTCGAGATCTTCAACGGCACCGAAGATGTGATCAATCTCAACGGCTACACGATCGAGCGTTATTCCAACGGTGCCACGGTGCCGGTCTCCATCGCCCTGAATCCGGTGGATCTTGATCCGGGCACGGCCTTTGTCATCGTCAACCCCCTGGCCGACGCGGTGCTGCTGGCCTACGCCGACCAGACCGACGGCAACATCAACTTCAACGGCGACGATGCGCTGGTGCTGGCCTTCGGCGGCGGCACGGTCGTCGACAGCTTCGGCCAGGTCGGGGTGGACCCGGGCAGCTACTGGTCCTGCGCCGACGGCAACACGGCCAACCTGACGATGCGGCGGCTGAGCAGCATCTGTGACGGGGACACGGTTGCGGACGACGCCTTCGATCCTTGCGACCAGTGGTCGTTCGCACCCATCGACGTCTTCAGTGGCCTGGGTGAGCACATCGCCGACTGCGGCGCGGTGGTCAACGAGGCGACCGGCTGGGGTTCGCTGAAGGTGCAGTTCCGGTA
>JAJRWA010000068.1 GCA_024277025.1 Candidatus Krumholzibacteriota bacterium | reverse complement strand
TTGCCGGTGCGCACCCAGAACGAACGCGGCACATCCAGCAACGGGTAGGCCTTGATCACGCCGTTGCTGTGGTTCAGGGAGAGGCTGTCCACTTCGGTGACATACCACACGCCCGCATCGTCGCGGATGCGCGCCTGCAGGGCCACCGAGCCGGGCACCTGGTCCGGCACCCAGGTCGCGTCCCAGGTCACATCCCAGGGGGCGGCCGTGACCGTGCCCACGATACCGTCGAGGTTCAGGGTGTTGTTGTAGCGGGCCCGCCGGTAGTAGCGGTGCCAGCCACCGGTGACCCCATCGCCGTCTCCGTCCACGCCGTCATAGCGGGCCAGGACGTGCACCAGGTCGACGGCGTCGGTCGCCGCCACGCTGATGCCCACGCTGTCGGTGATCGTATCGCCTGGCGCCGGCGCCAGGAAATTCCCATCCGGACGCGGCACCGAGCCGTCGTAGTACACCCGCAGGACCACGCCGTACCAACCCCACTGACCCCAGTCGAAACTGTAGCAGGTCTGCTCGTCGGCCGATCCCTCAAGGGTGATCAGGCCCGCTGTGAGCTGGTCCAGCGGCAGCTCGATCAACGGATTGTCCTGGTAGACGTAGCATTCGGGCTGATCGTCCGGAATGGTCGTCGGGTCGGGCACATGCAGCCACGAGCCGCCGTTGAGCCGGATCTTCTTGCCGGTCGTGCCGGGGTGCCCGCCCCAGCGGTCGATGACCAGCTCAGCCCGGACGGCGCCCGTCAGGTCTGGCACAGTCAGGCTCAGCACCGGGTTGGGCAGGAACTCGGCCGCGCCGGGGTTCAGGGCGTCCGGATCGGTCACGCGCCAGTCGTCATTGCCCGAGCCGAAACCCAGCGCCGTCTCCCGGTACACGTCGCCGGCGGCAGGCCCGGCCGCGGCCGTGGCCATGGCGTCGGTGTACGCCAGGAGATCGGCGACCGTCACGTTGCCGGCAGTATCCAGGCAGGTCAGCTGCAGATGATAGGTCTGGCCCGGGGTCAAGCCGGGCACCACCGCGTTGTGGGTCGTGCTGAAGAACCCGCCGTCGATCAGGCCCAGCTCGAAGGCCGTGGTCAGGCCGTAGCGCAGGCGGTAGTAGGCCGGCTCGTCGGTGAGCCAGTCGAGCGTCAGTTGGTCGAAGGCCGTGGTCGTCGTCAGTTGGCTGATGATCGGGCCGTCGCGGTCGCCGAGTTCGCCGTCCTCCGGCGCGATCGGGCGGGCCAGATTGAAGGCGTGGTCCAGGGCAATGGTCACCGCGCCGGCGGTGGCTCCGGCCAGCCAGCCGGCCCGGTTCAGTATCAGCGATTGATTCACCGTGGCCAGCGGCTGCCAGGTCAGGCCATTGTCGGAGTAGAGCAATTCGCAGGTGCCGCCCTGTCGTCGCAGCTGCAGCCACAGCGGGCCTGTCGCCGAGCCCAAGGCCACGGATCCGGCCAGAACCGGATCGCCGGCGGCGGCACTACCCCAACTGAGGGACCAGTTGCCCCCGCTACGTTCGGCCACGAAACGCACCGTGGCGCCCAGCGAGTCGGCAAGCTCGAGGCCGGTGAAGCCGTCTCCGCTCCAGTTGTCCCGGTCGATCATCAGATCCAGGGCCAGATCCGTATCCACTTCGGCCTGGTAGGCGCGTACCGCGGCCGGTGCCGGATCCCAGGGTGATTGGGTCGCGGTCGGCAGACTCACATACACCGAGCCGCCGCTTTGGCTGATTGCCGCGCCACCGCTGGTGTCGACCAGGGTCCAGGGAGCGTCCAGATCCGCGTCGAAGAAGGTGTCGGACAGATAGAGAGCCTGCTCGTACGAAGACGGTACGCCGACATGAACCGGGATCACCGCCGAGTCCGTCTCCAGACCGTCGTCGTCGATGGCGACCGCCCTGATCTGCTGGCCGCCCGGCGTGGGGTTGGTCCATTCGAAGTGATAGGGGGCTGTTTCGTCCCGTGCCAGAACCCGTTCACCGATCCGGAATTCCACGGCGGCGATAACGCCGTCGGCGTCATTGGCCACGGCATCCAGGGTGATCGTATCGGTGAAGTCGAACATGTCGCCGGGAGCGATGCCCTGCAGGATGATCGCCGGTGCGAGGGGCGGCAAGGCACCGCCGTCGGGCCCGGCTGCGAAATTGGCGGCGACTTCGGCCGGGGCCAGGGCCCGGCTGTAGACTGCGGCCAGATACAGGGTGCCCAGCCAGTTGCGGGTGCCGTCCAGTTCGCCGCCCAGGGCCAGCGGGTAGGTGGGGTCCCAGTTGGACAGGTCGCCACCGGCCAGGCCGCTGACGGTCTCGACGCCGTCCACGAAAATCCGGGTCACGCCCAGGGCGTCGCGGGTGTAGACCACATGCTGCAATCCGCCGGTCAGCGAGCCGGCGGGCGAGACGAGGTCCGGCTGGCCGTTGAGCGACTGCTCGCTGGTGCGCAGGCGGACATCAAAGACATCGCTGGGCAGCAGGCCCCACTGGCCGTGGCTGAGGGTGGCGTTGCGGTTGGAGGGATCGCTCGACACGGTCAGGACGCGGGCTGGACCCGACTGGTCAGTCGTCATTGGGTCCAACCAGGCCTCAAGGGTGAGCGCGCCGGTGGTCATGATGGCCTGGTTGAGCTCGGTGGCCGGTCGCGGGGCCGTGACCAGCGTGGGCTGATCCAGGCTGAGCCCGTGCCCGGATAGCCAGGTGACCGCAGAGGAATCGAGCTGGGTCAGGTGGTACGGGGCGGCGCTGCCGGCGTAGTCAAAGACCACCGCGGGTGATCCGGCGCGGAAATAGTAGAAGGCCTCCAAGCCGGTGAAGGTGCGCGCGGCCGGGTCTTCGGGCACGATGGGATTGTTGGTGTCGAAAAAGTAGTCGACCACGGCGCTCATGGCCGGGGCCGGGCTGCCGCCGGTGCTCTTGTCCACCGGTGGGTTGTCGCGGTCGTAGGGATTGTCCGTGGTGTCCAGCCGGAAATTCGCCGCGTACACACCGCCCCGGTCCACGCGCAGGGTGTGGTCAAAGGCGAATGCGGCCAGCCAGGTTCCGCCGGCGGTCCGGTAGGTGCACGTCCACTGGTCGCCCACGCGCTCCAGGCGCAGCGAGATCGTATCGGTGGCTGCAATTTCCAGCCGTCCCTGGGCCAGCACCTGGTGGTTGACCACGCGGGCCCAGGTCACCGCCAACTGCTTGCCGTCATGACTGGCGGCCAGGCGCACGTGGCTGCCCGGATTCTGCAAGACCATCAGGCCCTGCTCCTGGCCCAATGACTGCGGGACGCTATCGAAGCGAGCGGCCAGGGAGAAATCGGTGTCGGGCAGATTCTGCAGCAGGCGCAGGGTGTTGTTGCCGGCGGGCCCGGCGTCGTGAGGCCGGCCGGCGGGCACCGTGAGCGTGGCCTGTCCGGCAGCGATCACCAGTTCACCGTCGCCGCGCGGATCGACGAGTTGCCAGAGGGTCGTGTCGAGTTCAGCAGCGGAGAAGTCGTCCGAAATCTGGGCGATCGCCGGTGTTGCGAGGCAGGCGATGACGAGGGCCAGCAACGCAAGCCGCAACCGGTGGAAGCGGAGGGCTTCCTTGCTGGTGACGATCCTTGTCATGGGGGACTCGTGCTCCTTGAGTCTGGTTGTTCAGACATGATAGCATAGGTGATTGCGTAATTTTACCCGATCTGAAGATTGTTATCAATATTAATGTGTTGATAAATCAAAATATACAGGGTCCGGCTGCCACCGGCGGGAGGGCCGGCTCAGCGCGGCCCTGGACCGCCATTGGTAGACCGCCGCCGGCGATTTCACCCAGGACGCGCCTGAATTGCTTTCGTGTACGAGCCTGTGGCAGGCGCTGCAAAGACAGATCAGGTTGTCCAACGCATTGGTCCCACCCAGGGATCGGGGAATCTTGTGATGGATCTCCAGGTATCGCGTGTGGTGGCAGCCCGTTCTTTGGCACTTGTGGCGGGCTTCGGCCAGAACCTGCCGCCGTGTCGCCGGCGGGACTGAAGTGGTGTTGCGCTCGCCCGGCCGGCTGACCCGGCAATCGCACTCGGCCTGGGCCAGCTCCGCCGCGCCGATCGGCATCTCGCCACGGCTGGTTTGAACCGAAGCCTGGCCGCAGTCCTCGCACTGATGGATATGGATTTGT
>JAJRWA010000067.1 GCA_024277025.1 Candidatus Krumholzibacteriota bacterium | reverse complement strand
ATGCACCCGGCATCCAGCGGCTTGCAAAGGGGAGGATCTCGCTCGCCCGGCGGCCGAAAACATGCCCCTTCGCCCGAAGTTTGTCAATCCTGATCCCTCAAACGGTCGATTTGCACCGTTTGCGGCCTTATGGGGCATAGCGAGCAAGGACTGCGCCACCGGGAACGCCGGCCTCAAATACGCACGGCGCCGACGACTCCTGTCGCCGGCGCCGTGGGTCCAGCCTTACCCTGACGACCTAGTAATAGTCGTAGAGCAGAACCCGTCCCTTGGAGCTGCGCAGCTTGGCCAGCGCCTTCTCCTTGATTTGCCGGATACGCTCCCGGGTCAGGCCCATGCGCTGCCCGATCACCTGCAGCGTCTGGGCTTCCTCGAAGCTCAGTCCGAAGTAGAGCACGATGATCTCGGCCTCTCGCGCGCTGAGAACATCGAGGCACTTGCGCACATCTTCCCGCAGACCACGCTGCAGCACCGAAAAGTCCGGCGCCTCCTGACCCTCATCGGCCAGCACTTCGGTCAGCGGCCGATCGCTGCCCATGGCCCCGTCGTCTTCCAGCGCCAGTTCGGTCCGGTCGCTGCGCAGGGCATGCACGACGTCCGCCCGATCCAGATCCAACCGCTCGGCGATCTGGCCCGGACTCGGGTTCGGATTGCCCTCGTTCTGCAGGATGGACCGCGTCCGGCTGATCTTGATCAGCAGGGCCGTCTGGTTCTGCGGCAGCCGGATCGTACGCGACTTGTCCAGCAATGCCTGCATGATGGACTGACGAATCCACCACACGGCATAGGAAATAAAACGGTAGCCGCGCTTCTCGTCGAAGCGGTGCGCCGCCTTGAGCAGGCCCAGGTTGCCCTCGTTGATCAGGTCGGACAACATCAGACCCTGGTTTATGTACCGCTTGGCCACCGAGACCACGAACCGCAGGTTGGCGCGCACCAGACACTGCAGGGCCTCTTCGTCACCAGCGGCGATCCGTTTGGCCAGAACAACCTCTTGTTCCCGGTCAATCAGATCATACCGGTTGATGTCACGGAAATAGACCTCAAGGCCCTTCTCGTGCATCGCCGGGAGAAAATTCCTCTTGCCAGCCATAGGATTCCTCCATGCCAGCGTGGGGGGTGAATCAATTCTCGACCCCGCGCGAGCGGGGTTGGACCAGGACTGTGTTTTCCACACCGCCGGTCCGCAAGCGGACCATCAGGGGTTCATGCCGGGACGCCAGCAGCGCCCGCACCTGGTGGTAACCCGCCAGGTCCATGATCTCCTGATCGGCTATGGCCAACAAAACGTCTCCGGGGCGGATACCGGCATCCGCCGCCGACTGGCCCTCCTGCACCGCCACAACCATCACTCCGGTTGCCGCCGTGACGCCAAGCGCTTCCTTCAGACGCAGGACTCGCGGGTCACCGTCGGCCAGGGAAGCCACCTCCATGCCGAGCCACTGGTCCGCCAGGGATGCGGAAGCCGGTGTCTCTCTCTCTATCCATTCAACAGGACGCACGCGGATTCCCTTCCGCTTACCGCCCCTGACAAAGGTCATCTCCACTTCCTGGCCCGGCGCGGCCGCCGCGATCAGGAACAACAACTCGCGACGTGACTCCACCGGCTCACCGGCAAACTCCACCACCACATCCCCGGCCTGCAGGCCCGCTGCCTCGGCCGGGGAATCCGGAACAATACGCAGGACGCGAGCGCCGGTCTCCGGCTCACCCTCGATTTCTTCGCCCACCACCTGAACCACATCCTCGGTCACCGCGCCCAGGTACCCTCGCACGACCCGGCCATTGGCCCGCAGCTGACGGTAGATTACCTGTACCAGACGACTGGGCACCGCAAAGCCGATCCCCTGTCCCCGCTCGCTGATGGCCGTATTGACCCCGATCACCTGACCGTGGATGTCCACCAGCGGCCCACCGCTGTTGCCGTGGTTGATCGAGGCGTCAGTCTGGATAAAGTCCTGATAGCGCGGCGTGAGCCCGCCGATCTTCAGGTCGCCGCGCCCCTTGGCACTGACCACGCCGACGGTCAGGCTGCTTTCCAGGTTGCCGAACGGGTTGCCGATGGCGATGGCCCAGGCGCCCACTTCAAGCGCCTCCGAATCGCCAAAGGCCAGGGTCGGCAGCCGGCGTCCGTCCGGATCGATGCGCAGCAGCGCCAGATCCGTATTGCGGTCACTGCCGACCAGCTCGGCCCGGTACTCCCTCTTCTCCCCACTGAAGCGTATGAAAATCGCGTCGGCGTCCGCAATGACATGGTGGTTGGTCAGGATCTCGCCCGAGGCGTCCACGACGAACCCGGAACCGGTGGCCGGCGATTCGAAGCGTCCGCCCTTGCCCTGTTCATCCGGGAAGAACTGGCGGTACATCTCCTGCAGCGGGCTGGTCCCCACGCCCTCGGCATTGACCGACTTGACGATGCGGATGTTGACGACCGCCGGCCGCACCGCACGGCTGACCGCCACGAAAGGAGACTCCACCGCGTCATTGACCAGCGCCGCCGGGGCCACAGCGACAGCCGCGAACCACAACACCACTGCCAACGCAAAAACGCAGAGCGTGCGCTGATCGAGGTGGCCGGAATCACCGTCAACCTTGACCAGAGCACATCTGCGCTGTAAGCAACCCCGCCCCCCGGCGCGGCTGGCGGTTCTTGAGTTGTGCCAATCGTGTAGCATCGCGTTTTCACCGTCCATCTGGGTTCCAGGTCCGGTGAAGGAGCGAGCCACGGCCCGGGACATCACCCGAGGATCGGCACCTCTGCCGAATCCCCTCAGCCCGGACGTTACAGGGAACTTACGGACATCATATCCGCAAATGAATCCTGATGTCAACCATCTTTTTTCGTCTCTTCTGACTCTGGCTTGTCGGAATCAGATTCCGCGTCCACCACGGGCTCGACCAGGATGGCACTGTCCTCCTGCCCTTCGTGCAGCACCGGATCGGTAATCACCGTCGCGGACGCCCCACCGGCGGCGGCAGCCTCAGCCTTGCGCTCGCTGTATTCCCGCCGGATACGCTCGATCTCCTCGTTCTTGGCGCGCAGTTCCTCTTCCAGTCCCTTGATCCGTTCCACCAGGGCCAGCACGCCTTCCTCGGCCAGAATATCCTGCCGGCCCGCAGCCAGGCCGTTGTACACGAGGCTGCCCAGCTCACTGAACTGACGCTCAATGTCCCGGCTGATGCCGAACTTGTCATACCGGCGCGTTGTCACCCGCGCCACCTCGCTGGTCTTCTCCGACGTCACCGCATACCACTCGACCAGATTCTTCTTCACGTCATCGAACAAAGACATCACGACCTCCTCGGGCGCGCGGCCCGCGCCACGCATTTTCGGTTGTCAGAATCCTGCCTATCCTACAGATTAGGCATCATGAATGAAACCACAGAACACACTGAGCGCCAGGTGCAGCCGGAGCCTGCGCAAGCAGCAGATACGGTCGAACCAACCGTACTGTTCGTCTCAGACTCCCATTTCCACCTGCAGCCGGATCCCGCCGAGTCGGCCCGGATGGACCAGTTCCTGCAGTTGTTGACCCTGTCCCACCAGGTCGACCACCTCGTCCTGCTGGGTGATATTTTCGATTTCTGGTTCGACTACCCGCACTTCCGGCTCAAGGGCTATGAAGCCCTGCTGCACGGTCTGGACGAGGTCAGGGCCGCCGGGACACAATTGCATTTTATTGGCGGCAATCACGACATCTGGGCAGTCGACTACTTTCATCGGCGCTACCAGTGCACCGCGACCGGCGCCCCGGAGACCATCCAGTTCGGCAGCCGCCGCGTCCGGCTCGATCATGGGGACGGCCTGCTGAAGTTCGACTGGGCCTACAACAGTTTCCGCGCCATGGTACGCACGCGCCCCGGAATAGTTCTGGCCAAAAGCCTGCACCCGGAAATTCTTTTTGCCCTCAGCACCTGGCTCAGCGGCAAGAGCCGCGGCGCGACCCGGGACGAAGCCTCGGCCATCGAAGAGCGAGGCCGCCGCTGGCTGGCCCGCCAGCAAACGGCCCCCTGGGACCTGCTGGTCATGGGCCACGTCCACCACGGTTTCGTCCACGAGAACGGCGGCCGCCAACTGGCCGCTCTCGCCGGCTGGTTTGACCCTCTGGGCTACGGACTGCTGCGTGACGGCCGGTTCAGCCTGCACGAATTCGGCCGCGGCCCGAGTCCCCTCTAACGGCCCTGGGACAAGGCGCGCCCCGCGACCAGGTCACGGAGCGCTCAGTCATGCCTGGAAACCGGACCGCAGCGCTCCCGCTACCACACCAGATTCAGCGCGAACTTGTGCCCGTCGTCAATGCCGTCGACAGTCGATTCACCGTAGGCGTAGTCAACGCCCAAGACTCCGGTCCGGAAACCCGCACCGGCAGTCAGCCCCTGATTCTCATAGTTGATACGCGTGCCCACGCGCAGCGAGAATTCGGGCAGCAGGCGGTATTCGGCGCCCGCGTGGGCCTTGTTGTTGGCATCGTTGGGCATCACCACATCGCCGGTAAGCGTCAGCCGGCCCAGGCCATCGTCGTGCTCCGGGCTCCACGAGGCACCGATCCGAAACGCCGTCGGCAGATTGAACGCATCGTTCTTCAGATTCATCTGCCCGCCCAGATTGGTCACACTCGCGCCAAACATCAGCCCTTCGACAACGGCCTTGTGGCTGACGAAGAAATCGAAGGCGAAGCCGGTGTCGGAATAGATATCAATGCGCTGATAGACCATCTTCGCATTCATCCCCAGCCCGAAGCTCTCACCCAGCGGATGGGCATAGCTCACGCCAAAAGCCACATCGTACGGCTTGAAGGATCCCTCGGGAATACCCGTATTGTCCTGGCTGCGCCGGTCAATCGCATCGGAATAGAGCCCGGTAAAGATAAACCCGACGACTCCTCGCCCAACCCGATGGGCCACGGCCGCAGCCTCTTGATTGAACAGGCCGAGATAGCGGTCGTGCTGCAGGACCAGTTCGGTCTCCAGGTCGCCAAAAACATTGTTGGCCGGATTCCAGTAGATCGCCGCCGCCCCGTGACTGCTGGCCACTCCGGCCTCGCCCATTCCCGCCTCGCGCCCGCCGACCCCGATGCGCAAAGAGAGCAAGCCGGACTCGCCCGGTTCCGCTGCCTGAGCCAATGGTGCCAGGGCCACCGTCAGGAGCATCGCTGCCACCAGCGCTCCCGCCGTCGTCTTGTTCTTGCGAACCATGGAATCCCTTTCCGTGTTGTGCCGACCACGGCCCCGGAGGCCCCGGTCATCTTGCCGCCTATTATAGCCTGTCACGCGATCCCCATCAGTGGACAATCGCGAACTGAGTCACACTGTTCTCCGTTCCGACTCCCGGGGTATCGACCACCAGACGGCACAGGTAAAGCCCCGTTACCGCCCCCGGCAAGTCAATACCAACAATGAAAGGTTCAACCGGGCCGACCGCCTGCCAACCGGTTTGCCCCACCTCTTCCCCTTCAAGATTATACACCACGACTTTGACCCGTGCCGGACTGCGGACCTTGCCGCTCACCTGCAGCGGGCCCTCTTCCAGGGGACTCGGGAAGCAGAAGTGGCTGCCGGACACCAGGCCTGTGCCCGGTGCAACAGCCCCGCCGGGCTGCCAGACCGCCAGGTCAAAAGACCCGTTGCGCCAGACCGACCCACCATGCATCGGCCAGATAGGCTGCGCAACCGCGAGATCACGCCAGACCGCCACCGTGGCCACCGGTTCGGTGGCAAGTCCCGCTGCCCCGTCAGTACCGGTGATCCGGTCAAAGGTCCCGGTCGTCACCAGATCAGCATCGGGTGAGCCAACCAGTTGCCCAAAGGCCGGCGTACCGGCCGAGACCGCCGGCCCGGCCAGCGGCCAGCCCGGCTCATCATCGCCCTGCCCGCCGGTGGCGAACAGGCGCCCATCCCGCGTCGGAAAAATAAACTGGTCCAGATTCTGGACCGAACCAACAAGTTGGGCCACCAGAGGCTGCCCCTGCCACCGTGAATCACCGGCCAGGTCGCCCTGCAGCGGCCGTCGCGGCCACCCGGTCAGCCAATGGCCACCGTTGCCGACCCGCCCCAGAACATCCTGGCCCACAAAGGCGCCGCCCAGACCGAGAGGGGCTGCAACCACCAGGTCGACCGGCCACAGGCTGGGCTCCCGTGCCGCCACCAGGTTGTTATCGAAGAAGACGGTCTCACCACGCCCGGCCGTATCGATTACGGTCACAAAAAAGAGTGGTTGGGCCGGATCACTGCCGGGGGCGATACCAGCCAGCAGCGGCAACCGCCCGGGCATCCCGGACAAAGCCAGGTCCAGGCGGGATGGAATCGCCGGCAGAATATCCGCCGTACGCTCCAGGATCACCAGGCGGTTGTTCGCCCCACTGGTATCGGCCACGGCCACCACAACATAGTCATCCAGGGCCAGCGGCACCGACCTGACGACCCCGTCACCCAGGTCTACCGCGGCTATCTCCGTGGCATCAGCCCCGCGCAGGAACAACAGTCGGGCGCCGCCCGGCCCCTGCTCCATGACCAGTGCCTGCACCCTCGCACCCGGATCCGCCTCTGGGCTGAATCGCGAATCGGCCAGCAGAACCGGCGGCAATTCGCAGCCGGGGACATCCGCATAGAGCCCGAAAGATCCCGGTTCCGGGTTGCGCACTGCGGTTCCGTCCCGCTTGAAGGCGAACAACCCTCCGGCCCCGGTCAGCAGGATTTCCGGCTCGCCATCGCCATCGATGTCGCCCAGGGCCGGCGGCAGGTTCCACACCACCGGCGCCCCGCCGCGCGTGCCGACCACGAATGGCTCCAGGGTGGCCGCATCACCGTCGTGGTCCAGGAATTCATCCAGATTCCCGTCCAGCACAAAAACCTCGCCTGCATGTCCGGCCAGAATGATCTCGTCAGTGCCCCCCAGTTGGTCCAGATCGCCCACCAGGACATGGGACCCGCGCAAGTCCGTTCCGGGCGCCAGATCCCGGCGCGCGTGCAGCACCGGCGCACCGGCCGCAGCTGTTTCAATCTGAAGATCAAAGGACATGGTATCAGCGTACTCGAAGGCCCAGTAGGTGATCCCGGTCTCCGGATCGGTGTACAGCGGCGCCACGAAGGAGTCGGTCACCACATTGCTGAAATTCCTGAAGGCGACTCCGCTGTAGGCCCCGCTCGAGGTTCCGGTATTCGGGCGCGTCGACGGCGTGAAATCCGCCGTGAACTCGCCGCGAAAGCTGTCATCATCGCCGCCCAGCATATACGCCGACGGTTCGTTGGAGTCCAGGTCCTGAATCCCGTCGGCCTCTTCCAGGTCCACCGACTTGCGCCCGGCGTCGGCGTTGAAGAGATTGCGCGGCGCATCAATCACGCTCGCAATCACGCCCTCGTCGATGTGCCACACATAGACGCCGCTCCCCCAGCCCAACTCGCCCAGGACGCGCGCGCTGTTCTCGCTCATGGCAAAGTCCCACTCGGCCTCGATGACCCGCTCCAGGGAATCGGTGGCCGCGTCGAACTTGCCGGTGGGAATGCCGCCACCCACAGTGGAATCCATGTCGTAGAAATCAGGCAGCCCATTGCCGTTCTTGTCGTCGCCGAATGTATAGCGCCGATCCCCGTTGGGATCCTGCAGGCGGTATTCCAGCAGCCAGAACTCCTGGCCGGTGAGATTCACCCGGGCGCAGGCCAACGGCTGGTTCGGTGCCTCGGACGGCGTCAGCCTATACGTGCCGCCGCTCCGGGCGTCGGCCTCGTAGGGATCCAGCCAACCCATCAGCAGTTTGTTGTAGGCGCAGGGGTGCGGCGGAATGAAGCCCAGCCCGACGAACAGCCCGTACCCCATCAGGCCATACTGGCCGATGCCCTGGCTGTCCGGCCGACCCGAAGGCGTAAAATCGCTCAGCGAAAGCATGCCCAGATGCAGCCCAAACTCGAAGCAGTAGACACCCAGGCTGCCAAAGCCGCCCCCGAAGCCCCCGACCGGATCCTGCTGCTCCGTCTCCGGCAGGACCAGAACACGGTCGATTCCGGTTCCCGCCGGGAAACCGGGCGCCGGCAGGTACGGCTGCTCCAGAATGCTGTCCTCGACTGCGGCCGCAAAATCGTCCGGATCGAGATAGGTACTGAAGATCTGTTCGGGGCTGTTGCCCAGGATGTCGGTTTCTTCACCCGCACCGGCGTGCATCAGCACAAAAGTGTCGTACAAGGACAGGTCGATCTCGGTGCCCAGACTGTCGACCACCTGAGCGGCCAGCAGCATGGTCTGCTCGCCTTCCTGCGGATGATTGCCATAGAACCACATGGGTTGCGGCAGATTGATCGTGCGGGGATGAATGGTGTAGTTGATCGTGAGCCGGGAACCACTGACCGTGGTGAAGTAGTCGGACACCTTGCTCAACATATGGTCGAAGTAGACCGAATCGTGGGCGGCGTAGTGACGATCGGTCTGCATCGGCGGCGGGAAATCACCCGGCACCTGGCCGTAACGGCCGAGCATCAAACTGTCGCTGAAGTCGCACATCATGACCAGGGCATTCAGCGTGTCGGGGGCCCTCTCGCCAGCCAGACGACTGGCCTGGCGACCGCGCGCGGCATCAGCCCGCAGCGGGGCCGATTGCGCCCGTAGGAGTTCCTGCAGCCCGGCAACCGCTGCGGTACCGGCAGCATCCGCCCCGTAGACCACCGGTGTCCCGGCGGTGGCAGGAACCGCGCCGTGGACAGCAACAAGGCTAAACCAAAGGGCGAAGGGAATAATGCGCATGAATCAATGGGCCTTTCAGGGATCAAACCGGCCTGGTCCGGAAACTCGGGGGATCATATTCGCTGCGCATTATAGGCAGGGCCCGCAGCCCGGTCAATCACGCGCTGATCTGTGGAGAGTCGGAGAGCCCGACGCGGTACCTGTCACCCCTGATCGACATTCCCCCGCCGGGCTCTCCATTGATGTGTCGGTGTCCCCGTCCAGTCGGTTCGCTACCCTTCCCGTTTTGGTGCCAACCTCTTCGAGAATCCGGTCTCTCTCCGGCCGACGGGTGATGGGGGGAAACCACCAACACAATCTGAATTCCTCGCCTGACGCCGCTAGCGACGTGACGAACTGCTGCGGCCGCCGGAACTCCGGGAACCGCCTGACGACCGGCCACCGCCGGAACTGCCGCCCCGGGAGCCACCGCCTGTGCGTCCGGCGCTGCTGCCGCCCCGGGACCCGCCACTGCGTTTGACACCACTGGACCGGCCACCGGACGACTTGCCACCGCTCGACTTGCTGCCCGAAGATCTCGTGCGCTTGACGCTCGTGGCACTGTTGCCGCTGCGGCCGCCGGTACTGCGGTTGTTCACCGCACTGGACCGGGACCGCCGCGAGTTCTGACTCGAGCCGGAGCGGCTGCCGGTCGCGTTCCACACCCGGGTGCTGCGTTTCCGCGGCTGCACGGCCTTCCCGCCACTCGAACTTCGGGTGCGGTTGTTGGCCGAGGCGGCCGGGCTGTTGCTGCGGCCGGAGCCCGATCCTGTCCGGCCGCTGCGGCCGACTGTCGTGGTGCTGCGACCACCGACCCGGCTGGTGCCCCGCCAGGTTTCATTGTCAAAAGAGGATCCCCGGCTCACGGGCACGAGTCCAGCGCGCCGGCCTTCACCGGCCGCCGTATGCCGGCGTGACGTCGTCGTGGCCGACGTCCGCGTTCTCGTCGTGCCGGAGCCACGCCCGCTCTCACGAATTCGCAATCCGCTCTGGCTGCGCCCGGTCGTGGCCACCTGGCCTGCGGAGCCCCGCGAACGGGATTCGGCCGGCGCACCCCGGTAATTCGGATCCCGGCCACCGGTGCTGCGGCCGGCAACCGTCGTCCGGTCCCGGGAGCTTCTGTCCGTTCGGGTACGTGCTTTCATCGAACCGCGTTCACTCTCGGAAGGCCCACTCTTGCGCACCATTTCCGAGCCACGCGAATACTCCCTGGTCTTGGTCACCGAACCGCCGCGGCCGCCGTCCAGTCCCGACCGGTCCAGCGGACGATAGCGCTGGTAGCCACTGTTGTAGGCCGTCACGCTGTTGCCCCAGTAGTAGGGCGAATAGCCCCAGATGTAGGACACGCCCCAGCCCCAGCCCCAGCCGTACCACGGCGCGCTGCTGTAGTAGGGCGTGTACCAGTAGTTGACCCAGGGGTTGTAGGTCCAGGGATCGATATACACATAGACCGGATTGCCGTAGACGGGATAGTAACCGTAGCGGTCGTACCAGCTGTTGTACCAGGAGTAGTCGTACTGGATGTCCAGCGTGCAGGTCTCCCCGTAGGGATCAGTCGCCAGACCATCGTCGATATGGCACTGACTGCACAGGTAGCGCGGATGATCCACCTGCTGGTGGACATAGTAGCTGACATAATTGGTCACCACGAATTCCGCCGAATCCTCCAGCCCGGTCACCGCATAGTTGACCTCGTTCATGGCCAGGAAAGGGTCACCGGCCACCGCAAAATCGTAGCGCTCGTTCGTGCTCTCGTGATGAAAATCCAGTTCCAGGGCCCGCAGGTCGAAGGGATAGCGCGAGACGATCGCTTCAACAATACCCTCCCCTTCCTGCGTCGACACCCGCAGGCTGCGCCCGCCCGTCACCGGCAGGGAATACTCATGGCCACCAAAGAGGAAGCCGTCGTCGAAGCGGCTCCGGGGCCAGAGAATCGTCACCAGGCCCTCGGAATCAATTCGGTACACGACAGCGTAGGCGTCTTCGTTGGTCTGCACGCCCACCCGGATCTCCTCGCCCTTGCGATAGACCTCGCCGGCGGGCTTGTCGACCCAGACCTCGACCCGCAAGGGGTTGGCCTGGTAGTCGAAGTCGTTACCAGCGGCCTGCTGGGCCTGGCTCGTGTAGTCAGCCACTGTCTTTTCCGCCTGATAGTCACTGCGGCCGCCCACTTCGTAATCCTGGCCCCGGGCAGGTCCCGGCGCAATGGTGAACAGGAGAGCCCAAACGGCAGCCAGCGCGAAGCCCATCCCTCCCCGATTCCTCAGGGAGTTCAGTGTCGGGTTGTAATTCGATGTGCGGGTCATGGCTTCACTCTCCTTTCCTGTCTCGTTCTCTTCCAGGACACGGTCCTAGAGCTTTATCACTTGCGGCTTGACCCCGGGATCGCCGCCCGGGTTCGGCATTTTGAGTTCCGGCAACCCGGGAATCAGCTGGTAGGCCCAGATGAGCTCGACCGAACCGGCGTTGATCGCGTTGATGCCGAACTTGGCGTAATGCAACTCGCTGGTCACCGGATCGATGATTTCCGCGACATAGACATGGCCTTCAACCAGTTCCAGCCTGCCGGTGCGCGAATACCCCTCAGCCGGCGCCCACGAAACGCCCTCGAAGATCACATTGCCGTTGCCGTCACTGAACGAGCCGAAGTCCTGAATCCTCGTGGACGCGACCTCGGCCAGCGCGTAGGCAATACCGCCCTCGATACTGATCCTGATATGGTGAGGGGCGGCCGGGCTGACGCGGCCCGCGGTCAGCACCGTCGGATTCAATCCTGCCGTGCGGAAATTGAAGGCCGAGAGATTGACACTCGGACCGTTGCCATCGAAGACCTCGACGGGCAGGAACCAGCCCTGCCCGTCGAGCGGACTCATCGGCAACGGCGCATCGGCGACAAATTCGAAACTCAGGGCACTCTGCCGTCCAGCGGCATTGACGGCGGCCACGGCGTATTCGTACTGCTCGCCGTTGACCGCTTCGGTGTCATAGAACCAGTGCAGCCCGGTGCTGCCGTCATAGTTCTCGTTCCAGGCCACTTCACCGATGAAGAAGAATTCGCGGTCCGGATCAAACTCATCGCCGTTCTCGTAGAATCGGCTGTAGATGAAATAGGTGGTTACGTTTTCGTTGTAGCTGTCGTCGTAAGGGGCGTAGGCGATGTCGATCCACTGGACAATCACTTCATTGTTGCCACTGATACTGTGCACACCCGTGGGTACGACAGGAGGCGGCAAGTCGACGCAGTTGATACAGTCCTCGTCGGACTCGCAACCGGCCAACGCCACCAGCAAGGACAAGACCAGGGCCACCAGAAGCCTGCTCGTCAATTTCGCTCCGAAACCGCCCGCGGGAACGGCCCACACGGAGGCCGTCCTGAGTCGCGTATCGTTCGCCCTTCGGAGTTCATTGGCTTTGCTCATGAAATCGCCTCCTGTCAATACCACGTTCGCTACGTGACTAACGCAGACTTTGTGCCACCCTCGGTCGAGCCGGCAGTCATGGTTCAGTCAGATCAGAACTACGGGAGACCATAGCCGACGGCCACGGGCCAGCAACCAGCTAACTCGCTACAATTACGCATGTTGGAAAACTCCAGGCGTCACTGCACACGCCAACACCTGCCGGCAGCAAGCGGTCGCGCGTCACCATCGACCGGATCCTGGCTGTCCTTTTTTCGCTGGTGGCTGTGTGAATTGCAGGACAGATTATCCAAAAAGAGACGGAACAAAGCCTGGTGATTCCCTGGTTTCACGGCCCGGGCGGCCTGAGTTCCAGGCATGGAAAAAGAGCCCCGCCTTGCGGCAGCCTGACCTTGAATCTCGCCTTTTCAAGATCAGTAAGGGCTCTTTTTATGATCTCCGGTGAGAGATCCAGAACTGTATGTCCTGAGTGTTCCTTGAAATTCGTGTTTCGGGAGAAAAGGTTGCAGATTCTCTCTCGCCGCCAAAAAACGACTGATCAGACCCCACCTCTTCACAATCCTTTTGACAACCTTCTTGTTGAGAACTTCCCCCCATGCCGGTAAGCAAAATGAGGGAAACAACCTCGCCTCTCCCGAAAACACGAATGTCAAAGATCAATCAAGTTCGAAGAGGTTCCCTGTAACTCGCCCCTTCGCTCCTGCATAAGCAGGGCCCGTACCAACTTGACCAAAACGGCTGGAATTTCTATAACAGGCTTCATAATACCGACTTACAAGGCAACCCGTTCAACTGAAAGACGCCAGCAATCACCACTGTCTCAATTTACTATTAACTTTATTAACAGGTATTCCTAAAAAAACGCAACCTGCTGTACTGGAACAAGTTGCGTTATAAACTTTTGCTATGCACAAACCAAGTCCCCACACGGGACTTAATACATCCATCCCCGGGCCGGATCAGTCCTTCACGATCCCGTAGTGACGGATCTTTTTCAACAGATTCGGATAGCTGATCTTCAACACCCGGGAAGCCTGGGACTTGTTGCCACCGGAAATCTCGAGAGCGCGCCTGATCTCACGGCACTCGATACCGGCCAAAGTCTCCTTCAACGGGGCCACCTCACCACTGGGCACCGCATCCGGCGTGCCGGCAATCTGCTCCGGCAAATGCTCGGGACGCAAAACACCATCACCCTGGGCCAGCACAATGGCCCGCCGCAGCGTCTTCTCCAATTCCCGCACATTACCCGGCCAGCTGTGCTGCACCAGACAATCCAGGAAACCCCGATCCAGAGCCGGCACCTCGCCAGCCAACTCCATACTGAAGCGTTCGACGAAATGCCGGGTCAGCAACTCGACATCATCGGGACGCTCGCGCAACGGCGGCATCACCAGCGGGAAATCCAGCAGCCGGTAATAGAGATCCTCGAGGAACTTCCCCTCCATGGCCATCTGATGCAAATCGGCCTTGGAAGCACAAACAATCCGCACATCCACCGGCACTTCGACGTTGCCGCCGACCGGGCGCACAATCTTGGTGTCCATGAAATGCAGCAACTTGCCCTGCATGCTGAAGGGCATCTTGCCTACTTCATCAAGAAATACGGTGCCGCCTTCAGCCTCGGCCAGCAACCCCTTCTTGTCGCTGTGCGCCCCGGTGAAGCTGCCGCGCTTGTGGCCGAACAGCTCGGACTCCAGCAGCGCTTCGGGGATCGCCGCACAATTGATGGAGAGGAACTTCCGGCCAGCCCGCTTGCTCAAGGCGTGGATCGAGTAGGCCAGCAAACCCTTGCCCGTTCCGGTCTCACCGCTGAGCAAGACCGTCAAATCACTGGGCGCCACCTTGCGCGCCAGGCCCAGAACATCAAGCATCTTGCTGTTCTGGGTGATGATGTTCTCGAAGCTCTCGATCCGCTCGAAGGGAGTATGCACAGTTTCGTCAGTGGCGCCGCGCCCCTTTTCATAGAGGAAGAGCGCCAGGAATCCCATATAGGTCGCCAGGAAATCAAGGCTGGCCCGATCAAAGGCCGAACCACCGGCGCCGACACCGGACTTGGCCAGGCAGAGCAGGCCAAAGCGCTGGTCGTGCAGCGCGATCGGCATGAAGACACAACTGTCGGCAACGCTCAGGAGTGCCGGCACGGCCATGACAATATCATCAGCCGGATCCAACCGGGAAAAGAAACACGTGCCCGAGCGACGTCCGCTGGAAAGCTCGCCGTCAAACCAACCGGAGAGCTGCTCGCTCAGATTCTCGGTCAATCCCTTGCGGGCCGCGATATGTGTCGCGAGACCCCGGCCATCGTGACTGATCATGGCGATGAAGCCGCTGTCCGCCTGCACTCGCTCCATACCTGCGGCCAACACGGACCCCAGATTGCGCGGCACAGCCGGCCCGCCCTGGGCAAAAAGGCCGGGCAGACCCGAAATCGCCTGCAGATGGGACTCGGTGTCGTTGACGCCGCCGAGCAAGCCGGCTTCGATCTGATTGCGCAAGGCCACAACCGAGTTGTCCAGCGTCGGGTCCTCGCAACCCGTTGCATGGCGTTCGAGTTCAAAGACGGTCAGCAGCGCGTCGTCGAATTGCCCCAACTGGATCTGGACCTGGGCCAGCTTTTCCAGCACCTGACACAGGACCAGATCGCTGACCGATGCGGCCCCATCTTCCTGGGCGTCCATCAAATAACGCCTGAAGAGCAGCAGTTCCGGCTCGGCTGCGTTTTCCAGCCGGTGGTCGGCAAATTCGAGGATCGCGCGGCACCACAGGTGCTGCAGACGCTGGTCCTGGAATCTGGCGATTGCCTGGCGGAAGTGATGATCGCTCTACTGCCAGTCATTCCGGCGCGCGTAGGCTTTGCCCAGGGTCAGATGGCAGAAACCGATCTCATACTCTTCACCGCACTGCTCACAGACAGCAATGGCAGCCTGGCTGACCGCAATCGCTTCATCCAGTTGGCCGGAAAGCAGGTGGGCCTCGCCCACGCGCCGCTGCAACTCGCCCTCGAGATCATTGCCCACGGCGATCGAGCGGGATTTCTCCAATCCCAACTGGTAATTGAAACGTGCTTTGTCCGCGTCGCCCCGCAGGAGTTGAACATCACCGAGATACTCATCGGCGATGGTGGCCTCCCGCAGAAAGTGGTTCTGATCCGCTAGCGTCTTGCCGCTGAGCAGCAAAGTCTCGGCCCGCGCCAATCGCCCCGAGAGGGTTTCAAGCCGCCCCATGGCCAGATTGAGGCGCGTTTCATGGATCTGGTCGCCAAGACTGACAGCCAGGCGCAATCCCTTTTCCAGCAACGAACGGGACTCGCCGAGACGGTCGATCTTCTGCAGGACGATTCCCTGATTGAGATAGAAGCCGGGCAACAGATGACTGGCCCCGATCCGGTGGGCCAACTCGACGGCCTTCTCCATCTGCGCCAGCGCCTTGCCCCAGTGGCACTGGTTCTTTTCCAGCAGAGCCAGGTTGTTCAGCAGATTGGCCACGCCCTCGTCGTGGCCGATGCGGCGGTAGGTGGACAAGCCATCGGCAAAGAACTCGCCGGCCTTCACCCCGCGTCCGAGCCGGGCATGGCAAACACCCATCACCACCTGCAACCGTGCCACATCAGCGTGCTGATCCGTCAGGGCCAGGACCGAGAAAGCCCGTTTGGCCAGGTTCAGCGCATCGTGCAGCCGGCCGCGCTCGCGGAAAACAGTCGCTCGCCTGATATCGAACGTGGCGTTGAGCACAGCGTTTTCGCCGGGGTCAGACAAACCAGTCGTGCGATTGACCAGACTGGATGCCAGATCCAGCAACTCAGTGGCCTGATTCAAATGCCCCAGCAGGAGATGCGAGTCGACGGCCTTGCGCAGAACGCCGAAAGCCTGCTCACACGGAACCACATTGAGCGACGCCTCGTTGAGTAACTGGCCATAATAGTCGAGGGCGGACGAGTACGCAGACGAATGGAAATGGAGATCACCGACCTGCTCCAAGCGGCTCCACGCGGCGGGCTCGAGGGCCCGCCCGAACGCCTGACGGTCAGCGCCGTATCTACGTTGATTCTTATAGTTGTCTCTCATCAACCGTTCCCTCGGCGAGGAAGTGGACCGGTGACCTGTCCGTAATTGTTGTCGATGCCGGGTTGCCCGCAACCGGGCACCCCCTACAGCACCAGAATCTGAATCTGCGACAGTATGTACAGCAAGGACTCCTCAAGCGCCGTAATATCAACGCCGTCGATAATCAGGCCGCCGGAACTGGCAGACGCGCCAGAATCGTTGAGATCCTTGGAAAGGCCGTCACCCATGGAATCCGGATCGCCCTCGGCGTCGTCGCCACCAGGCGGAGTGCTCGCAGTGTTCAACACTGTGTCGCTTCCCCTGGTCAAGGCATCGGGAACCTGGATGGAGCCCGCCTCACCGGCGTAAGCCAACGGCGCACCACCGGCGGCAACCACCACAAACACTGTCACCAGAAGAACGAGAACCATATGGATTCTTTTCATGTTCTTCTTCTCCTTCAAAGATACACACCCCGTCTGAACGAACTTTGCTGCCTTCTTCCCCAACCGACCTGCCCGGGAAAGACTGCGGATTGTCCTTATTATTTACGGATGAACGCTCGGCAAGTCAACACGTATCCCGGGGAAATGTGTCAACCCAGGTTTACGCTCCGTAAATCCAGGACTCCCTTCAATCGACAGTCGGCTGGGTTCGCAAGCCGTACTTTGTGATCTTCTTGTACAGATTGCTGCGCTGCATGCCCAGCACCTCGGCCGTCTTGGAAACATTGTACAGGTTTTCCTTGAGCTTGTGTTGCAAAAACTCTCCTTCGCTGTTGGCCTTGAACTCCTGGAAGTCGTTGCAGGCAAACAGAGATGTCGATTTTTCAGAAGCCTGTTCGGTACCCGGCATGAGGGGCAGATCCGAGGGTTGCACAACTTCACCTGAAGCCAGTATAAGCATGCGCTCCACCAGGTTGCGCAGTTCCCGCACATTGCCGGGCCATGAATAGGCATTCAGGATTTCCAGAGTGGCTGGCGCGAAGCGCCGGGGCGCCGTCTTCATCCGGGCCGCCAGATCGGCCATGAACCAGTTCAGCAGCAATTCCACGTCGCCAGGCCGCTCCCGCAGGGGAGGCAAGTGGATGGACAGCACATTGAGCCGGAAGAACAAATCCTGGCGAAATCCCGAAGCCGGCGAAGCAAGGTCCCGATTGGTGGCCGCGACAATCCGCACATCGACTGTTCGCGTATCAGTTCCACCGACCCTTTGGAAGCGGCTCTCCTCGACAGCTTTGAGGACCTTGGCCTGGGCTTCCTCATTCATGTCCCCAATCTCGTCCAGGAACAAGGTGCCGCCGTCGGCCTGCTCAAACTTGCCGATCCGCTGTCTGTCAGCGCCGGTGAAACTGCCTTTCTCGTGACCAAACAGTTCAGATTCAACCAGGTCCCGCGGGATTGCCGCACAATTGACCTCGACCAGGGGATGATCCCGCCGCGCACTCATCCGGTGAATGGCGCTGACGACAAGCTCCTTGCCGGTTCCATTTTCGCCGGTAATCAGGACCGTGGCCTCGCTGCCCCCCACCTTCTCGATAAATGTCCTGACTTCCCGCATCCCCGGGCTTTCGCCCACCAGCGGCGTCCTGGCTTGCGTTTGCTCGACCAGCACCGCCACGTCCTGCCGGGCCTTCCGATAGTCAAGACAGTTGCCCAGCGTGACCAGCAGCCGATCGCGATCAAGGGGTTTTTCCAGAAAATCGTAGGCGCCCTGCTTGACTGCCTCGACCGCCGTCTGGATATTGCCGTGTCCCGAGATCACAATCACCGGCGCGTCGTTGCCGGCGGCTTTCAGGCGTTCCATGACCTCGAAGCCGTCCATGCCCGGCATTTTCACATCCAACAGAATCACATCCGGCGTTTGTTTGGCGACGGCAGCCAGGGCCTCGGCACCGGAACCCGCCTTGACGACCTGATAGTCCTCGTAGGTCAGGATCATCTCCAGGGTTTCACGGATGGCGATCTCATCGTCGACGATCAGCACTGTTTTCACGGAAAGTCCTTTTTATTCGGAGGAACGTCACCGGCCCGGGAACCGTTTGGGTTTATTGTCCGGACAGGCTACCATTCAGGCAACCCCTAGTTGAGTTTTTTTGTACAACCGAACCCAAGGCAATCGCGGCGCCAGCCAACCCTGAGGATTCGGGCAGGCGCCAGAGGCAACCCGATGGAAAACAAACCCCTGCTCCGTTCCCTGGTTCCCGGCCAGTTCGCCGCGCTGGTCGACAGTTTGGGCGCCCCGGCCTACCGGGCCCGGCAACTCCAGGAGTGGGCTTTCAAGCATGGCGCCACGGACTGGGCCGAAATGGGGAACCTGCCCCGCACTCTGCGGCAAGCCCTCGCGGAGCGCTACGACCTCAGTGCGCTGCAGTTGCAGGAGCGGCAACTCGCCAGTGACCAGACCCGCAAATTCCTGTTTCGCTTGCGCGACGGTCAAACCATCGAGAGCGTCATCATCCCCATGGCCGACCACGCCACCTTCTGTCTGTCCAGCCAGGTGGGCTGCGCCATGGCGTGCACATTCTGTGCCACCGCCCGCGGTGGTCTGGAGCGGCAACTGACCGCAGGCGAAATTGTCGAACAGGTGATCCGGCTGCGAGCCGACCTGCACCACGACCCGATCCCGGGGCTGGGAGACCGCGGGCACAATGTCGTCTTCATGGGTATGGGCGAACCGCTGGACAACTGGGAGGCGGTCGAGGTGGCACTCCGCATCCTGATGACCCCCGACGGTCTGGCCATGTCCCGTCGCCGAATCCAGATCTCGACCAGTGGGCCGGCCGCCGGCCTCAGGCAACTGATCGCGACGGCGCCCGGCGTGGGACTGACCCTGAGCCTCGGCGGCAGCACAGACCAGGAGCGCAAGCAGGTCATGCCCGTGCCCGGTCGAACCTCGCTGCAGGAGGCGCTCCGTCTGGCCGCCGACTATGGGCGCCAGGCCGGGCGCCGCGTCACGATTGCCTGGGTCCTGATCCAGCACACGACCGACCTGCCGGAACAGGCCCGGCGTCTGGCCGGTCTGCTCAAAGGTCACAACTTCAAAGTGAACCTGATCCCCCTGAATCCCCTGTCGGACTCCAAACTGGTACCCACCGAACAACCGCGCGTGCTGGCCTTCCAGCAGGTCCTGACCGCGGCCGGAGTGCCCACCTTCATCCGGGCCAGTGGCGGACGCGATATCGACGCGGCCTGCGGCCAACTGCGCCGACGCCGCCAAGACCGCTAGACCGTGAAGCACCAGACACAGGCAGCCCCTCCGTCGGAGGGGCTGCCGCAATCAAACGAACTGCGAAGCAATCAGATAACGTCGGCCAGATTGGTCCGGTCAAGGGCGCCGGTCAGGGCGTCCTGAGCCTCACGCCATACGTTCGCCACGGCGCAGGTGTCCACGTCACGACAGGGGTCGACCTTGCGCAGACAATGGTTCAGCACGATGCCGCCTTCGCAGATTTCGACGACCTCGCGCAAGGAGATTTCGGTGGCGGGACGGCCCAGGCTGAAACCGCCCTTGACCCCGCGATGGGACTTGACGATGCCGGCCTGGGCCAACATCTGAAAAATCTTCGCCAGGAAGGCCTCGGAGACTTCGCACGAACCGGCGATGACCTTCAGTTGGACAGGAGCATCATCGTTGCGGCGCGCCAACTCCTGCAGTCCTCGGATTGCGTATTCAGTTTGCCTCGTGATCTGCAGCATTACCTTGGCCTCTCGCTGAGGTACCGGGTGGTCGATCTATGGCATAAAAAAGGTCTCCAATTAAGTGAAAGTCAAACAACAGTATCCTGATGAAAATGAAGGGCTTTTTCAGTCAGGGCCGACACTGACGGACGTGGCCCGCGGACCGCAAAAAATCCGCGCTGCGCAGGAACCAAGCCGGCCGCAGAGCCGTCCCGCAACCAATCCGGCGGCAAGGCGCGCCGACCGGGCAGTTCAAGGTGATGGACCACAACGCGCAACCTGAACCTCGTGATCGCATGCCGGAACGCACCGACTTCGCGCGGCACAGCGGAGTCCGACCAGATTGCCGCCGGCAATTCAAGTCGCTCCCGCCAGGCCAACCACGGCACGCGGCCGGCGGAGCCGGGCACGAACCAGCCGGACATCGGCAGTCCCCACAACCCGCGGTGCAGTCCGCTGAAGTCACTGCGGACCAGGTCGCCCGGCATCTGCCCCAACGGCAACGGCACCGCCGGCGGCGGCACCAGCAGCACGCGCCCACGCCAGGTCAGCACCAACTGCACCACCTCGGCCGGCACAGCCCCGGCTGCGCCTCGTACAGGCGGAACCTCGGCAACCCAGCCACCCAGGCGGGCGTGGCAATGCCGGCTGACCGGGCACACCTCACAACGGGTCCGCCGGGCGCCACACACCAAAGCGCCCAGCTCCATAAGAGCCTCGTTCCAGTTTCCGGGAGACGCCACCGGCACCAGTTCGGCCCCCACGGAATCGATGGCACGGCGGACCTTGCTGTCCGGACTGCGGGCCAAAGCCGCCGGATCCAGGGTGGTCCAGCGCAGCAGAACGCGGCGGGCATTGGCATCCAGAGCGGGCACAGCCTCACCCAGGGCAATACTGGCGATGGCGCCGGCGGTGTAGGGCCCCACTCCGGGCAAAGCCAACCACTGATCGCGGGAACCGGGCAACCGCCCACCACCGGTTTCACAAATCAACTGCGCCGCCGCATGCAGATTGTGCGCCCGGGTGTAATAGCCCAGGCCTGACCAGAGCGCCAGCACGTCATCCGGTTCGGCCCGGGCCAAATGGCCCACCGTCGGAAACCGGGCCATGAATCTCTGCCAATAGGGAACCACCGTCTGCACTGTCGTCTGCTGCAGCATGATCTCGGACACCCAGATTCCGTACGGATCATTGGCTTGCCGCCAGGGGAGGTCCCGGCGGGTTGTTGCAAACCAGTACAGCAAATCGGCGACGAGGGCCGCCCGGTTGTTCAAGCCGAAAATCTGTGGGTGACAAGCCAAGGCACAAACCCAACTTCCGGAAAGCTGTTGGTGGATTGACAAAATCGACAATGCAGGGTAACCATTGTGACCCCGGATGGAAAAAATCGCAAGCAGGGCACGCCAATCACCGGCCAGGAGGCGCCATGTCGGTCCAGACGATCCCCGAGTTGTTTCTCGCCGCAGTCCACGAATTCCCCCGACCCGATTGTTTCTCGTATCGCGACGAGACCGGGCAGTATGTCGATGTCTCCAGCCAGGAAGCGCTGCGGCGTGTCCGGGCGCTGCGCTTCGGCCTGCGTTCGCTCGGCGTACAGCCGGGTGACCGCGTGGCCATCCTCTCGGAGAATCGGCTTGAGTGGGCGCTCAGTGACCTGGCCGGCCAGTGCGCCGGCGGTGTCATCGTGCCGATCTATCCCACCCTGCTTGAGGACACGATCGAGTACATCCTGAATGATTGCCAGCCGACGGTCATCTTCGTCTCATCCCAGGAGCAGGCGCAGAAGATACACAACATCCGTGAACGGCTGTCTTTTCTCAAGGATGTCGTTTCGTTTGACCGGACCAGCCTGCCGGACATCATGACGTTCGAAAAGTTGAAACAGATCGGGCAGAACCTGGTCGACGACAACCCGCCCGAACCGCGTGACGAGTGCCTGCCGATAGACAAGGACTCACCCTGCAGCATCATCTACACGTCGGGCACGACGGGCAAGCCCAAGGGCGTCGTGCTTTCCCATTGGAATTTCGTTTCCAACGTCCGGCACATCCGGACCCTGATGAAATTCGAAAGCGGTGACCGCTGCCTCAGCTTCTTGCCTCTGAGCCACGTGCTCGAGCGCATGGCCGGTTTCTACACGATGCTGCACGCAGGGGTGGGTATCGCCTACGCCGCCCGCATGGATTCGGTACCCGAGGATGTCGGCGAGGTCAGGCCGACGATCATGATCAGCGTGCCGCGTCTGTACGAAAAGATCTATGCCAAGTCGGCGGCCATTTCCCTGGCCGCCGGATTCCCCAAGAAGAACATCTTTTTCTGGGCCCGCGATGTCGGTATTCGCTGTGCCGAAATCGAGACCGAGGGCGGCAAACCGACGGGCTGGCTGGCGTTCCAGAAGGCCCTGGCCGACAAGCTGGTCTTCAGCAAGCTGCGCGCGAAGCTCGGCGGGCGGATCCGGTTCATGGTCTCGGGCGGCGCTCCGCTCAACGCGAAGATAAACAAGTTCTTCTACGGGGCTGGCATGGTCGTCCTGGAAGGATACGGCCTGACCGAAACCAGCCCGGTGCTCAGTTGCAACAACTTCGGCGCCATCCGCTTCGGCAGCGTGGGCAAACCCATTCCCGACACGGAAATCAAGATCGCCGAGGACGAGGAAATCCTGTGCCGCGGGCCGCAGGTCATGCTGGGCTACTTCAACAACGAGGCTGCGACCAGCGAGATACTCTCGGCCGACGGTTGGCTGGCCACCGGTGACATGGGCCGGATCGACGAGGACGGCTACCTTTTCATCACGGGCCGCAAGAAGGACATCATCGTCACCGCGGGCGGCAAGAACATCGCGCCGCAGCCTATCGAAAACGCCTTCATCACCAACAAGTACGTGACCCAGATGGTGGTCATCGGTGACAAGCGCCAATTCCTCAGTTCGTTGATCGTGCCTGATTTCGAAGTCCTGCGTGAATTCGCCGTCAAAGCCGGGATCGACGAAAAAACCAGCGACGACGACCTGTTGAAACACCCCGCGGTGATTGAACTCTTCGAGGGAATCCTGGCGACGGTGAATCAGGATCTGCCTGGCTTCAACCAGATCCGCAAGTTCACCCTGCTGCCCGGCGAGTTCACTCTCGAAGGGGGCGAGTTGACACCGACGATGAAGATCAAGCGGTTCGTGATCTATCGCAATTACAAGGAAACGATCGATGCCATGTACCCCGCCCCACTGCCGGGCGAGGAAATCGAGTGAGCAGCCGGCGGCATGAGTGACTCGTCGACGGTGAGCGCTTCCTACTGGGACCGGCCGGTGGTCTGTACGACCGCCGGCCTGATCGGCAATGTCCTGCTCTCTTTCGGCAAGCTGGCTTTTGGTCTGTTGGCCGGTTCAGCAGCCCTGGTTGCCGATGGTTTCCACAGCTTGGCCGATGTGCTCAGTGATGTGGGGATCCTGCTGGCGCTGAAGGCTTCGTCCCGACCGCCGGACCACAATCACCCCTACGGCCACCACAGTTTCGAAACCCTGGGCGCCGTCGTCGTGGCGGCCTTCATGCTGCTGACCGCGGTTGGGATCGCCAGATCTGCCATCCTGAATATCGTCCACGGAACCTATCTGCATCCCGAGTGGCCGGCTCTGGTGGCCACCCTGGTTTCGGTCGTGATCAAGGAACTCATGGCCCGCTACACGCTGCGGGTCGGCCGCCTGCACAACAGCCCCGCCCTGCTGGCCAATGGTGCCATGCACCGTTCGGACGCCATCAGCTCGCTCGCGGCAGCCGCCGGCATCAGCGGTGCCCTGTTGGGCTGGCCGATTCTGGACAACGTCGGCGCCATCATCATCTCATTGTTCATTCTGAAGATGGGTGTTGACCTGATGCGCGAGAATGTGATGGCGCTGATGGACACCATGCCCGACGAGGATCTTCTGGACGAGATCAGGGCCGCGGCGCGTGGCGTGCCCTGCGTCCAGGAGCTGCGCAGCCTGCACGTTCGCCAGCGGGGATCCTGGTACCTGGCGGACATTCGCCTGGCCGTGCACCCGGACCACACCATCGCCTCGGCCCATGATATCGCCCACGCCACCGAGGACCGCATCCGGGCCGAGGTCGAAAAAATCGCCATGGTGTTCGTGCACGTCGAACCGGGCGATGCCAGCGAGCCTCACGACTGCGAGGGACTGCACGCCCAGGGCCGCCGGGGTGATGTCCCCCAAGAGCACTGATCCTCTACTTGCGCTCGGTCCGGTTTCCCAGCACGACCGTAAAGCGCAGAGGCCGGCCTTCGCGCAGGACCTCGACCTCGACCAGGTCGCCCGGCGCGTGCGCCCGCAGGGCATGGGTGAAGGACGCCAGGTCGGTGACCTCGCGCCCGCCCAGGCCGACCAGGACGTCGCCCTTCTGGAGACCGGAACGGGCCGCCGGACTGTTGTCAAAAATTCCGCCCAGTTTGTAACCTTTGACGTCCTCGCTGAAATCCGGCAGGGAGCCGAACCAGGTATCGCGGTTCTCGCCGGACGTGTCGCCTTCGCGCAGATCCTTGGCCGCCACCATGACCCACGGCAGGGGCCGGTCGTGGGTGCGGATCAGGTCGAGCAGGCGATCGCCGTAGGCCGCGACCTGGACCAGCCCCGCCGGCGTGAGCGTGTCCCAGGTGTCGCTGGGACGATTGTACTGCAGATAGGGGCCGCCAAAAACGAACAGCACCGGAATCTCACGCGTGTTGAAATTCATGTGGTCGCTGCCCGACCAGCCACCCTGCCCCAGGGAAAGATTCAGCCGGTCGGTATTGGCCGCCTCGACCAGTGCGGGAAAATCCGGCGTCGTGCCCAGGCCGCTGACGTAGAGCCGGTTCTCGCTGATCTGGCCGACGGTATCGAAGTTGATCATGGCGTCGACCAGGTCCAGCGCCACTGGCGGCTGTGACACGTAGCGGCCGCTGCCCTGCAGACCGACCTCTTCACCGCCGAAGAATACGAACACCACGCTGCGACGGGGCGTCTGGTCCGTCTGGCGAGTTGCCGCCAGGCGGATGATCTCCGTCACGATCGTCACGCCCGAAGCGTTGTCGTTGGCCCCGGGGTAGTAGTCGTCCGGGCCGGGCAGTCGGCCCGGCGCCGAGGTCGGGTCGACGCGCCCGAGGTGATCCAGATGCGCGCCCACCACCACGTAGCGCTCAGCCAGGTGGCCGACTCCGGGCAGAATGCCGGCCACGTTCCGGTCCCGGCGGCCGGTCAGGTCGTTGCCGGACCAGCCCTCGCCCTTCAGGTCGAAGTCCTGGAACCAGGTGCCGTCGAAAGCCGGGACGAGGCCCAACTGCGCCAACCAAACCGCCACCGTATCGCCGGCGGCCTGCAATTCCGGACTGCCGGCGCCGCGGCCGGCCAGGGCCGGTGCCGTCAGCGTCCGCACGCGATCCAGCATGCGCTCGACCTGCGGCGCCGACTGCGCGCGGGCCACCCCCGCACTACCCGTCAGAACCAAAAGCGCCAATCCCCACACAGCAAGTCTGGTCTTCATCATCCTGCGCCTCCCAGCACGGCCCGAAACACTTCTCTGGCTCCACAGAATTCGGCAAACTTCCCGCTGAACACCGTCAGGTGTCCCGACATTTCCTGACGCGGCTGCCGGGCTGTCGCCATGATTACCGCCAGGATCGCCGTTGTCCGCTCGCTGATGCAGGTGCGGGCCGAATCACTGGTCGGTGAGCCAAAGGGGCCTTGTTCGTCGAACAAGCCCAGGCGGCCGGCTAGGTTGACCGGACCCTTGCGGATGCCCGGATACTGCTCGTCAGCGGTGCCGGTGCGCAGACTCACGTTACCCTGAATCAGGGCCAGATCATACATCCCCACGGGCAGCAGGAAACTCAGGGAAGCCAGGTTGCACGTATCGACAACATTGTTGATGTGATACAGGTCCCGGCCCTTGAGCACCCGGCGCAGCAAGGCTTCGCTGCTCGGCCGGTGCCGCGAAGGGTCCATGCCGAAACTCTTGTAGAGATCACGGGCTTCGGTCAGCCCGGGGATCTCGGAGGGCAGCCGGCCTTCATACTGCGTCGCCAGTTCGCGGCCCACTTCTGCTGTCGCCTGCCACACGGCGGGGTTTTCGGCTACTTTCACCGGGTCCAACACCAAGACGCCGCAGCAGAGCCTGTCGGCGGCTTCATCAGCGATCGACACGTGGCGGCCATCCGGCAGTTGTCACCCAAGCGCGCTCATGGCCCTGTCGCCCCACCGCGGTCGCCATACATCTTGGCGTAGTATTCCATGTAGGCGCCGCTGCGGATCTTCTCCCACCAGTCCCGGTTGGCCAGATACCAGTCGACGGTCCGGGCCAGGCCCGCGGCGAAGTCGACGCTCGGCTGCCAGCCCAACTCGCTGCTGATCAGCGACGCGTCGATGGCGTAGCGCTGGTCGTGCCCGGGACGGTCCTTGACGAAGGTGATCAGGTCGCGGCTCTTGCCCAGCCGGTCGACCAGCATTTCGACCAGGGTGATGTTCTGCATCTCGTTGCAGCCGCCGATATTGTAGATCCCGCCGGGCCGCCCCCGGCGCAGGACCAGATCGATGGCCGTGCAGTGATCCTGCACATAGAGCCAGTCGCGCACATTGCGGCCGTCGCCGTAGACCGGCAGCGGCTTGTCCTCGAGGGCATTGGCGATCATCAAGGGGATCAGTTTCTCGGGAAACTGATAGGGCCCGTAGTTGTTGCTGCAGCGCGTGGTGAGCACCGGGAAATTGAAGGTCTTGAAAAAAGACCGGCACATCAGGTCGGCCGCAGCCTTGCTCGCCGCGTAGGGGGAATTGGGCGCCAGAGGCGTCGTCTCGACGAACAGGCCTTCACGGCCCAGCGAGCCGTAGACCTCGTCGGTGCTGACCATCACGAAGCGCTCCACGCCGGCGGCCCGCGACTCTTCCAGCAGGATTTCGGTGCCCAGCACGTTGGTCAGCACAAAGACTTCGGGTCCCTCGACGCTGCGGTCGACATGGCTCTCGGCGGCGAAGTGCACCACAGCCTCGATTTTCTCGTCGGCCAGGACCGCCCGGACCGCAGCGCGGTCGCGGACATCACCACGCACAAAACGGTAGCGCGGGTTGTCTTCGCAACCAGCCAGGTTCTCGAGATTGCCGGCGTAGGTCAGCAGATCGAAATTGACGACGCGGTCCTCGCCACCCGCCAACAGGAGGCGCACATAGTTCGCTCCGATAAAACCGGCGCCGCCGGTAACCAGAATATTCATGCCAGAAACCCTCTTGGTTGGAGGTGGTCAACTGCCGGCGGCCGCCCGAAACGCCTCGACAAAATCCCGTACTCGTGCTGTCGAAACCCGGGCCGGGCTGCTGTCCGAATTCGGTTCTTTCAAAGATGATCCCACGATACAGCCATCGGCCGCCGGCACAAACTGCGCAACTGTGGCCGACGCCATGCCGCTACCGACAAGCAGCGGACAATCCGGCAGTGCCGCCCGCACGGCGGCCACCGCCGCCGGATCGGCGCCCGCGCCGGTGGCCGCGCCGGTGACGATGATGCCGTCGGCCAGACCGCGCAGACGCAGGTCCTGCGCCTCCTCAGCCAGGGGACGCTCGGCCATGGGCCGGGCGTGCTTGACCCGGACATCGGCCAGGATCGCTACGTAGGAATCCGGCTCGTCGGCACCGAGTTCCCGACGCAGCCGGAGAGTCTCCCAGGCGCGCCCCACCAGCGGACCCTGATCAGTCACGGCCGCCCCCACGTGAACGTTCACGCGCACGAAATGGGCACCGGTGGCCACGGCGATCGACAAAGCCGCGGCCGCATCGTTGCGCAGCACGTTGACGCCCACTCTGACCTGCGGGAAGGCCCGCCTGACCGCGCCGATCAACCGGGTCATGGCCGCCACCGTCACCGCAGGCACGGTCTGCGGATGAAAGGGCACGTCATGGTAGTTCTCGATCATCAGGGCGTTCAGTCCGCCCCCCACCAGGGCCTCGGCATCCTGCAGGGCAAAGTGCTCCACGGCCGCCAGATCACCGCCCCCGGCCGGGCTCCCCGGCAGGGCCGGCAGGTGGATCATGCCCACCACGCCCGGCTTGACCACCCGGCAAAACTCTTCGCGAGACCACATATCAACTCGTTTCCGGCCCCTCGGGGCGTTCTTGGCAGCATTTCCTTGGCACGGGAACTGTGATAGAATAAATTGTTCTGCTGGCAATAGACAAGGTTTAACCCGACAGAGTCCACGGCGGTGGCAACAGGGGCCCGACAGCCCCGGGGAGCATCATGCAGATCATCCATGGCAAGACGGGTTGGATCGAGGTCATTTGCGGGCCCATGTTCAGCGGCAAGAGTGAGGAACTGATCAAGCGCCTGCGACGGGCGCAGATCGCCAAGCGCCGGGTTCAGATCTTCAAGCACGGCAGCGATGCCCGGTATGACGCCACCAGCATCGTCTCCCACAGCCAGCAGAGCATTCCCGGCGTGGCGGTGACCGACGTGCGGGAAATCCTGAAGCTGGTGGACGATCGCACCGAACTGGTGGCCATCGACGAAGGTCAGTTCTTCACCGCCGAGATCGTCGCTGTGGCCAACACCCTGGCCAACCGCGGCAAACGCGTGATTGTCGCCGGGCTGGACCTGGACTACATGGGCAACCCCTTCGGGCCCATGCCCGAACTGCTCTGTTCGGCCGAATATGTGACCAAGCAGTTGGCTATTTGCATGACCTGCGGGGATCCGGCCAATTTCACGCAGCGCCTGACCCGGGCCACCGCCCAGGTGGTTGTCGGCGCGGCCGAGACCTACGAAGCCCGCTGCCGCCTGCACTTCGAGCCGCCCTGTGAGGAAGGTGCGCCGGGCGCCGCGCTGGACGAGGAACCGGACACGGAGAACCCCGGACACAGCCAGCGCGCCCGGGGTTGATCTTCGGCCTGGGTTTCCGGTCAGGTGAAGAAGTGGGGATCGATCTGCAACTTGGCTGCCTTCTGCTTCAACTCCGCCAGGCGAACCGCAGTCACGCCCAGGAATTCGGCCGTCGCCAGCAACTCGGGTGAGTCGCCGGCTTCGTCGACGGGCGCCTCATCATCAACCTGGTCCTCACCACTGCTGGTCAGGGCGATTTGCTCGCCCAGGGCGATCATGGCCGCCACCTGCACGTTGCTGGCGGCCTCGTCGGTGTAGTTGTGGTGCCAGCGAACGGCCTCTTCCAGTTCACGGCTCAGGTTCCACTCACTGATCAGCAGGGCCCCGAGGGCCCCGTGATCGAAGCCCAGCATCTCCTGTTCCACATCGTGGTACGATCGGCCCGTGTCGGCCGACTCGGTCAGGATCTCCTGGAACAGTTCCGGATGGCTGCGGGCCAGGACCAGCTGGCCGATGTTCTGCATCAGGCCGCCGATAAACACCGCTTCCGGATCGGCACGGCCCACAACCTGGGCCACCAACTGGCCCGCCATGGCGGACATGACCGATTGCCGCCAGATCTTCTGGTAGAGCATCCCGGCCCCGGGGGCCAGAAACACCGAGCGGGCGGCTGTCACCAGGGTCCAGTTGCGGATGGCGATGAAACCGAGGCGCACGATGGCCTCGCTGACGGTCTTGATTTCGCGAACCGCGCCGTAGAACGGGCTGTTGGCAATGCGCAGCACCTTGGCGGTCAGGGCCTGGTCCATTGCCAGGGCGGACTCGAGTTTGGTGGCCGTCGTGCGCGGATCCTCGATCACGGCCATGATATGACAGGCCGCCTTGGGCAGGGCCGGCAGTTCCCCGCTGTGATGCAGAATGACTTCGGGCGTGAGCTTCACGGCCCGGCCGTCCCGTGGATCCCAGTCCGGGGGATCGGGCAGGTCCTCGGCCGTGCGGGCGCTATCGGGATCATTGCCCCGTGCGGCCGGGGCCGTGGCGGCGGCCGGCGCCAGTTTCAGCTTGCGCCGCGCAACCGCCGCTTCGACCTCCGGCTCGTCAACCACCGCAGTCGGTGACACGACAGCGAACGGATCGATTTCAAGGTCGTTGACCGGCCCCTGCTGGTCGGTCTGGTCGGCCGCGGGCTGGGATTCGGAGGACGGCGGTGCCTGCTCATCGTCCCAGGCGTTCTTGCCGTCAGGTACTTTCCTGCCCGGAGGTTGCGGGCCTTTCCGGGCGCGAAGGGCCTGGCTCTTCTGGCGGCGATAGAGTTCTGACTTGAGGATACCGGCCACCCGCCCCTGCCGGTTCTGCACCCCTTTGCTCAGCAGGATCATGCGGGAAAGGGCGTATTGGGCCAGAATCTCGGCCACGGCCAGCGACTTCTCGGTTGATTTCTCCGCGTCGAGGTAAAGGAACGTGTTCCAGTGTCCCTGGGACGGCAGCGGCACGACGATGATCTGGCGGTCGCGGCTGCCGCGCCCCAGCATCAGGGTCAGGTCAAGAGGGAAGTGTTTGACCGGTACCGGACCGCTGTAGACGGTCGCCTCGGTCGCCGTCGCCTCGAAGATGTCGGTCTTGGTTGTCGGGATCGGGGCCCGGCCATCGGCGCGCTTCTTGCGCGCCTCCGCTGGCAGCTTGATGTTCTCTTCGAGAAACACCTGCAGACCGGTGGTCCAACGCTTCAGCAGCAGCATGCGCAGCCCGGTTCGGTGGGCGAGACGCACGAAATAGGCAGGAAAGTCCTTGAACTGGGAAATGGCGTTCAACTCGGCCACGCCGGCCCTCAGCAGGAACATGTCTTCGGTGCCGACCTCCCCACGCGCGCTGGGCATGGGTGCAACCGGTGCCGGGGCCTCCCCGCCGGACTCAGCCGGCACCGACGGCGCCGGTGGCGCGGGCTCGTCCTGGGGGCCCGCCGAGTCTGCGGCGGGCTCGTCGGCCGCTTTCAGTTCCTGAACCCGGTTTTGCAACGTGTCCAGGGTTTGCAGGATGTCCTGCAATTCATTGGTCTTGGTTGTCACACGAGTCCTCACTGTCTGCGGTCCGAGTTGCCGTTCCAGGGGCGTCTGGGCAGGCTCACGCGGACCATTGGACCTTAGGTCACTGTATTCGGCAGATTCCGGGGTGGGTTTTATCATTATTTGGCACTCAGCGGATATTTGGGCGGCCCTGAAGTTGCCATCACGCCGTCATTGGGCTTAATTTCTGCAATCACAGCAGTTGCCTACGCCTGAGCCACACGGAAAAGAGGGCCATGATCTGCCGCATCACCAAGTCATTCCGTTTTGACGCAGCCCACCGGTTGCCGGAAGTCCCCGCCGACCACAAGTGCGGACGGCTGCACGGCCACACCTACGTGGTCAAACTGGGTTTGGAAGGGGAACTGGATCCGCTAATGGGCTGGGTGCAGGACTACGGTGAAGTGAGTGCCGCTTTCGCGCCGCTGTATGAGCAACTCGATCACCACAATCTCAATGAGATTTAAGGATTGCAGAACAGCACCGCCGAGGTCATGGCCATCTGGATCTACGAGCGCCTGAAACCCAGACTCCCCCTGCTGACGGACGTGACGGTCTGTGAGACACCAACCACCGAAGCGGTCTATCGGCCCTGAGCCCCGGCCGCTCGCCGGACGGGTTCGATACTGGGTTCGGGCACCCACCCCTCCCAGTCGCCGCCCAGACCCACGCGGGCCCAGCCGGCGCGGCGTTCATCAATGGTCAGGGTCAAACCGTCGTGGACCTTGAACAGGGCCGAAAACGAAGTCGCCGGACCGGACCGGACCTCGACTTCCGGCACGATGACGACCGCGGAATCACGCACCTCTTCGACGTACCAGCGGCCGGCGGTTACGGCCGCCACCAGAATCAGCGCCGCCCCGCCAGTCAGCAACAAGCGCCGCAACCGCGGGTTGAAGTCATCGCGATACCAGCCCCAGCCGATCAGGGCCGCCACCAGCCAGGCCAGCGCTATCAAGCCGATTCCCCACTGATCCACAGTCAACGCGCCGACTATCCCGGCCAGTTGGGCAATGAACAACGGCAGTGAGTGCTCGCTCAGTTCCAGATCCCGGATGTGCCGCCGCACCCAAAACAGATTGTTTCTGACATCCTTGTCGCGCGGGGCCAGCCGCTGCGCCCGCAGGTAGCTGGCGATGGCCTGGCCCAGGTGCCCTGTGCGGGCATAGGTGTTGCCCAGATTGAAATGCAGAACCGGATCGTTGACACCCCGGTCCCGCGCCGCCAGATACCGGCTCTGCGCGTCGTCCAGCCGTCCCTCGGTGTAGGCCTGGTTCCCCTCGGCGAGCAGCCTGACCGGATCAGTGCCGGGGCGTTCGGCCTGGTCCGCGGCTTGCAGCGGGGCCACCGCCAGGCACAGCGCGATACCGAGGATGGCCAGCGTGGCCGCCGACGTCCCGCGCCGGCGGTGCGCCGAGCGCCGTCCGGCATCCAGCGTTGCCAGCAAGCCACCCACCTCCTCGACGACCCGGGCCGCTGATTCGGGGCCGGACCCGCCGTAGCGGGCGGCGTCACATTCATCCAGAATCGCCACCAGCCGCTCTCCAGTTTCCGGCGCCCCCAGCCCAGCGCAGAATTCCAGAACGGCGGCCGGGCCGACCGACGCGAAGGTTCTATCCTGGCAGTCGGCCACGTAGCCGCAAATCGCCCGCGCCACCGCCGGCATCATGTCACCCTCCTGGGCGGCCAGACAATTCCTGGCCGCAGTCAGTGCCCCACGGGCCCGGCGGCCGGCTGGATCCCGCAGTTCCGCAGCCAGGCGCCGCAGGTAGAAGCGGAACATGCCGAGCAGCACGCCCGGCAGAATCAGCAGCCCCCACCAGATGGCGCGGCCGGTCAGCGGACCGGTTCGCCGGGACAACGAAGCAGGCGCCGGGTGGATGAACGCCAGATCCTCGCCGAGGCGGGAAATCTCGCTGCGCAGGAAGCCCGATTCGTCCGCCCCGGCCAGCGGCAGATCACTCGCGGTAACCACCACGTCCCAGGCCGCCGTACGCGCAGTCCGGTAGCGACCCGCCTTGACGTCAAACCAAACCAACTCGACCGGCGGCAGATGCAGTTCACCGTCCTGGTCCGGTACGATCACCTTCTCGACGACAATGTGTCCCTTGAGCTTGCCCCCCTCAGCGCCCGTGCGAAAACTCTCGCCCGCGTCGTGCATCCTGACCTTCGGCGGCACCGGCACCGCCAGGTTGCTGAATCCCTTGAGGAAGCCGTCAGAGTCCAGGCGAACCTTCAGGCCCAGGGCCTCGCCCCGCGGGATCGTGTCCCGGTCAACCTGACTGATCAGCTTGAGCTGGGAAGCGACGATGCCAGAGTAGCCCGCCGGCTGGGGCTGGGGCAGTTCCTTGACGTGAATGGTGACCGGATCGGTGCGCAGCGTGCTGGGCCCACGCCGATTGCGCCGGGACTGGAAGAAGCTGTCGAACGCGCCGCGGGGAAAGTTGAGCTCGGCCGGTTCGATAACCAGATCCCCGATGCGGGTGGGGAAAACCGCGTAACGGATCTCGGTCACCGTGTACGCCCGGCCCTTCACCACCTGCCGATAGTTGCGCTCCGAGCCGAGGTTCTCCCGCCAGAATCCTTCGGTGCGTGGCGGCGTGAAGTTCGGGTTGTTCCACGGTTGGACCCGGCGCCAGTAGCGGAACGTCAGGACGATCTGCTGGCCGACCCAGGCCTCAGTATGGTCCGCTTCCAGCGTGACAAAAACGCTGTCGCCGGCCTTGCCCGCCTCGCTGTTGACCGCGCCGTTGGGGGACTCGCCCGGCCGCTGAACACGATTGCCGCTGTTGGCCGGCGGAATCTGGGTGCCGGCCCCGTTCATTGGCGTCACTTTGATGGCGATCGGCTCAGTGCGGCAGGACTTGTTGCCCGAGGTTACGGAAACCTGGCCGATCGTGAAGTCCGCAGTTGTTTCGATCTTGAGGTAGTAGACCCGTGAAACGGTCGTTTCGGTGCGGCCGTTGGTGACGGACATGCTCTGGTTTGTGCCACCGGCATAGACCCGAACCCCGGGCATATCGGGTAACTGGAATTCCGGCGACCAGCCCACATCCCCGGCGGCCGTCACGGTCAGGATCACCTCGCCTCCACTCGGCACGCTGGTGCGGTTGACCGAAGCGTCGCACTCAATGGCAGCCATGACCGGGTGGGCCAACAGCCACAGGCCCACAACCAGCCCCAGGACCCGTCCTGCGGGCCCGGAAAACTCGCAACCCTTGCCGCCGGCTGACACATGTTTCCTGGCCATCACCATTTCTTCCCGCTCTTGGGTTTGCCGCCCTTGAGGCGCTTCTGTACCGAACGCTTCAGCTCTTCCTCGTCGCGATCCAGGGCTTTGAGAATCTGAGCCTGTTGTTCCTTGGTCAGTTCCCTGGGATCAATGTCATCCTCGGGCGCAGCCGATTCATCCTGCCGGTCCTGGTTCTGGTCGGCCTGTTGGCCTTGCTGGTCCTTTGGCGGCTGCTGCTCTTGTTGCTCTGATTCCTGTTGATCCTGCTGCTCATTCTCCTGCTGGTCCTGGTCCTTCTGTTCCTGGTCCTGCTGATCCTGTCGCTGCTGCTGTTCCTGCTGGTCCTTTTCTTCCTGCTTCTGCTCTTCTTGCTGTTGTTCCTGCTCCTGTTGCTGTTGCTGCTCCTGCTGCTTCAAACGCTGCAACGCCACCTCAAGATTGAACAGGGCGTCCTTCTGCTGCGGATCAACCTGCAGGGACCGGCGCAAGTCCGCGACAGCCTTGGCCGCGTCACCGGCCGCCAGTTGGGCCGTCCCCTTGTTGTACAGCGCTTCGGCGCGCAGAGCCTCGTCATCCGTCAGACTCAGGACCCGCTGGAACTCCCTGGCCGCCTCTTCATACCGCTCGAGCTGGAACAAGGTTTCGCCGACCGCCAGCCCGATCCGCGGATCATCCGGTGCCTGCACCATGGCCGACTCGAACGCGGACAGGGCTTCATCGTATTGGCCGGACTCATAGCGTTCCAACCCCTTGTTCATTTCACGCAACTGGGGCGGGGCCAACCCGGCCACGGCTGAACCCGACCAGGCCACCGCGCCCCAGAGCGCCAGGGCCCCCACCAGACCGGCCCGGCGCCAACTCTTGGCCCGGTCGGAGCCGCGTGGCCGCAGCAGCATGCGCAACAGAAAACTCGCCAAAGCCATCAGCAAGGGCCAAACGAATCGCTCCTGATAAGCTGATATCCGGCGCTCCTCCAGGTCCCGGCGGCCCAACCGCTTCAATTCGGCAAACAGCCGGTCACCGGCCAGCCCATCCACGCCCAGGCGGAAGGCGCTGCCGCCACCGATTGCCGCCAGTTCCTCCAGTTTCGCCAGATCCATGTGCGTGGTCACGACGTTGCCCTCTTCGTCCTTCAGGAAACCCGCCGGCCGGCCCTGGCTGTCCTGCACGGGGATCAAGCCGCCGCCTTCCTCGCCGACGCCAACCGGGATCACGCGGATCCCCTTGTCACGGCAGGCCTCGGCTTCCTCGCGCCAGGCGCCTTCCAGATCTTCGCCATCGGTAACCAGCAGAATGGCCTGAAAATTCCCATCCGGCCCCTCGGGACTGCCCTTGGCCAGCAGTTCGCGGCTGGCCTTCAGGGCGCCGCCGATATCCGTACCCTGGGCGCTCATCATGTCCGGCCCCGCCATCTTGAGAAAGATATCGGCCGTGCCGTAGTCGAGTGTCAGCGGGCACTGGATAAAAGCCGCACCGGCGAAAAAGACCAGGCCCACCCGGCTGTTCTCCAGACGATCCAGGAAACTGCCCAGCTCCGATTTGGCCCGCTCCATCCGGTTGGGCACGACGTCCTCGGCCAACATGGAATTGGAGATATCCAGAGCCACCACGATGTCCGACCCCTGCTGGGTGACGGTCACTTCCCGGGCCCCCCACTGGGGACGGGCCAGGGCCAGCAGCAGCCAGAACAATCCGGCCAGAAAGAAGAACCTCTGCCACGAGCGCAGGCGCGGATTGGCCCGTTCGACATGGCCTTCGGCCTGCTCGCCGAGCAGACGGATCAGGCGCCTGGCAGCTGACTGGTCGGCACTGCGCAGCACCCACCACAACAGAGGCACCAGGGGCACAAACCACAGCCAGATTTCCGCGGCAAATCTCACGCTCGTCCTTTCTCGGTCACTGCCGGCTACGGCACACGCCGCAGCCAGGTGGCACCCAGGATCCCCTCCAGCAGCAACAGCAGGAGCGCCGGCAGGGCGAACCACACCATACGCTCCCGGTACCAGGTGCTGATCTTCGTTTCGTAGCGGGCTGTTTCCAACTCGTCAATGGTCCTGAAAATCCGGGCCAGGGCTTCCGGGTCCGTGGCCTGGAACATCTCGCCGCCGGTCGCCCCGGCGATCCGCCGCAGGAGAGCCAGGTCGATACGTGTCTCGACCTGCCGGGTCTGACGGCCGAAGATGGGGTCATCCACCGGATACGGCACCATGCCCTCGCGCCCGATGGCAACCGTGTACACCCGGACATCCAGGGACTTGGCCAGTTTGGCCGCGGTCTCGGGCTCGAGGGTCGGCACATTGTTCACCCCGTCGGTCAGCAGGATCACCGTCCGGCTCGGAGAGGTCGAGTGCTTCAGGCGCGCCACCGCCGTGGCCAGGCCCAGACCGATCGCCGTGCCATCGTCGATCAGGCCGACCTGGATCTCGTCCAGGAATCCGGTCAGCACCGGATGGTCCAGTGTCAGGGGGCACTGGGTGAAGGCGCGGGCGGCAAAGACGACCAGCCCGATCCGATCGTGGGGCCGTCCCGCAATGAAGTCGCGAATCACCTGTTTGGCGGCACCCAGACGATCCTGGGGCTGGAAATCCAGGGAGCGCATGCTGCCGCTGATGTCCAGGCTCAGCACGATATCGATGCCCTCGCCTTCGATATCCTCGCTGCTGCGGCTCTGGCGCGGACCGGCCGCCGCCACGACCAGCAGGGCCAACGCAAGCGCCGTGACCCAGGGCAGCCCGCGGGCCAACCGTACCCGCATCGGATCACGCGCCGGCACCAGCAACGGCAAACGAGAGTGGCGCAGAGCGGTCTGATCACCACCACCACGCAACCGGGCCCACAGGGCAACGCCAACCAGCGGCAACAACAACAGAAGCAGCGGACGCGCCAGTTCCATCAGTCGTCCTCCCTGTCGCCCGACACCGTGGCCGGAGCTGACCGGCCGGCCCCCAGCCCCAGGTCAGCGACCAGAGCCGACCAGGCTTTCTCGCCGGCCAGCAACTGCTCGGCCTCCGGCACGGCATAGCGGGCCACCAACCGCACACGGCCCACGCGGCCCAGCAACTGCACCGCCTGCTCCCGGCAAAAAGCCGGCGACGGCGTATCCGGGTTGTAGCGCTCGCGATCCAGCAGATCGATGAGCCGCGCGAATCCGGCCGGATGGCTGGCCTCGTGCCCCAGTCGCGTGCAGGCCGCCACGATCTCGCCGCCCGTCATTTCACGCGCCGCAATGCGGTAACGTCCGGCCACATAGGTCCGCACCAGATAGACCAGCCGATCCAGGAAGACCCGACTGTCCCCGCGGGCCAGCGCAGGGTCCGCCAGCAGCTCACGCAGGGCCACGGCCAGGGCCAGCCACGCCGGCGGCGGCACCGGCCAATGGGCCAGCCGTGGCCGAACGTGCCGCCGCAGCCAAAGCCACCGCAGCCAGATTGCCAGGCCCAGCAGGACCAGGATCGTGGCCAACGACAGCCAGGGGAACCAGGACACCGGCCGGGGTGCCCGGATGGTGGCTGTCTGCTCGGCGCCCGCCGTCTGTCCACGGACAAACACCACCGCCGAGACATCATCCCGATAGCGAATCCGCAGCGGGTCGCGGCGATAGACGCGGAAGGACTGCACGACCCGTGGGCCGCCGCTCGGTTGCAGACCCGCCAGATCGACTTCCCGCGGCGAATCCCGGCCCGTCAACCGGGCCCACCAGCTGCGGGGCGCCGGCGACTCTGCGGTCAGCCAGTCGCCTTCAGCGGCAACGTGCAGTGGCTGGTCCGCCGCCTGGTCCGGGTCATAGTCGAGGACCAGATCCAGCAGGCCGCCAAAAGCCACCGTATCCTGCACCACATGGACCGCCAGCGGTTGTGGCAATGAATCCGGAGCCGCCACCACGATAACCACGGTATCCGGGACAGCCGGCGCGACCGGTGGCGCCGGTACCGGAACCGGGCCGGGCTGGGCCACCGCACTTGCCGCCCCGGCGGCCAGGCCGCACAGAATCATGAGCCAGGCGCGGTTCACCGGCGGGCCCTCCGTCCGGTCCGGCCCTCGCGGGCCAGGAAGAACTTGCGCAGCGGATCAACATAGGACCGGGTCACATCGACATCCACGATGTCAACCCCCCGCGAAGCCAGGGTCCGTTCCAGGGCGCCGTCGTGGGCGTACACCCGCAGCGCCAATTGGCGGGCCGTCTCGGGTGCCGACGTATCGATCAGCGCGACCTGCCCCGATTCGGCATCCACCCAGCGGACCAGCCCCACGGCCGGCAGACTGGTCTCCCGCGGATCCCGCACGCGCACCGCCACCACATCGTGGCGCCGGCCGAGCACCGACAGACTGGTCGTGAAATCGTCGGTCCAGAAGTCCGAGACCAGAAAAACCGTGGCCTTGCGCTTGAGCACCGACCCCAGCAGCCGCAGCGGTTCATTCAGGTCGGTCCCCTGCCCCGCCGGCGTGAAGGTCAGCAGTTCGCGAATCAGGCGCAGTACGTGGCTCTTGCCCTTGCCGGGCGGGATGAACTTCTCGACCCGGTCGCTGAACAGGACCAGGCCGACCTTGTCCTTGTTGGCGATGGCCGAGAAGGCCAGCACCCCGCACAGCTCGGCCGCCACCTCCACCTTGGTCCGTTCGCCGGTACCGAACCAGCCGCTGCGGCTCATGTCGACCGCCAGCATGACCGTCAGTTCCCGTTCCTCTTCAAAGATCTTGACGAAGGGATCGCCGGTGCGCGCGGTCACATTCCAGTCGATGGTGCGAATGTCGTCGCCGGCCACATACTCGCGCACTTCGCGGAACTCCATACCGGTCCCTTTGAAGACCGAATGGTACTCACCGGAAAACACCTCCTCCACCAACCGGCGCGTCCTGATCTCGATGCGGCGCACCGAGGCCAGGATTTCCGGGGGAATGGCAGTACCGGGTCGTGTCTTCTTCATTGTTCCTAGGGCACTTCGATGTTGTCCAACAGACTGCTGACGATATCGTCGCTGCTGAGATTCTCGGCCTCGGCTTCGTAGGTCACCAGGATGCGGTGCCGCAACACATCATGACCGACGGCCTTGATGTCTTCGGGGATGACGAAGGCCCGCCCCTTGAGCAGGGCCCGCGCCCGGGACAACTGGGTCAGCGCCAGGGTGGCCCGCGGCGAGGCGCCCCAGGCGATCAGGGGCGCCAGGTCCAGGCCCGCCGCCTCGGGGTCACGCGAGGCGAACACGATATCCAGGATGTAGGTCTTGATCTTCTCGTCCAGGAAGACCGCGTTGACGGCCGACCGCATCTCGCTGATGGCGGCCGGATCGATCACGCTCGAGATATCCGGCAGATCCCGGCCCGCCATCCGGTCCATGATCAGGCGCTCTTCGTCCTTGGTGGGATAGCCGATGTGAAGTTTCAGCAGGAAACGGTCGACCTGCGCCTCGGGCAGGGGATAGGTCCCTTCCTGCTCGATGGGATTCTGGGTGGCCAGAACCAGAAAAGGGTCCGCCATGGGAAAGGTCTCGCCGGCGATGGTGACCTGCCGTTCCTGCATCGCTTCGAGCAACGCGCTCTGAACCTTGGCCGGCGCCCGGTTGATCTCGTCGGCCAGGATGATGTTGGCGAAAACCGGCCCGCGCTTGACGCTGAATTCACCCGTCTCGCGGTTGTAGATCGTGGTGCCGGTGATATCAGCCGGCAGCAGGTCGGGCGTGAACTGGATCCGCCGGAACTGGGTATCGACGGTGCGGGCCAGGGTGCTGACGGCCAGGGTCTTGGCCAGACCCGGCACGCCTTCGAGCAGGATGTGGCCGCCGGTGATCAGCCCCAGCAGCAGCCCCTCCATCATTTCGCTCTGGCCCACGATGACCTTGCCCGCCTCGGACAGGACGGCACCCAGGCGCCGGGACAGCTCCTCGGCACGGATTTTATCGAGAGATTGGTATTCGGACATGGCGACCTTTCGGACCTGGCGCTCCGCACCAGCGGCTGAAACCTGCAAATCGTGTGTCAAACGGCCGCTGTGATACGTGAATCCATCCCGATGGTTCCCGGGAATATTCCCGTCCGGAGGCGAATGGACCTTCACCCGGCCGATCCCGGCACGAAACCGGGACCGCCCCACCATAACCAAGCCGTTTTTTCTTGCCAACCACTTTGAAAAAGCTTTAAATAGCAAGAGACGAAAAACCGCCTGCAAGGCGGCAAGGGTGGCCGGCTGGCCACCTGCCGACTCCCAACTCCCAACCCGGCGGAGGCCCCCTTGAGGCTGAGCAAGAACAAGATCGAACACCTCTCGGACCGCATTCTGCAGATGATGCAGGAGCATCCGCGGATCCATCCGAATGAGAACATCGATCTGGTGACCCGAGCGGTGGACGACGCGATATTCGAGAACATGCAGGCCGAGGATGAGATCGACGATCAGGTGGAAGAGCTCGTGGCCCAGAACAAGAACGAGATTTCAGCCATGGACATGGACGTCGGCGCCCTGCGCAGCAAACTGAAACGGGAACTGGCCCGCAAGGCCGGCTTCATCCTGTAGAACCGGCCCGCATGCCGGAAGGGATTTGCCATGAGATTATCAGAGGAGCGGGTTGCCGTCATTGCCCGCCTGGTCTGCAATAAACTGCTGGATGAAGAACTGGTCGACCTGGAAATCGGCGAAGATGATTTCCTGCACCTGGTCGAAGGCCTGATTCTGAAGGACCTGAAGATCGAGGACGAGATCGACGAGGAAGCCACCACCTTCCTGCTCAAGAACAAGCCCCAGTTGGAAGAAGGCTCGACCGAATGGAAAATCGAGCTCGAGCGCAAGAAGGAAGAATTCTCGATCGCCCGCGGCTACCGGGCCTACTAAGCCGCCGCCCCGTTTCCTGCCGGAGAATCGAACCGTGAAGATCATGGTCCTCACTCCCTACCTGCCCCACCGCCGGGTGGGCCATGGTGGCGGGACCGCCGTGCGCGACCTGCTCACCTGGTTGGGCCGCAAGCACGAGGTCCTGGCGCTCTGCCTGGTCAGGCCCGGCGAAGAAAACCGCCTCCGGGAAGTGGCCGAGTTGGGCGTGCAGGTCCGCGGACTCCCCTTTCTGGACCGGGGGGCACAGGGTGCCGACAAGCTGTCCCTGCTCGGCAGGCGGCTGCAGGCCCAATTGCGGTCGCTGACCGCCGGCTATCCCGCCTACGTTGAGAAGTACGCCGACCGCCATCTGTTCGAACTGGTCAGTCGGGCGGTTGCCGAGTTTCAGCCTGAAGCGATCCAGATCGAGTACCTCCAACTGGCCCTCTATGCCCGGCATCTGCGCCGCCAACGCCGGCCGGGAGCCGAGCCCCGGCCACGCCTGATTCTCAACAGTCATGAACTGGGCCACGTGCCGCGTGACCGCCGCGCTGAACGCTCGGGCAATCCGGTGCTCCGCAGGCTACTGCGCGCTGAAGCAGCCGCCTGGCGCCGACTCGAGGCAGACGCCACCCGTTGGGCGGACACGACCCTGTGCGTCACGGCGGAAGACCACAAGCTTTACGCTGAACTGGGTGGCGAGAACCTGGTTCTCATGCCGTTGGGCATGGACCTGACCGCCCTGGCCGCCGACTGGCAACCCGGCGCCGACGGGGGCCGGGAGACCTACCTCTTTGTCGGCTCTTTCGACCACCGCCCCAACCGCCTGGCCGCGGCAATGCTGGTGGATCGGATCTGGCCCAGGGTGAGCGCCGCCAGACCGGCCGCCACACTCATCCTGGCCGGACGCGGTTCCGACACTTTTGTGAGTTCCCGCCTGCCCCGCGAACGCTGGGCTCAGCAACGGCTCAAGGCCGTGGGCTTCGTGGACGACCTGACGCCTCTCTTCCGCAACTGCCGTCTTTTTGTCGCGCCTCTGCCCGAGGGGGGCGGCATCAAGATCAAGATCCTGGAAGCCATGGCCCGTGGGGTGCCGGTCGTGACCACACCCGTCGGAGCCGAAGGCATTGCCGGGCCGGCGGACGGTGTCCTGACCATCGCCCCCTGCGATGACTCATTTGCCGAGGCCTGGCTGCGCGACGCCGCAGATGAGACCGGCTGCCGGGCGCGGGCCGTGGCGGCGCGACACCTGATGACGGAACGCTTCAGCTGGGACGCCATCACGGATCGTCTGGGCCTGCTCTATCAGGGAAAATAGATTCAGCACGGAAACTCAACCGCGTTGCTGCAACAGCCTCAGGGTAGCTTCGTCGATGGGGCTGCGTCCGGCCGCGACTTCAGCCAGCAGGGTGACCTGGGCCAGGCGTTCGACCGTCTCCAGCAGGGCGAAGGCACCGGGCAGATCGCTGCCCAGGGTCACGACACCATGATTGCCCAGCAGGATCGCGTCGTGATCGGCCAGAAAGGGGGCGATGGAGGCCGCCAGGGACGCCGAACCGGGTTCACAACGCGTGGCCAGGGGCACCCGCGGCAGCAGCGCCGCGGTTTCGGTCAGCAGGGATCCGTCCAGGTCCCGGCCCGCTGCGGCAAAGGCCGTCGCCCAGGGCGCATGGGCGTGGCAGACAGCCGACACGTCGCTGCGGCCTTCGTAGATTGCGCGGTGCAGGGGCCACTCGCTGGTGGGTTCGCCCTGGGCCGTCCGGCCCTGCAGATCCACCTCGACCAGGTCCTGCACCCGCAATTGTCCCTTGGCGGCACCGGCAGGGGTGACCAGAAAACAGTGGCCGCTGACGCGAACCGAAAGGTTCCCTTCAGCGGCCACCACAAATCCTCGACTCTGCATCCGGCGCCCGACGTCGACCATTTCCCGGCGCAATGCCACAAGGTTGGTCATACCTAGGGGCGATAGATGTAGATGTGCGACATGACTCCCTCGAAGAACTCGAGTTGGCGACGCTCATCGGCCGCCAGGGCCCGCAACTGGACCTCGTCCAGCCCCAGCGTATCGGCGTTGGCCAGGCGCTGGAACGCCTCTTCCTCCAGCCGGTTCAGCATTTCGGTCGGAAAGCCAAGCGCACTGCTCAGAATGATCCGGCCATCCGGCAAAACGGCGGGCGTCACATCATCCGAACGCGTGAAGTAGTAGATCTCCGGATCCAGGCTGCCGTCAGCCGGCACCCGCCAGATATTACGGTCGTGCAAGGTGATGGCCGGCGCCCGGCGCGTCGACACGAAGAAAACCGAGGCCCCATCGTTGGCATACACCGGTGCGGTGTTGAGGATACCGGCGATCGGATCACCCTCCGCGCGCGAAGTGAAGGTCAGCCGTTGCAGGTTGTTGTCCAGAGCCATGGTGCCGGCTGCCAGGCCGGTGGTATCAAAGTCGATCGTGAACAGTTCCGTGCCCGCACCACTGCCGGCACCACCGACATCCAGGCCACCGGAGAAAATAATCTTCCTGCCGTCGGGCGACCAGTTCGGCGTCTCGACCCGTGAATACTCGCGAGTCACCGGAAAAGCCAGGGCGCCATAGCCGTCATCGATCGCGGCGGTCGACATATCGAGCACCCACAGGGCCAGCCCACCACACGTCTCGGGGTCCCCGGGGTCCAAACAGCTGGAACGCGTGAAGACCAGCCACGTGGGCTCGCCGGTAGCTGTCCGCACGGGCGAGAGCACAGGCTCGAGATGCTGCGCAAACGGCGGCGAGGCGAAGGCATCGAGCGGTTCCATGAACAGGAACTCGACCGGCGCAAGCACCGGGTCCGTCACGTCGGTCCGGCAGATCCGATAGCGCCCACCGAGGTTGGTCGGACGCACGGCAAAAATCACGTTCGTGTTGTCCTGCCAGCTGGGATAGGCCTTGTCATCATTGGGCAGGCCACTGAGGAACGGAGAGCTCCCCCCGAAAGTGAGCGTCCGCTGCCGGAGCACGACCAGTTCGCCACCAATCGTCTCGCCCGGCCCGGGGGCCAGTTGGGCCCGGGGCTGGGGATCGGGAATCACCACGTTTGGATAAAGTATCAGCTGCCGATTCTCCACATACGCCGCCGTACCTGGGTCGCGTGGATCCGAAATCGCTTTCCAGTCCGCCGAGAACACGATCTTGGACTCGTCCGGTGAGAGCCGGGGATTCAAATAGTGGTATCCGTCACTGGAAGTGTCGGTCGTCACCATGACCAATTCGCCGCAGGAATGATTTCCACAGACAATCAGCTCTTCGGAAGGGTCCTGCTTGCTGGTGCAGCCAACGACGGTCAGGACCGTCAGCAGCACGACATAGGGCAGCAGCAGAAAGCGGTTGCGCATCCACTTCATGTTCGGATGAACCTCCAGCGCGGGGTTTGGGAAGGGATGCCCGCAGACCGGATCCCGGCAGTGTTGCCGGGCCCCGGTTGGCGGCATACCGTGACATTGAAAAATAAGGCAATCAGCCCCGGCAAATCAACCGACAGTTCCAAATCAGGAACGGAGATTGAAGGAGGTGGTCACGCGCAACCATGACCAAACGGCGTATTTACCCACGCTGGCCGCCTCAAACCGCCCTGCGCGCAGGCTCTGCCAGGCCGCTTTGGACAGGGCTGCAGACGGGCTTTCGACCACCTCGTACTGCCGGACCTCCCCCGCCGGGCTCAACAACAGGTCCAGGACCACATCGCCGCCAATCCCCTTGTCGACCGCAACCTGGGGAAATTCCGGCGCCGGCCCACCCAGATACCGCGGTGGGTGCCGGTACAATTCCTGGTAGAGTTGCAGGATGCGGAAACTGCGGCCGCCGGTGCACTTGCCGTGTCCACGGGCGACGAGCGAATCCGCCCGCGCCGTCTCGCCCAGAGTGCGGGCCACATCGGCCAGCAGGTAGTCCAGGGCCGCATCGTCGGGACGCTTCCGGACCGCCTCGGCCAGCAGTTGGCGCGCCCGTCCCAGCAGGCGGGGCTTGTTCTGCTCGTAGCTTCCCACGTCGGCCGCCGGCCCTTCGACCGGCAGCAGGTCCGGGTTGCCCTGCCCGGCCAACAGATAGAGCTGGCCCAGGGTCATCAACAACAGCGGATGGCGGTGCCCGGCTGCCAGCCCGAGCTCCAGTTCGATCATCCCGTCAGAGCCCGAGCCCTCCCGGAAGTATTCCGAGCTGATTCCCAGATAGCGTTCGACCACGCTCGGCACCGGATCTTCCCGCACGCAGCGGGCCAGGATGTGTTCGCGGAAGACTCCCTCCGGCACAACCTGTTCCCGCATCCCACCACCGGCCGGCGAGGCCGGGGATTTCTCCGGTGGCCGCCCGGGGCCGGAAGCGCAGCCCGCCGCCACAACCAACACACCGGCCGCCAGGCCCAGCCGGCCCTGCTTCACCCTGCGGAAAAACTCGCTCGCCCGAAAGATCATGCCGTCTCCTTGGCTCAAGGTTCATCCTGGGCCAAGGACGGATCCAGGGCCAGCACACGTTTCCATTCCTGCCGGGCTTCCGTATCCCGGCCCAGGCGGGTCAGCAGTACGACCCGGTTGTTGCGATACACGACTTCGGCAGGTGCCAGGGCGATCGCCCGGTCGGCGGCCGCCAGGCCGGCGGCATACATCCGGGCCGCCAGCAGGATCAGGGCCGCCTGCCCCCAGAAGGGGGCCTCGGCGGCAATGGCAGCAGGTACCGCTTCAGGGCCGCCGGTCAGCAGGGACGCCGCCTGCAGAGAGTGGTCCCATCTGCCGAGGCGTCCCTCGGCCTCGATCAACAAGCGCCATTCCGCCGTGGTGAAATCGGCCCCTGGCAGGCCCTCCAGTGTTGCCACGAGGACCGAGTCGTCTCCCGCCTGGGCGACCGCCGCGACCAGGGCCTGGCGATGCGCCGGATCCGGCTTGCGCTCATAAATCCGGCGCAGGGGCGGCACCGCCCGCGGGAAGTCCTCCTCCATGAGATAGAGCGAGGCCAGTGGCTCGTCCATCTCCGGGCAGTTCCCGCACAGCTGACGCCCGGTGAGAATTTCCCTGGCGGCCCGTTTCGTGTCCCCGAACGACAAGAGAAGCTGACCGTATTCCCGTCGCAGATCCGCGCGGCCGGGCTCGAGTTCCACCGCCGCCTGGTACTCGCTGAGAGCGCGCCCCCGTCGATTCAGTTGCAGCAGGGCAGCCCCCAGATTGCGGTGGTGGGCAGCCTCACGAGGGTGGCGGCGCACCGTGTTTTCCAGGTGCGGCACGGCCGCCGCCGGCTGGCCGGCCACCAGCAGGGCCAGGCCCAGCCGACCTTCGATCTGCCAGCCATAGATCGGATGTTCCGCCCAGACCCGCCAGAGATCCCGGGCCGCAGCCAAGGCCGGTTCCGGGGCGGGGACCGCCAGCAGGCTGTCCACGACAGCCAGCCCCCGCAACGCCGCGTCACTATCAGCCTGCCGCGACTGGGCCCGAGCCGGGACAACAAGCGCGCCACTGCTCCAGACGCCGGCCCAGGCCAGCAGCAGCAAGGTTGTCCCCCGCCGCGTCCTGCTTTCAAATCGGTTGCTCACGGCCGCGCTCAATCTCCCGAATATTGACGGGGTGATACCTATGTGGTAAAATATACCACCAGAATACAAATCAGTCCCCATCCGCTGCGCCAAATGGAGCACCGCCCCAACTTTTCGGAACCCCGCTTCCGGCCGGAGACTCATCTTGCTCGACCACTCCCCCACCCAGCGCGCTGTCCGGACGGCTCCTCCGGGAAACGGCCACAGGGGCCTGCTGATTCTGCTGGCCGCCGTAGTGGCCCTGCTGGCGGTGGCGCCGATGGCCCAGGCTCTGGTCCGTTTTGACTTCGAGCAGAAGTACTTTCGTCACCCCGGACGGCAGGTCTGGGACTTCAGTATCATCCGACCCGATTCGATCTACCACATTTATTATCACACGATCAACGAGGCCACGCCCAACGCCGCCTACGCCGACACCATCTGGCACTCCTACGGGCCCGACCTCAGGCACTGGAGCGACCCGCAGCCGGTCATCACGGTAGGCCAGGGCCCGTGGGACGAGGGGGCGATCTGGGCACCCGACGTGTTTCGCGACGAAGCCAACAACCGCTGGGTCATGGCCTACACCGGCTGTGACGCCAGCATGAACCAGACCATCTGTCTGGCCTACTCCTTCAACTTGCAGTACTGGACCAAGGCCACGGTCAATCCGGCGGTCGAGGCCGACTCAAGCACCTACGTCTGGGACAAGAATTCAACCTGGAGCGATTTCCGGGACCCCTACGTCTATCGGCAGGATGGCCTCTGGAACATCCTGGTGACCGCCAAGCAGGATACGGGCAGCACCATGGGCGTGATCTATCACGGCACCTCCGACAATCTCGTTTCCTGGACCGATGTGGGCCCCCTGTTCAGCAACGACGGAGACACCCCGGCCAGGGTCCTGGAGAGCAGCCAGTACCGGGTGATCGGATCGACGCACCACCTGCTTTTCGGCGAGTTCGACACGCCGGGCACGACGATCCTTTCGGCGGCCGATCCGGGCGACTGGAGCATGGCTGATCGCGTGCTGCTGGACTACGGCTACGCCCCCGAGCTGGATGAGTTCGATCCCGGCCAGTATGTCTTCTCGCGCCTGGCCCCCTACCAGATGGCCGATGGATCCGGCAACCTGCACTATGTCGTGCGGATCGATACCCTGCTGACGGATTCGGACGGCAGCAACCCGACCGTGTACCGGCCGCATCCCCTGGACGCCGACTGGATCGTGCATTCGGGTTCGGCCAATCTGGGCACACCCACTTTTGGCGACAATCCCGTCTGGCGGGGCGAGCCTTCGGTCGGGGTCGTCGGCAACAGCTACTATGGGTCCCAGGAATACTATCAGGGTCCGCTGTCCGGCCGCGGCTCGCCGGGCACCCAGCTCGGTGACGCGACGACGGGCGTTTGCGAGTCCTATCGCTTTCCAGTCACGGGCAATCGCATGACTTTGCTGGTCGGCGGCGGCAACTATCCGGCCACTTGTTATGTCGCCCTGGTGGCCGATGACACGGGCGAGATCCTCTTCAGCGAGACCGGCAGCGGCAGCAGCCCGATGACCCCCCGGGAATGGGATCTGACCCCCTACCAGGGGCGCCTGTGCTACATCACGATCGTTGATCAGGAAACCGGAGCCATGGGGCATATCAACGTCGACGAGATCATTGAGATCGCGGACAACGTGGCGGCCGGCGGCATCACGGTACCGCCACGACCCCTGACCCACCGGGCCTGGCCCAACCCGTTCAATCCCCGCACGAACATCGGCTTCAGCCTGGACCGGCCGGCCGACTGCGAGGTGCGGATCCACGACCTGCGCGGGCATCTGGTCTGGCGCAGCGGTCGGTTTTCCGCCCAGGCGGGCAGCAACACTGTCGCCTGGCCCGGGGTGGACCTGGGCGGGACGCCCGCCGGAGCCGGCGCCTACCTGTACGCGATCGAAGTCGACGGGACCGTGCGGGCCAGCGCCAAGATCTCCCTGATCAAGTAGCGGGCCGAGGAAACCCTCAATCCCCGACCGTTCGTGCCGATTTTCTGGGCATGGAAACGCGGACAAGATACTTCGTCACCGACCTCGTCGACGAGGTCGGCAGCCTGCCGTCCCTGGCGGCCCAGGTGGTCAGCCTCACCTCCGATCCCGACTGCGATCTGGCTGCGCTCACCAAACTCATCCTCAGCGACAACGTGCTCAGCCTGCGCTTTCTGGCACTGGCCAACAGCGCAGCCGTCGCACGGGGACAGGAGGTCCGCGACCTGCGCGGCGCCCTGGTGCGGCTGGGTATCCGTCGCGTGCGCAACGTGGCCCTGTTGATGGGCATGCACGACATGGTTCCCCGCGCGAGGACCGACCTGCCCCTGGACCTGACCGGTCACTGGCAGCACGGCCTGGCTGTGGCCTGCTGCGCCGAAGGTCTGGCCCGCCGCCGGGGAGACACGTCCGCGGACGGCCCCGCGCCGGATGACGCCTGGCTGGTCGGTATCCTGCACGGCCTGGGTATCACGGCGCTGACCCAACGCACCGGTGCCGAGTACGCCTCCGTGCTGGAGTTGGCCCGGCGCAAAAGACTGCCCCTGGCCCAGGCCGAACTCGCGCTCCTGGACTTCCACCACGGCGAACTCGCCGCCCGCATTCTGCGGGAGTGGAACCTGCCGCGCCTGTTCTGCGACGCCGTCGAGTTCTATGCCGAGGACTTTGCCGCGGACGAACTCGCCCCGGCAACCGCCCGGTTGATCGCTGTCCTGCGCAGCGCCATCGGTCTGGCCCGGGCCATCGGCTATGGCGTTTGCGGTGACGGTGATCCCGTGCGACCGCTGGCCGACCTGGCCAGCGATCTTGGCCTCGACCCGCCGGCCCTGACCGAACTGGCCGCCCACGTGGATCGCGAAGTGCAGGCGATGTCGGACCTGATCGGCCTCGGCTTGGCTGACAACCTCTTTGCCGAGGCCCTGCAGGCTTCACGGCAAGCAGTGGCCCAGGCCGGGCTGGAAGGCTTGGACGACGCGCTGATCAAGGAGGAACTGGAGGCCCAACTCCTGGCCGCCCGGCAGATTCAGCGGCACCTGCTGCCCGCTGACGTGCCGCAGATCCCGGGATTCGCCGTCGCGGCGGTCAATGAGCCCAGCAAGGCCGTCAGCGGGGACACCTACGACTTCATCACCATGGGCAACGGCGCTTTCGGCCTGTTGATCGCGGATGTCGCAGGCAAGGGAATCGCCGCCGCGCTGCTGGCCAGCACACTCCAGTCCAGCCTGCGTGCTTTGGCCCTGATCCATGATGACCCGGGCGAGCTGCTGGTCGCGGCCAACCGGGCCTTGTTCGGCAGCACCGACGCCGAGCGCTTCGCCACGCTCTTCCTGGCGGTACTGGACCCGGCGGCCGGCCGCTTGCGGTATGCCGGCGCCGGCCACAACCCGCCCCTTCTCCAGCGCGCTGACGGGCCGCATGAATGGCTCGCGCCCACCGGGCCGCCCCTGGGCATGTGGCCGGAATCGACCTACACCGTGGGCACCGTCACCCTGGATCCGGACGATCTGCTGATCATGTACACCGACGGCATCACCGAGGCCACCGATCCGGAGGGCCGGGAACTCGGGGCCGACGGCCTGCAGCGGATCGCGAATCCCCTGCCCCCACCGGCCCCGGCCGTGGTCTGCGAACGGATCCTGGCCGGCGTCGCCCAGCACACCGCGCCGCACTCCGCTTCCGTTACGGGCGCCCGCACAGCCGCCTCCCCGACCGACGACCTGACCCTCGTGGTCCTTAAGCGGGTCTGATCAACCTGGTTATCCGCGACCGCCTGGACATTCCAACGGTGGGAATCATCCCGGACTTGTGGTATATTTTCCCTATCCTGACCGTCTGTTCGGCCAGCGGTTCTGTTGAACTGTACCGTCCGGTCGTCGCGGTCTTGTCCCAGGCCCTCTGAGAACAGGAACCGGAAATGACCTTCGACCAGAATGAAAACCCGCCGCCCGAGCCCGCCGAGATCCCGGCGGCGCCCGAAGTTCAGCCCCTGAACGAGTCGGAGGATTCCAGCGAATTCGCCGCCATGCTCGAAGCCGAGGCGGTCGCCGCGCCGGCCGACGGCAAGGTCGGTGACAAGGTCACCGGCACGATCATCCAGATCGGCGAGCACGACGCGTTCGTGGCTTGCGGGCTGCGCAATGAACTGCCCCTGGCCGTGGCCGAGATCAGCGACGCCGAGGGCAAGTTGACGCACCAGGTCGGCGATCAGATCACCGCTCACATCGCCAAGGGCACCGACGGGTTGAAACTGACCATGGGCCTGAAGCTGCGCGACGCCGGCCGTGACGCCCTGCGCAAGGCATTCGAATCCGGCACACCGGTCGCAGGCAAGGTTGGCGACACGAACAAGGGCGGTTTTTCCATCGACCTGGGTGGCACCCGCGCCTTCTGCCCCTTCAGCCAGATCGACGTGCGGCGTGCCGACGACCCCTCGGTCTTTGTCGGACAGTCCCTCAAGTTCAAGATCCTGGAAGTCTCCGAGGACGGCCGCAACGTGGTCGTCTCCCGGCGCGCCCTGCTGCAGGCCCGGCGTGAGGACGAGGCCCGCGAGACCCGGGCCAATCTCAGCCTGGGGGATGCCCTGACCGGCGTGGTCACGCGCCTGGTCCCCTTTGGCGCCTTTGTCGATATCGGTGGGATCGAAGGTCTGGTCCATATTTCCCAGATTTCCCACCAGCGCGTGGGCGACCCGTCGGATGTGCTGCAGGAGGGCCAGACAGTCAAGGTCAAGGTGCTGGAGATTCAGAATCTGGGGCAAGGCCGATCCGAGCGCATCAGTCTTTCGATCAAGGCCCTGGCCATCGATCCCTGGCCGGAAACAGCCTCGGCCATGATCCCCGGCACCGACACGACGGGCAAGGTCACACGTCTGGTTGATTTCGGTGTGTTTGTCGAGTTGCGTCCGGGTGTCGAAGGCCTCATTCACATTTCAGAACTGGCCAACCGGCGGATCATCCACCCGCGGGAAGTGGTCAACGAGGGTGAGGAAATCTCGGTGCGGGTGCTGGATGTGGACCTGTCCCGGCGGCGCATCTCCCTCTCGGCGCGGCAAGCCGCCGACTACGATGGCGACTAGGAGCCTGCGCGCAAACGCCTGACGGCCGCGACTACCTGCGTGGCCGCGAAGTCGACTTCGGCCTCGGTCGTGAATCGTCCGAGGCCGAAGCGAAGACTCGCCGCGGCCAGTTCCGGTCCCACGCCCAGCGCCAGCAGTATGGCGGACACCCGGCCTTCGGCACTGGCGCAGGCCGACCCGGCGCTGACCGCCAGCGTCGTCAAGGCCCCGACCAGGCGTCCGGGCGGCACACCACCGAAACTGACATTCAGATTGCCCGCCAGCCTCGCCTTCGCGTCACCATTGAGCTGAATATCCGGCAGATTGTCCTGCAGATTCTGCCAGAGGCGATCACGCAGTCCTCCGATCCTGACGCGATCGGCCGCCCCTTCCAGTTGCAGCAACCGGCAGGCCTCACCGAAAGCCGCAATGGCCGGCACGTTCAGGGTGCCGGGCCGCAAGTCCCGCTCCTGTCCACCTCCGTACATCAGCGGCCGCAAACCCACACGCGGCCCCCGCCGCCTGACGTAGAGAGCGCCGATTCCCTTGGGCCCGTACATCTTGTGCCCCGACAGGGACACCAGATCGAGCCGGTCCCGCTCCACATCCAGGTCCAGACCGCTGCCCATCTGGGCCGCGTCGACGTGAAAGAAGGCGCCGGCAGCACGGCAGATTTCCCCGACGGCGGCCAGCGGCTGCAAAGTCCCGATTTCGTTCTGGGCCGCAATCAGCGAGACCAGCAGGGTCTGGCCGGTGACGGCGGCAGCCAGGTCATCCGGAGCCACCAGACCCGAGGGGCCCGCCGGGACGGTGGTCAGCTCCCAGGCTGACTGCCCGGCCAGCCAGGCCAGTGGTCCGGCCACCGCCGGGTGCTCCAGGTTCGAGGTGACAAGTTGCCGGCGGCCACGCCCTTCAAACGCGCCGGCCAGGCCCAGGACCGCCAGGTTGTCGGCCTCGGTGGCGCCGGACGTGAAGATGATTTCGCGGGGAGTGGCGCCGATCAAACCGGCCACGTGTTCCCGGGCCAGTTCCACCACCCGGCTGGCGGCCCAACCGAACGCATGGCCCGTGCTGGCCGGATTGCCGAAGTGATCGCGGGCCGTGCGTTCCCAGACGGCCAGTACGCGGGGATCCATGGGAGTCGTCGCGTGCCCGTCGAGGTAGACCGGGGTCTTCAACGGCTCAGCTCCAGCATGCGGTTGATCGGAATCAGGGCCTTGGCCGCCACCGCCGGATCGACCGTGATCTCGGGTGTCCGGTCCCGCAGGCAGAGATAGAGTTTCTCCAGCGTGTTCAGCTTCATGTACGGGCATTCGTTGCAGTTGCAGGACTCGTCATTGCCCGGCGCCGGAATCAGTTCCTTGTCCGGATTGTCCTTGCGCATCTGGTGCAGGATGCCCGCTTCGGTGACCACGATGATCTGGCGGGCCGGCGTTTCCCGCGCATACTTCAGGATGGCCGAGGTGCTGCCCACCAGATCGGCATGCTGCAAGACTCCGGCCGGGCACTCGGGGTGCGCCGCCACGACGGCCGCGGGATACTCGACCTTCAGTTCCACCAGCCGCTTTTCGCTGAACACTTCGTGGACCTCGCAGGAGCCCGGCCACAGAACCAGATCCCGGTTCAGGCTGCGCTGCACCCAGGAACCCAGATAGCGGTCCGGCGCAAAGACGAGCGGCTGATCCGCCGGAAAGCTTTGCACGATCTTCACCGCGTTGCTGCTGGTGCAGATCACATCGCTCATGGCCTTGGTCGCGGCCGAGCAGTTGATGTAGCTGATGACCTTGTGCCCGGGATAGCGCGCCAGGAAAGTGGCGAACTCGGCGGGTGGGCACCCGTCGGCCAGGCTGCAGCCGGCCTCCAGGTCCGGCAGCAGCACTTGCTTGTCCGGGTTGAGAATCTTGGCCGTCTCGGCCATGAAGTGCACACCGGCAAACACGATGACTTCCGCCTCGGTCTCGGCCGCGCGCTGGCTCAGCGCCAGGCTGTCCCCCACAAAATCGGCGATATCCTGGATATCCGGCTCCTGGTAGAAGTGGGCCAGAATGACGGCATTGAGATCCCGGCGCAGCCGCTCAATCTCAGCAAAGAGGTCCAGACCGGGCTCGGCCACGCTTAGCGGATGGTTGTTCATGGCCTTGCACTCCTTGGCAACAGGTTTCGGCCCCAACGGCCACCGGCCGTCGCTCGGGGACTGGGTGGCCCAAGAACGTCGATAACAGCCGGATCCAAACTCAATTTTGTCACAACAACCCCATTCTGCAAGCCAACTTTCCGATTATCCGCTTCCGGGTGTGGACTTTCGCCCCCGTGGGCCATATTATTTATGGGTTGGTTTTGCGGCCTCTGCCTCCTGGCGGGCATGGGATTGCCGACGAGGATTCTGTGGGTTCTTGTCGGCCTCGGTGGTCGGCCGTTCCGTTCTCCCCACCAAGCTGAACGTGAGGATATAGCAGCAATGATGAAAATTGCTTCCGCCCTGACCGGCGCGGCCCGTCTGTTGAACAGGTGTAGCGTACCCGCGCTGATGACCCTGGCCCTTTTCGGCGGCATGCTGAGCCTGAGCGCCTGCGGTTCCGACGACAATGAGGTCAAATTCCCCACCGCACCGGTACCCGAGGCCCGCAAGTGGCTCTTCGACGTGTATGGCACCGCGGCTGACGACATCTATGTCGGTGGCGCCCTCGGTGTGATGTACCATTTCGACGGCACGAGCTGGACTCTGCAGAACATGGGGACCACTGCCGCGATCACGAACATCTGGTCCCCCCCGGCCGAGTCTGTCCTTTACGCAGTCGGCCACGGCGGCCACATCTGGCGCAACACCGGCTCCGGCTGGGGCGGCATGAGCAGCGGCACCCAGCAGAACCTGTTCGGCATCGGCCAGATGCAGATTGGCTCTTTGTCCAGCGATGTTCGCATCCACGCCGTCGGGGCCAACGGGACCATCCGCCGCCTCAACGGTTCCACCTGGGGCGGCGTCGAAGACGTCATGGTCATCCTGGACGAAAACGGCAGTCCGACCGACACCCTGTCGGTCGCCAAGGACCTGTCCTCCGTGCTGACGGTGAACCACTACTTCATGGGTGGTGCCTACGTTGATCCCAAGTTCGAAGACGAGCCCTTCGGCATCAACAATACCAAGGGCAACGTGCTGGCCATCAACACCCTGCCGGATTCGATTTCAACGGCTGACTGGATCCTGCGTCCGATCAGCGGCGAACAGGTTGTCGCCGCCGAGTGGGTCCTGTGCACGACCAGCGATGCCGTCGATCTCAGCCGCAACTACCTCGGCACCAGCGAAGGCTGGTTGTTCAGGCTGGTCCGGGACGACAACGGCGACAACGTTTGGCAAAAGTTCTATCCCGAATTGACGAACGACCCCGGCGCCGGCATCCGCGACATCTGGGTCGACGGCACGGGCAATGTCTATCTGGTGACCGACGAGGGCCGGGTATACTTCCAGACTGTCGACTACAACTTCGCGGCGGGAACCGGCCAGCGACAGATGCTCTACGATGGCGCGAGCAGCCTGGTCAGCATCTGGGGCACCGGCCCGGACAACCTCTACTTCACGGGCTACTACGACGAGATCATCTTCCACGGTGTTCATGACGTCGCCGGCGGTACCATGACTGTCGATACAATCGAGATGCCTTTCCCCGGCAAGTCCATGGGTGATTAATCATGGGCGCCGGGTCAGGACGAGATAGGTCGCGCCCTGCGCCGTTAGGCCGCCGCGCGATCAGCAGTTTTCCCGCGCCAGCCCGGCTCCCCCTGGAGCCGGGCTCGCTCACGCCAACCTGTATTTTGGAGGTTTTCCCATGAGCCCTCGCCGTCGTTTCGGATCAGTTGCCGCCCTGGCCACGATCTTCGTGCTGCTGGTGGCCGTCGCCGCCGTGGCCGGCTACACGCCAGACCCCTCCGCACCACGTGAACAGATCCCCGTCGAGTATCAGTGGCACCCGACGGACATCTTCCCGGACGACGCCGCCTGGGAACTCGAAATGACCGCCGTGGCCGCCGACATCCCCACCTTGACCGAATACAAGGGCCATCTGGCTGACTCGGCGGCAAGCCTGCTGGCTGCCAACAAGGCCAGTGAAGAACTCACCAACCGCCTCTACAAACTCTACATGTACGCCCAGACGAAATACGATGTGAACCAGGCGGACAGCGCCGCCCGCACCATGGACGGCCGGGTCAAGTCCATGCTGCCGGCCTTTGGCGAGGCCACCAGCTGGATCCAGCCCGAACTGCTGGAGATCGACCCCGCGGTCATCAAGGGCTTCATGGCCGAGGAACCGGCCCTGCAGGTCTACGAGTACTACTTCAGTGAGCTCTTGCGGCAGCAGGCGCACACCCTGTCCGGCCCGGAAGAGCGCCTGATGGCCCTGGGCGGCAATCTGGCTTCGGCGCCCAAGGACGCCTACGACGCCCTGCTGGGCGTGGACATGAAATTCCCCGAGATCGTGGACGCCGACGGCCAGAAGGTCGAGTTGACGGTCAGTGGCTGGAGCGCCCTGCGTTCATCCGATGCCTACAACACGCGTGTCCAGGCGCGCGACGCGTTCTTCGGCACCCTGCGCCGGTACGAGAACACCTTCGCCACCATGCTCGACGGCGCGGTCAAGGCCCACATCCTGAACAAGACCGCCCGCGGCTACGACAGTTGCCTTGAGGCCGCCCTCAGCCCCGACAACATCTCGACCGACGCCTACCGCATGTTGATCGACACGGTGCGCGAGAACCTGCCCCGCACCATGCACAAGTATGTCGAATTGCGGCGCAAGGTCATGGGCGTTGACGGCCCCTTGACTTTCCCCAACCTCTACAATGCCATGATCGAGGGCGTCGAACCGGAGTACAGCTATGACGATGCCCGGCGCATCATCGCCAAGGGTCTCAAGCCCCTGGGCAAGGAGTACGTCAGCCTGATCACCGAGGGCATGGACCCGGCCAACGGCTGGATCGACGTCTACCCCAACGAGAACAAGCGCAGCGGGGCCTACAGCTCGGGCATCCTGGCCCGGGACATCCACCCGTTCGTGCTGCACAACTTCGACAACAGCCTGGATGCGGTTTCGACGACGGCCCACGAGATGGGCCACGCCCTGCACTCGGTTTTCTCCAGCCGCAACCAGCCGCCGGTCTACGCCGGATACACGACCTTCCTGGCCGAAATCGCTTCGACCTGCAATGAAGCCCTGCTGACGAACTACCTGCTGGCCGAGGCCGACGACGTGGATGTCACCCTGATGCTGCTGAACCAGCGGCTGGAGAGCATCCGGCAGACTATCTTCCGGCAGACCCTGTTCGCGGATTTCGAGCTGCAGTTCCACGAGTACGCCGAGGCGGGCAACCCCTTGACAGCCGAGTTTCTCAACGGACTGTATGCGTCGCTGATTCGCGAGTACTACGGAGACGACTTCGAATTGGGCCCGGATGACGAGTGCGAGTGGATGTTCATCCCCCACTTCTACTACAACTTCTATGTCTTCACCTACGCGACCGGCCTGACCAGCGGTCTGGCCCTGGCCGACGAGATCACCAACCACGGCGACAAGGCGGCCACCCGCTACATCGACAACATGCTGAAGGCCGGCTCGAGCGCCCCGCCCCTGGACATCCTGCGCAACGCGGGCGTGGACCTGGAGACGCCGGCGCCGATCGTCAGCGCCATGGACACCTTCGCCAAGACAGTGGCGGAGTTCGACAAGGTCTGGACGAAGAAGTACGGACACAAGTAGCGGGCCGAGGTCCGACGACAGAAAAGGCGCCGGGGAAGCCCGGCGCCTTTTCTTGTCTCTTGCGCTCGTGGCGCAGCCTAGGCCAGGAGGCTCAGCACCGACGAGGGGATCCGCAGGCCCTGGGCCGTGACCGCCGTGCCGGCCTGAACCATGATCTGCTGGCGCACGAGCTCGGCCGACTGCGCCGCGTAGTCGGTATCCATGATTCGGGAGCGCGACGCATAGGTGTTCTCGGCCGCTACGGCCAGGCCCTGGTTGGCGCTCATCAGGCGGTTGCTGACGCTGCCGAACTGCGCGCGCTGACTGCTGACTGCAGCCAGGGCGCTGTCGATATCGTCCAGGGCCGCCCGCGCGTTCTGGCCATCGGGCCCCGCCAGTTGGGTACTGGCCAGGCCGAGGGACTCGGCATCCATGTTGCGGGAGAAGTCCAGGGCAATGCCCTCGCCGGCGGCGTCCTGCTCCTGCCCCAGCGCGATCTCGACTTCGCCGGCGGAGCCGTCCAGGACCTTCTGCCCGTTGAATTCCGTGCTGGAGGCTGTGCGGTCGATTTCGCTCCGCAGAGCCTCGAATTCCGACTGCGCCGCCTGCCGCTGGTCGGGGCTCAGCACATCGCTGGCGGCGGACACGGCCAGTTCGCGCATCCGGTGCAGTTGATCGGTGGTGGCGTCCAGTCCCCCGTCGGCGGTCTGGACCATGGACAACCCGTCGTAGACGTTCTCCATCCCCTGTTCCAACCCGGCCAGCACCTCACCCATCCGGGTGGCGATCGCCAGCGCCGCCGCATCATCGGCCGCCCGATTGACCCGGTGGCCACTGCTGAGTTTCTCCAGTGACTTGCGTTCCTCATGGCGGTGCTGCGCCGTGGTGCGCAAGGAATTCCTGGTTGCGGAGTAGCCGCTGCCGATGCGAAAGGTCATGCTGACAATCCCTTGTTGCGCCCACGCTGAAATCCCGGCTCCGCACGGCCCGCCTGGTGCTGGGCAGTGGAGGTGGACGGTCTTCGCCTTATATGGGAGGTATCGGCCGCGGCCGAGCAAAACTTGAGTCGAAAATGGAGAAAAAAAAAGGCCGCCCTATCGGCCGGCCTCACGCGGGATTGGGCTGGTAGGCCACCCGGGACTCGAACCCAGCACAACCTCCTTAAAAGGGAGATGCTCTACCTGATGAGCTAGTGGCCCACCCAAATCGGTTTCCGCAGCGGCCCGCAATATAGAGTACCCGCGTCCTGCTGTCAAAAACTTCGAAACCCTCGCCGCATCCGGCCAGCGTCAGGTTATCACACCGGTCGGCGTCCAGATCATCTGCTGCCGATCCCGACCGACACTGACCCCGACAATCAGGGCCCCCAGTTCCCGTTCGAGGTACTCGAGGTACTTCCGCGCACTGGCCGGCAGATCCTGCAGACGGCGGGCCTCGCTGGTCGGTTTGTCCCAGCCCGGGAAATCCCGGTAGACAGGCCGGCACCGCGGCAGCGACTCGCTCAACACTGGATAGACGTCGGTCTCGACACCGTCCAGATCGTAGCCAGTGGCCACCTGAATCTGCGGCATACCGTCCAGTACGTCCAACTTGGTGATGATCACACCGGTCATGCCGTTGATGTCCACCGCGTAGCGCGCCGCCACGAGGTCGAACCAGCCGCAACGGCGCGCGCGACCGGTCGTCGCCCCATACTCGCCGCCAGCGTCCCGCAGGGCGTCACCTTCGGCCCCCAGCAGTTCCGAAGGAAACGGGCCATTGCCGACGCGGGTGCAGTAGGCCTTGAAAATACCGTTGATCTCACCCAGGGCACGCGGTGGCAGGCCGGTGCCGGTCAGGGCCCCGCCGATCGTGCTGTTGCTGCTGGTCACGTAGGGAAATGTGCCGTGGTCGATATCGAGCATCGTGCCCTGGGCTCCCTCGAACAGGGCCGACTCGGTGCCTTCGCGCACACCGCGCAGCTTGTCGTAGGCGTTGACCACCATCGGCGCGATGCTCCTGGCGAGGACCACAAGCTCTTCGGCCACGACGCGGGCCGGCAGCGGCTCCGCGTCATAGAATTCGCTGAGAACCTCGTTGGCGGACAGGATCTTCTCGATCGCCTTGCGCTCGAGGTTCTCCGCCGGCAACAGCAGGTCCCCCATGCGCAGGCCGGTCCGTTGGATCTTGTCCAGATACGCCGGCCCGATGCCGCGCCCGGTCGTGCCGATGCTCTTGCGCTTCAGGCGGGTTTCGCGCAGTTCGTCGATACGTTTGTGGAAAGGCATCAGCAGCGCCGCCGCCGCCGAGATGAAAAGCCGGTCGCGGACCTCGTGGCCTTTCTCCTCCAGGGCCAGGATCTCGTCCCGCAGGCTCCAGGGATCGATCACCATGCCGCCGCCGAGCAGACACTTCACACCCGGGTGCAGGATGCCCGACGGCACCAGATGCAGGACGTGCTTGTCCTGACCGATGTGGATGGTATGGCCGGCGTTGGCCCCGCCCTGATAGCGCAGCACCCAGTCCACGTCACGGCTCAGGGCGTCGACGATCTTGCCCTTGCCCTCGTCGCCCCACTGGCCACCAATGATCACTCGATTATCCACGGGACTCTCCATGGTTCGCCGGCTGGCGCCACCGCCTGCCTGGCGCGCAAAAAAAACCCGAACAAGCAGCATGACGCCAGCCGGGTAACTCAGATACCAATTATCGCTCCGCGATCACTCGGCGTCAAACATAGCTTTCAAGGTACCCCAGGTTTTCTCGTCCACCAGGGAGCCGGAACCGCAGTCGTCAAAAACGCCCGGATTGCCCGCCTGCGCCGTCACGTTGCCGTCCGGGTTACCGTCCCCGTCACTGTCGCCGACCTCGACGCCATTCAAACAGCCGTCGTCATCGGAATCCAGCTGGGCCAGATTGGAATCCCACTGCCGGCCATTGGCCAGGTAGTCGACACCGAAGGGGTTGAGGCCCGCGTTGCCCGCGGTCGGAGCATCAACCGTGTGGCAGGCCAGGCAGAGATTCGGCGAGATCACCGGCAGCCGATTAATGTCGAACTCGGTGGCGCCTGCCCCACCGGCCCACAACACCAGGCAAACCGCAAGTACGGTCGCCAGCCTGTGCGATCCTGTGTGGGCGAAGTTGTGCATGAACCAACCTGGTTTCGGGTTTACTGGCCGCACAATGCGGTCATGGCGCTCCGGCCCCGCCACTGGTCCAGGACCAGAGATGGAGTTTTCAGCCCTATTATACCGGGAATCGCCACAGCGCGTCAAATCACTCGCTGTCTGCGTTGGCGGCCAGCAGGGCCTCCACCCACGCGATCATCTCGACCCGCCCCGTCTTCTGCACAGCCGAGGTCGGAAAAACCGGAATATCCGGCCCCATGCCCAGGGCCGAAATGATCTCTGTATAGCGCCGTTGCCGGCTGTTGGTTCCGATTTTGTCGGTCTTGGTGATGGCGACCGCGCTGGGATGACCGGACCGCCGAATCCAGTCCGCCACCTCAAGATCATCGGCCGTCGGCTGATGCCGCACGTCCAGCAGTTGGAAGATCGCCATGGCCCGGTCCTCGGCCGCCAGATAGCGCGCGAAGAGCTTCTTCCACACGGCCCGCTGCTGCTTGCTCACCTTGGCGAACCCGTAGCCGGGCAGATCCACCACATAGAACCGATTCTCAACCCGGAAGTAGTTGAACAGCCGTGTCTTGCCCGGCTTGCCGCTGGTTCGGGCCACGCTCGTCCGGTTCAGAAAATGATTGATCAACGACGACTTGCCGCAATTGCTGCGCCCCAAAAAGGCGAATTCCGGCAGATCCGGCGCGGGCAGACCTCGCAGGTCGGGACTGCTGGTGATGAATTCGACTTCCATGGTGGACTACTTCCGCCCCGCCGCGGGCACGGCCTGGCTGCGGGCCGTGGCAGTGCGGCGACGGCGCACGGTCTTGCGGTTGCCGCCGACCAGCGCCAGATCCAGCACTTCGTCCATCTGTTCGACCAGATGCACAGTCAACTGCTTGCGGATGACAGGCGCCAACTCCATGAAATCCTTCTCATTCTCTTTCGGAATGATCAGGTGCCGCGACCCGGCCCGGATGGCCGCCACCGCTTTTTCCGGCAGGCCACCAATGGGCAATACCCTCCCCCGCAGGGTGATCTCGCCGGTCATGGCCACATCCGAGCGGACCGGCACTTCGCGCAGCAGCGAGACGATGGCCGTCGCCATGGCGATGCCGGCGCTGGGCCCGTCCTTGGGAATCGCGCCCTCGGGCACGTGGATATGGATCTGCTTCTTCTTGAACCAGTCACCGGACATTTCGCGGCACAGCCCCCGCGCGAAGCTGAGCGCGGTCTCGGCCGACTCCTTCATCACGTCCTTGAGATTGCCGGTGATCGTGATCTTGCCGCTGCCCGGCACGGCCGCCGTTTCGATCTCCAGGATCTCGCCGCCGGCCATGGTCCAGGCCAGGCCCACCACCAGCCCGATTTCGGGCTCGCGGTCGACGATCTTGCGGCGGAACTTGGGAATGCCCAGGTATTTCGCCACCGTGTCGCCCGTCACCGCCGGCGGGAACTTGCCCTTCTCGGCGTGATGCTTGGCCACCTTGCGGCAGATGCCCGCGATCTCGCGTTCGAGGTTGCGCACGCCCGCCTCACGCGTGTACCCGTCGATGATCGTCTGGAAGGCCGATTTGCGGAAGCCGCCCGGCCACTTGGCCACCCCGTTGCGCTTCATCTGGCGCGGGGCCAGGAAGCGCTCGGCGATGATCATCTTCTCGTGCTCCAGATAGCCCGGCAGCCGGATGATCTCCATGCGGTCCTCGAGCGCCGGCGGAATCGTGTGCAGGCTGTTGGCGGTGGTGATGAACATCACGTTGCTCAGGTCGAACTCCACCTCGAGGTAGTGGTCGCTGAAGGCATGGTTCTGCTCGGGATCCAACACCTCGAGCAGGGCGCTGGCCGGATCGCCGCGGAAGTCATTGCCCATCTTGTCGATCTCATCCAGCAGGAAAACCGGATTGCGCGTGCCGGCCTTGCGCAGCGACTCGATGATCCGCCCGGGCTTGCTGCCGATGTAGGTGCGGCGGTGGCCGCGAATCTCGGACTCGTCGCGCACGCCGCCGAGGCTGATCCGCACGAACTTCTTGTTCATGCTCTCGGCGATGCTGCGGCCCAGGCTGGTCTTGCCCACGCCCGGCGGGCCGACCAGGCAGAGGATCGTGCCCTGGGGTTTGCGGGTCAGCTTGTAGACCGCCAGAAATTCCAGGATGCGTTCCTTGACCTTCTCCAGCCCGTAGTGATCGGCGTCCAGGCGTTCGCGCACCTTGGCGGTGTCGATCCGGTCCCGGGACTTCTTCTTCCAGGGCAAGGACAGCAGCGTGTCCAGGTAGTTGCGCACCACCGTGGCTTCGGGGCTCATGGGCGACATGCGCTCCAGGCGCCCGGTCTCGCGCCGGGCGATCTCCAGCCCCTCGGGGCTCATGCTGCTTTCCTCGATCTTGCGGTGGTACTCCTCGATTTCCGAGTCCTCGTCCGCGGTGTAGCCCAGTTCCTTGCGGATGGCGCGCAACTGCTCGTTCAGGTAGAACTCGCGCTGGTTGCGCTGCACCTGGGACTGCACCTCGCCCTCGATGCGCTGCTCGATCTCCAGGATGTCCAGTTCGTTGGCCAGGATCTGGTTGATGCGCGCCAGCCGGTGCTCCAGGGACGGCTCCTCCAGCAGTTCCTGTTTGACCGGCACCTTGCCCAGGATGTAGGCGCTGATCGAGTCGGCCATCCGGCCGATTTCATCCAGGTTCAGCACCGAGAGCAGCACCTCGTCGGGCAGGCGCTTGTTCAGGCGCACGTACTCCTTGAACCGTTCCTTGATCGAGCGGCTGAGGGCCTCGATTTCCCTGCCGGTCGAGGGGATCTCCTCGACTTCGTCCACGCCGACTTCCAGAAAGCCGTCCGCGTCGAACACGTCACGAACGTGAACCCGGGCCACGCCCTCGACCAGGATCTTCAGGGTGTCGTCCGGTGTGCGGATGATCTGCAACACCTTGATCACCGTGCCGACGCGGTACAGGTCGTCGCTGGCCGGCTCCTCGGTCTCGGGCTCCTTCTGCGCCACGACACACAGGAACTTGTCCCGGTCCATGGCCGCCTCGACCGCCGCCACCGAGCGGCTGCGGCCAACCAGCAACGGGGTCACCATGTAGGGAAAAACCACGATGTCGCGCAGGGGCAGCAGGGGCAGTTCGCCCGGCAGGAACACGTCCAGGCCGTCCTCGGTTGTCATGAACTCGCTTGAACTCATTGTTCTCCAATTGCAGGCAGTGCCCGGCTGGCCGGGCCAATAAAAGGGTCTGGCCACCTCCAGGCAGCCGTACCCAGCAAATATAACCGGATCAGGGCGACCCGCTCAGTAATTTATCCCGGGAGGAGGGAAATTTCACGAATCGTGACGGAGTGGCCACGTGGCGACCAGGGGCCGGTTTCGCTCAGGCTTCCTTGAGGTCACTGGGCGATTCACCCATGACAAGCATGGGCTCAGCCTTCTCGGTGACGGTCTTCCGCGTGACGACAACCTGCCGGACCCCTTCCCGGGACGGCAGATCGAACATCGTGTTGCGCATGATGCTCTCCAGAATCGACCGCAGTCCACGGGCGCCGGTCTTGCGCTCGGTGGCCAGGTCGGCAATGGCGATCAGGCTTTCCGGCTCGAAGATCAGCTCCACATCCTCCATGTCCAACAGTTTCTGGTACTGCTTGGTCAGGGAGTTGCGGGGTTCGGTCAGGATGCGCACCATGGCGTCGCGATCCAGTTCGTGCATGTAGGTCACGACCGGCATGCGGCCAACGAGCTCGGGGATCAACCCGAACTGCATCAGATCCTGGGCTTCGACCAGACCGAGAAATTCCTCGCGCTCTTCGCTCCTGGTGAACTCTTCTTCGCGGGCAAAGCCGAGCACGTTCTTGCCCACGCGGCGCTCGATGATTTTCTCCAGGCCCTGGAAGGCCCCGCCGCAAATGAAGAGGATGTTCTTGGTGTTGACCTCGAGGTACTTCTGCTGGGGATGCTTGCGGCCGCCCTGGGGCGGCACGTTGGCCACGGTGCCCTCCAGGATTTTCAGGAGGGCCTGCTGCACGCCTTCACCCGAGACATCGCGCGTGATCGAAGGGTTGCCGCTCTTGCGTCCGATCTTGTCGATCTCGTCCACGTAGACGATGCCCTGCTCGGCGGCCGGCACGTTGTAATCCGCCGCCTGCAGCAGCCGCACCAGAATATTCTCCACGTCCTCACCGACATAACCCGCTTCGGTCAGGGCCGTCGCATCGGCGATGGCGAAGGGCACGTTGAGAAAGCGGGCCAGGGTCTGGGCCAACAGGGTCTTGCCCGTGCCGGTATTGCCCAGCAGCAGGATGTTCGACTTGTCGATCTCGACCCCGTCGCCGGTCTTCTTCTGGTGAATCCGCTTGTAATGGTTGTACACCGCGACCGAGAGGCTGATCTTGGCATCTTCCTGCCCGATGACGTACTCGTTCAGGTGATCGAGGATCTCCTTGGGCTTGTGGTAACGAGGCGGCGCCAGCGACGCCTCGTCCAGCAACTCGCCCTCGAGGATGTCATTGCACAGCTTGATGCACTCACTGCAGATGTAGACGCTGGAAGGACCGGCAACCAGCTTGGCCACCTCGTCCTGGCCGCGGGCACAGAAAGAGCATTTGATTTTCTGTGGGCTGCCGTTCTGGCGTCTTTTCATCTGATCCTCGCTATTTTTTCTTCTTCGGCTGGTCGTCGGCGATCTCGTTGCGGTTCTCGATCACCTTGTCGACCAGACCGTAGGCCTGGGCCTCGTCCGCCGACATGAAGAAATCCCGATCACTGTCCGAAGCAATTTTCTCCTGATCCTGCCCCGTGTGCTTGGCCAGAATGAAATAGAGCTTGTCCCGGATGTTCAGAATCTCCCTGGTGTAGATCTCCATCATGCTGGCCTGTCCCTGGCTGCCGCCGAGGGGCTGGTGAATCATGACCCGGGAGTTCTTCAGGGCCGAGCGTTTGCCGTCCGCGCCGGCGGCCAGCAGGACGGCCCCCATGCTCGCGGCCTGCCCCATGCAGATCGTTACCACGTCATTGGTAATGTATTGCATTGTATCATAGATGGCAAGACCAGCGGTCACACTGCCACCCGGACTGTTGATGTACAGGTAGATGTCCCGCTCCGGGTCCTCGGCCTGCAGGAACAGCATCTGGGCAATGACCAGATTGGCAATATTGTAGTCAACCGGGAAGCCCAGGAAAATGATGCGGTCCTTCAGCAACCGCGAATAAATGTCGTACGAGCGCTCACCGTGGCTGGTCTGGTCCACTACCATCGGCACAAGCATGGTCTACTCCTCTTCGTCCAGGACGTCCGTGTCTGCGGAGACATCTTCAATTTCGGCCCGTGAAAGCAGGAAATCGTAGGTTTTGCGCTCCTGCAGGTCATACTCGAGGTGTTCTTT
>JAJRWA010000066.1 GCA_024277025.1 Candidatus Krumholzibacteriota bacterium | reverse complement strand
TGCGTTACCGCTACCCCGCCGAGCAGATGCCCTTCGGCATGACGACCGCCACCTGGCTGGACCAACTGGTTCGGCGCGGTGCCCGTGAGCGTTTCGCCGGCGCGGTGCCGGACGACCTGCAGCAGCGCATCGACCGCGAGCTGGCCCTGATCCACGATCTCGATTACGAGGGTTACTTTCTGACCATGTACGAGATCGTGAATTTCTGCCGCACGGAGGGGATCATCTGCCAGGGGCGCGGCTCGGCGGCCAACTCGGTGGTGTGCTACTGCCTGAAGATCACGGCGGTCAATCCGCGCGAGGTGGACTTGTTGTTCGAGCGCTTCATCTCGCGCGAACGGGCCGAGCCGCCGGACATCGACCTGGATATCGAGCACGGCCGGCGCGAGGAGGTCATCCAGCACGTCTACAAAAAATACGGACGTGACAAGGCCGCCATGGTCGCCAACGTGGTGCGTTTTCGGCCGCGCTCGGCGATCCGGGAAGTGGGCAAGGCCCTGGGCTTGCCGGCGGTGCAGCTGGACCGTCTGGCCAAGTCGGCGAGCCACAGCTTTGTCGCCCAGTTTCCCGAGAACGAGGGCGGCGAGTTGCCGCTGGCCGAACTGGCCAACGCCGGGTTCGACCCGCAGGCGCCGCTGCACCGGCACTTCGCCCGCCTGGTGGCCGAGATCCAGGAGTTCCCGCGCCACCTGTCGATCCATCCGGGCGGCTTTCTGCTGGGCCACCAGCCGGTGCACGATCTGGTGCCTATCGAGAACGCGACCATGCCTGGCCGGACGGTCATCCAGTGGGACAAATATGGCGTCGAAGCGCTGGGCCTGTTCAAAGTCGACCTGCTGGGACTCGGCGCGCTGAACCAGATGCACCTCGCGTTTGACCTGCTGCGCGAGCACCGGGCTATCGACCTGAGCCTGGCCCGCATCCCGCGCGACGACGCCGACACCTACGCCATGCTCGGCCGCGCCGATTCGGTGGGCACCTTCCAGGTCGAAAGCCGCGCCCAGATGAACATGCTGCCGCGCCTGCGCCCGGTCTGCTACTACGACCTGGTGATCCAGGTGGCGATCATCCGGCCCGGCCCCATCTCGGGCGGCATGCTGCATCCCTACCTGGCCCGCCGCAACGGCGACGAACCGGTCACCTATCCGCACCCTTCGCTGGAACCCATCCTGCGCAAGACCCTGGGCGTGCCCCTCTTTCAGGAACAAGTCATGCGCCTGGCCATGACCGCGGCCGACTACACCCCCGGCGAAGCGGACCAACTGCGCCGCGACATGGCCACCTGGCGCAGCCACGGCCCTTTGGAACAGCACCACGAACGCCTCGTCAGCCGGATGGTCGCCAAGGGCATCACCGCCGAGTTCGCCGAACGCGTCTTCCAGCAGATCCGTGGCTTCGGCGAATACGGCTTCCCCGAAAGCCATGCCGCCAGCTTCGCCCTGATCGCCTACGCCACCTCCTGGCTGAAGTGCCACCACCCGGATGTCTTCGCGTGTTCCCTATTGAACGCCCAACCCATGGGCTTCTATTCCACAGGCACCATCGTAGAGGATGCGAAGCGACACAACATTCACGTACTCCCCATCGACGCAACCGCCAGTTCCTGGCCCTGTACGCTGTCGTGCGAAGGGAGGGTTGTGTGTCCCGTCGGGGGCGCCTCGGGCGCCGCGCCCGAGCGAGCCCGCAGGGCGAAGCGCGAAGCCCCCGACGGGACACACAACCCTCCCTTCGCGGCATTGCGGATGGGGTTGCGGTATGTGAAGGGACTGCGGCGGGATGTGGGGGAGCGGATTGTGGAGGGTGGGCGGCTTAGTCCTTATCGCAGTATTGCTGATCTCCATAGAAGGGCGCGGGTGCCGGTTGATGATCTCGCGGCGTTGGCGCGTGCCGGGGCGTTGGCTTCGTTGGAGGCGGATCGGAGGAAGGCGCTGTGGGCGGTGCATGGGTTGAGCAGGAGGGATCGGCCGGAGCAGTTTTTGTTGGCGCTGGAGGATCCGGAGCCGGCGCCCTCGTTGCGGGAGTTGTCGGAGATGGAGGTTATTAATTGGGACTGGCACGAGGCAGGGCACAGTCCGCGGGCGCATTTGCTGGCGCCGTGGCGGGAGCAACTGGCGGCGCAGGGCTGGCCGACGGCTGAGGTGGTCAACGGGATGTATGACGGACGGCGCTGCGAGTACGTGGGGCTGGTGATCTGTCGGCAGCGGCCGCACACGGCCAAGGGGGTGACGTTCCTGACGCTGGAGGATGAGACCGGGTTCGTGAATCTGGTGGTGTGGCAGCAGGTGTGGGACCAGTTCAAGGTGCAGATCCGGACGTTGAGTGTGATGGGGGTTTCGGGGAAGATTCAGGCCGCGGACGGGGTGACCCATCTGATGGTGGAAAAGGTTTGGGCGCCCAGGTTTGAGCGGGAGCCGGTTGCCGGGCGGAGCCGGGATTTTCAGTAGGTGGGCGATAGTCTTCGCACGGGCCGGCTGGAATGAGGCTTGGTGTCGTGAAGGTTCATGGAAGGTGTTGTTCGCCGTCGTGTTTTGATAGTGCCATATCTAAAACAGCTTGACCCACAATAGGATATAGTGAATAATCATTGCCGATATAGATAATTGTCACCGAAGAATCAGTTTGAGACGCGGTGACGACTGACGAACTTGTCAATACACATAGTCTCGCCCAATCCGATACTTGACAACGAAGTGGAGGGCAATATGCTTCCCCGTTCCCCGTATCCGGATAGATCGTGAAAGGTCGCCGCAGTCATGGCTTGGGGTGTTGGTTATTGCGTGTGTGCTGCACGCCGGACTTGCGCTGCCAATGATTCCATGGTACGCGCAAGATTACGCTTGCGATGTTCGGTCCTACCCGGAGCTCGTGGATCTGATTCAAGACAATGCCGTGGTGTATATTGAGAGTGTGGCGGGTTCTGTTGGTGATGCCGGGACATTCGACAGCCCTGGCCCACCGACAGCCGGGTTCTACGTCAACTTTGTTGGCATGTGGTATCAGGGCTTGAGCCTGTTTCCTGCCGCAGTCGATGCTTTGCACCGGGAAGAATTGTTTTATCATTCGGCTGACCCTTCTCTTCTACAGGCATGGCGGGAGTCACCCACAAGCGTATCTCTGAGGTGGGGAGAGGATTACCGGTTCGTCGATTTTGAGACCGTGGGTGTGGTTCCGGAGGACGGGGCTGTTACGACCTACAGGATATTCAGGCGCGAACCTGGCGGTCCGTTTGCCCAAATCGTCGAGGTGACCGGTGCCACCGAGTACCTGGACGACAATGGCGGGGCTGGCCTCGATCCGGCCATGATTTACGAATATAAGATCGTCAGTGTCAGGGGCGGAATTCCCTACGAGTTTACCCTCGACAGGAATGCCGCGGCGGCCGGGGCCACAGTTGAATCAGGACCGCGCTTCTGGCATGTGCGGGATCGGTTTCAGGAATATGCCTATAATCGGATGCGGCGCCCGGAAACTTATGGGCAACTTGAGGAGCCGATCGTTTGGCCAATAACGTTTCGGTATTCGGGAGCGATTGATACCAGCGCGGTCAGGCTGCAGCAATGGACAGTCTATCGCCCCGCCACGGGTGGGAGTTATCCCGACCCGGATGTAGTGACCGCTTGCCAGTCATATGACCCTGTAGCTCAAACGATCACGTTTGTCCTTACAGAGCCGGTAAGCCTTTTTCATGCCGATGGCGGAATGGCTTATCGGCTTCACTATGACGATGGTGCGGGAACGGTTTTCTCATATCCTGAAGCAAACGCCGGCGGCCACCTGCAGTTTATTCGCACGTCAGTCAACAATCGGCTCTTTGCTCGGAACTACAACCACTACATGATGAACGTGGAGAGCTCGGGCCATGAATGGAGAGATCTTTGTACAAGTATCGTCAAGGAATTGGATGACGGCATTTATCTGTCCGGGGCCGGCAAGACTGTAAACTTTGAGGCGGTTTTTGCCGACGCACTTATTGACAATCTGATAGATGAATACAACCGAATCTAACCCATCGAGTATGGCGGGCAAGCCTCATATACCGACGGTGTGGTTGGGTTGCTGGAGAACATAGATGCCAATGTCTCCTCAGATCTTGGGTTGTATCTCAATTGCTGGAGTTTGAAAATCCTGGACCGGGTTCAGTCAAACCAACAGGTCGCCGGGGTTGTGAAGGAAAATTGGACCAAAGACCCAAGTTGGAACATGAACCTCCTACCCGCCCTCTGGTTGAGCCAGGCTGCTTCAGCCAACTGGCGTGTGTGTCTTCTTGAACACGATTCTGCGTTCCATGTGGACACCAACAACAGGACCGAGATTCTGGCGGCGTATATGATCATCGAGCGCGGTGATGGAGATTTGAGCCGTCAGGGCCTTTTAGGCAACGGTGACTGGGAAGCCCTTGGCAATGCCAACATCACGTCCGAAATGACGAATATGGTCAAGCTCTTGCCGGAACAACTCATCAATCTCGGTCAACCTTTGGATATGCCATACGTCGGCGTGAGTTGGCCTACGGCTGGCGAGATAGAGACCATGTCGACCTCGGCACAACTCGATCGGCTGCAAGTGATTGCTCCCGATCTTTTTACGGAGCCGCAAAACGGCCGTATTTTTGCCCGGCGCCGGTTTCAGCACCTTGACGGCCTGGCCAATGATCATGCGGCGTGGGCTATTGTCGATGTCGAGCCCGCTCCGCAGTCGGCGCTGGTCTCGCTGGCCCAGATAGTTGGACCGGCCCAGGCCCAGGAATTCTACTATCTGCTGGACGTGGCAGCGGATCCGCAGGAACCCTGGAATAACGTCCTGGTGACAGAGTGGGCAGCCTTCAAGACCATCAAGGTTCCGGCTGATTCACTTTGGGAATCGTCGACGGGCAAGGTGGTGGTTGTTTTTGAACAACCCGTGGAGTCGCCGACCATCGGCGGTGATTTTCTGGCCCCGCACGATGCCTTGGCGGAGTACACTTTGCCCGCCGAAGCGGCCACCAGCCCGGTTCTGGCCTTGAAGGCCTCCCAATGGAACGGCCAGCGGCTTGCCTCTGTTCGGGTCGCCATGGACCGGGCCTTGGCAGCGGACAGCAGCGCCTTCGACGGGTTTGTCGCAGCGGGCTGGCCATCGAACCTGTTGCTGAGTGATGACGGCCTTGGTGGTGATGTCAGTGCCGACGACGGTATCTACACTGTTGCGGGGCCACCAATTCCGGATGTGCCCCTGGGGGCCTACGAGCTGCCGATCATCATCACCGGTACCGACGGCCTGATGCGGTTTGGAACCGTGACCGTGGAGGTGACGGAACAAGCGGGCGTGTTGTTCCGCAACGGGTCGTATGACACGGGAGATCTTGCGACCACGTTGACGGGCCAGCCCTACAGCAGCGTGTATTTTACCACGAATTCCGGTGCGGGCGATATAGACCTGCTCCTAGTCACCAAGGACAGCAACGATCCTACAATTGTGCCGCAGATGTTCAGGAAGACGGGTGAGTCGGGCGGTTCGCCGACCTTTGACGATGTCAGTGACTCCTATTATGAACCAGGATCCGGCCCCTCATCCGGCGCCCGCGGTGTCTGCTACGCCGACTATGACAACGACGGTGATGTGGATTTCTTCCTCTGCAATGTCAACCAACCCCAGCTTTTTGAGAACCGACTGGCTGAGACCGGCCGTTTTGTCGATGTCACGGCCAGTGTTTTCAGTGCCGCTGACCTGGTCGACCTGTCCGGTGCGTGTGTCGCGGCCTGGGGCGACTACAATGCCGACGGCTGGGTGGATCTTTACACAGCGATGATGGACTATACCGGGACTGTCAACGAGATGGTCACGGCGTCGGCAGGGGATGCCGGCGAGGCCGGTGGCGGCTCGTTCGGGGCGAGACACATATTGTTCCGCAACCGGTTTGGCCGGATGGAGAGGACCGCGTCGATCGCCGGCTTGAACCAGCCGGCCTGGTCCGCTACCTGGGATGATGTCAACGCTGACGGTCTGGTGGACCTCGTGGTCGGGCAGTTGTGGGGTGGATACCCGCTGGTCTTTCTCAATTCCGGCTACCACAAGAACCTTGGTGACAACTTTCTGAACCAGGACAGCGGCTACTATGTGGATGATCACACGGGCGTCAACTCGCTGGACTGGATCGACTATGACCACAATGAATTCCCGGATCTCGTGGTGACGGATTTCGGATTCACGGGCGCCCGTATTCTGGTCAATGACGGTACCCGGTTCACCGTGGCCGAGGTTCTGGACGGTACGACCCAGTGGAGCGGGGCCGGTGTGGCCGATTTCAATCAGGACGGGCAGGAAGATGTCCTGTTGCTGCCGTTGACCGGTCAGCCGGAACTGCGGGTCTGGTCGGCATCCGCTTACCGGGACATGGGGCCCTTGTCGGGGCTGAAGCCCGGCCCGACCAGCGGGGCGGTGATTGCCGACTTCAATCGCGACGGTGATCTCGACCTGTATCTTGGGCGAGCGGCGAATGACCAGTTCCTCTACCGCAACATGCGGCCCAACGGCCTTGATGATGCGCCGGTGCCGGACCAGCAGAATTATCTCAACGTGCGCCTGACAACCCTCGGCAGCAGTAATGGCTCTCTGGTCGGTGCCACGGTGCTGGTCGCCAAGGATTCGCCGCAGGCCGGGGAAGCAGCCGAATTGCGCCATATGGTTGACGGTGGCAGTGGTCGCGGCAGCCAGAAGGGAAGTGAACTCCACTTCGGCCTGGGTGACTATCTGGGCACCGTGTCAGTGACAGTGGACTGGCCCTCCGGGGGATCAACGACGAAGGTGGCGATTGATCCGGTTGCAAACCATGATCTTGTGATAGCCGAGGATGAGGTTCCCGTCATTGTCAGTGGCCCCGCCTTTACCCACGAGCCGTACCCGGGGGGTGCGGACTGGGTCTTCAGCTGGGTCACCAGTGTCAAGGGCGATCAGAGGTTGGATACCGTCGAATTCTTCAACTCCCAGGGCTACGGAGTGCGGAGTCAGTGCTTTGCCGGCAGCGACGAAAGGCTGGACTGGCAGAGTGTGGACGTGGAGGTATCCGTGGAGCCGGTTTCTACCGGGTGGGGCCACAAATTGATCTGGAAGAACCGGCCTTGCCTGGCGGATCTCGGCTGCCAATTCGAATTCCGGGTGACCTCGGGTGTCAACGGTGCCGGCAATACAGCAACCAGCTTCAACGTCGTGTTTGGCGATTTTGATGTCTGCATTCCCGATCTCCCCAACATTCAGCAGTAAGGCGGGTCTCTCATGAAAACGACCATATTCCTGTTCCTGTTCGTTCTGCTGCCGACCACGGCGTTGATTGCTGCTGACGGAGATGTTGTGCCGGCGGCACCCGACGGGATCCTGGTGCCCCAACCGGCAGGACCGGCCAATTGTGTGGCTTTGCGGGTCGAGGTGCCGGAGGATCAAATGCTGGCCGGGGTCAGGTGGTATAATGGGTCGGCTGCCGAGGCCTTTCCCCGCATTATGGCGACCAGTGGCCGCGATCTGTTCCCACCCAGCACTTCCCTGGCGGTGACCCTGGCGACCGACGTTCAGGGAGAGAGCGACGGCTGGACGACTCTGATGTTCGACAATCCGGTGGCCAGCCAGACCGGTACCCTGTTTCTCGTGTTTCAGTATCGGGCGGGCTATGTACCGGTCACGGGCTCACCGGCGCACGGAGTGGGCTACAGCCTGCAGGAGGATCCCGCCTTCCACTTTGTCAGTGGGGACGGTCAGAAGTGGTTCAAGGTTTCAAGCCGGTACCGTTTGCTGGTGCAGCCGGTCCTGCACGCAAGGGACCTGACGGTGGTGGCGCTTAGTCAGCTCCAGCCGGAGGGCACTGAGACTCCACCGACAGTAAAGTCGGCTTCCCTTTTGGCTTATCCCAACCCATTCAACCCTGCGGTGAACCTGGATCTGTACCTGCCCGCGGCGGGTTCGGTGACCGCGAAGATCTATGACGTGCGGGGGCGTGTCGTGCGTCGTCTCTTTGCTGGCCGGCTTGAAGAAGGCGCCGCTTCATTGGTCTGGAACGGCCGTGATGACAGCGGTCGACAGGCCGGTAGCGGAGTCTATTGGGCTCAGGTTCAGATGGGCACCGACAGGCTGACCCAGAGAGTGGTGATGGTGAAATGAAGAACCGCGAAAGTTTGATAATAAAATGTGGCTTACCGGCTTGTCTGGCTCTTCTTGTGGCGTTGCCGGGAAGCCTGAGTGCCGCCACTATTCATGTGGCCCGGGACGGTTCCGGCGATTTCACCACGATCCAGCCGGCGTTGGATGCGGCGGCCTCTGGTGATACGGTGATGATAGGGCCTGGCGAGTACACGGAGTACACGACGATGCGGTTGCCTTTCGGTAGTTGGGATATGGACGTGTTTGCGTTCTCGGCACTGTCTTACCTGACCATCATTGGTGCTGGACCTGATGCAACTATCATCGGCCCCACTGTGCCTATGCGCAACTATAGCACGTTTTCTGCGAAGGGTGTGGCTTGGTCGCTGGGCACGGAATTGCACTTGTCAGGAGTGACCGTACGAAACTGCTATCAGGGCGTTCGTGTTTCAGATGGAGTAATCTATATTGATGACTGCCGATTGATCGACAACACCATGGGGCTCGTATGGTACGTGAATTCTGTGGGTGGTGCCATAACAAATATTGAGATATCCACTAGTGCGGGATTGCCGGATGGAATTAGCCTGAAGGGCGGCGGCCACAGCATACTGTTGCAAAACGTCAGGTCGATTGAAGGCGGTCGGATCTACATCGACGGTGTGACTGGAGTAACCATTGAGGATTGTGAGGTCGTTGGGGATCCGGGTGGGATTTCGTTCTATGCTGGAGCTGAGGCTGGTATTCGCAACTGTCTGGTCAGTGGCGGGAATTACAATGTCTATGTGTACGACAGCACCGCTCATATTGACAACAGCGAAATCAGTGGCGGTGGCGCCGGAATATCCGCAAACTACCACAGCACCGTCACGGTCACCGGATCGATCATTTCCGGTGCTTCCTATGCCGGTCTCCACGCCTACTACCCCAACAGCTTCACCGTCACCAACTCCCATGTGCTCAAGGGAACCGGCTATGCGGCCTACCTTGAAGGTGGCACGGCCGGTAACCTGGTGACCTATGATCTGACCGACAACTACTGGGGGACCAGTTCCGCCGACAGCATCGCGGCCTGGATCTGGGATCATGCCGACAGTCCGGACAATTGGGGGCAGGGGGAGTTTGTGCCCTTCAGCGGTCAGGAAGTGTCGACCGAGCGGTGTTCGTGGGGCGGTGTGAAGGCGCTGTATCGCTGATATGGAACGGTTAGTCAAGCCTCTTGAGGGGACCCGGGACACAGTCCGCGGGCGCATTTGTTGCCGCTGCGGTTCGAGCGGGAGCCGGTTGCCAGGCGGACCCGGGGTTTTCAGTAGGTGTGCGGTGCTGGCGATCACCTGCCTGTCCTGCTAACATGGCCGCCAACAGTTCCGTCACCCCAGCCTGGAGTGTCCATGACCTGGCCCATTCACTGGCCCGTCTTCGGTATCTGCGGTTACAGCGGTTCGGGCAAGACCACTCTGGCTGAAGGCCTGATCCCGCGCCTGCGCGAGCGCGGCCTGACGGTGGCCGTGATCAAGCACGACGCCCACGGCATGATTCTGGACAAGCCGGGCAAGGACACCGACCGCTTCTTTCAGGCCGGGGCCACGGTCTTTGGGCACGATCCGGGGCAGGCCTTTCTGCGCCTGCGATCGTCGGGTGAGGACCGGCTGCACCGGGCTGTTGAACTTTTGCTGCCCACCCACGACATCATCCTGGTCGAAGGCCACAAACAGACGCCGCTGCCGGCGAAGATCTGGCTGGAGGCCGACGGCGGGGACGAGCCGCCGACCGACTGCGGGCCGTGGCTGGCCCGGTTGGACCGGGGCGCGGACCGGGTGGTGGAGGTGTCTGAAATGCTCGATGGTTGGCTGGCCAACCAAATCGGGAAACAACCATTGCGCGGCGGCCTGCTGCTCGGCGGCACTTCCCGCCGCATGGGCACGCCCAAACAAATGCTGATGCACCAGGGCCGCGCCTGGGCCGAGTGGGTGGCCGAAGCCATGCTCGCCCACGTGGACGAGATCTGCCTGCTGGGCCGTGGTCCGGTGCCCGAGTCGTTGCGCCAGTGGCCCCAGTTGCCGGATGCCCCGGGCCTGGGTGGACCCCTGGCTGGCATGACTGCGGCCCTGCGCTGGGATCCGGCTGCTTCCTGGCTGTTTCTGCCCTGTGATGTGCCGCTGATGAACGCCGAGGCATTGGCCTGGCTGTTGGATCAGCGGGTGCCAGGACGATGGGCAGTCATGCCCCGTATGGAGGGCAGCGAGCACGTCGAACCACTGGGCGCCTGGTATGACCCGCGCCTGGGCCCAACTTTGGCGGCCTGCCGTGGTCCACGGGAGGCGGCCAAACACGAAAAGGTTGGCCGGCCAACCATCCCGGCTGCGCACAGCCAGTGCTGGCGGGGCTTCAATACCGCCAAAGAAGCCGCAGACCTCAGCTGATCACGATTCGGATTCCCTTTCGGCGGTCAAAGTTGTACTATCGACCAGTGACAAATGGCCCACCGCAGGGCCCGTCACCACGTTTTCCCAGCCCGGCTGCCTAAACTGCCCGCGCCACGGCGCGGCGGCACGGCGAAGGGCCGCTACGGTTACGCTGGAAACGGCGGGATCAGCTCCCGTATTTGGAAGGAAAACATGTTCGAACTGACTGCACCTGTGTCGGGCCCGGAGCCCGTCGCCAATTTGACCGACCCTCAGGGTCGCCGCCTGGAGTATCTGCGCCTGGCGGTGACCGACCGCTGTAATCTGCGCTGCCGGTACTGCATGCCGGCCGAGGGCGTGGCCTCCGTCGGCCATGACGCCGTACTCCGCTTCGAAGAGATGATCCGGCTGGCCGGGATCCTTTGTGGTCACGGCATCAACCGCATCCGCATCACCGGCGGCGAGCCGCTGGTGCGCAAGGGTGTCGTGGGGCTCATTGAGAACCTGGCGGCGTTGCCGGAGCAGCCGGAAGTCCTGCTGACTACCAACGGCCTGCTATTGGCGCCGCACCTGCCCGCGCTGGCCCAGGCCGGCGTCAGGCGCATTAACCTGAGTCTTGATTCGCTGGATCCCGCCAACTGGGAGCGCATCACCCGCCGTGGGGGACACGCCAAGGTTCTGCAGGCTATCGACGACGTGTTGGCGGCGGGCCTGGGTTTGAAGCTGAATGTGGTGGTCCTGCCCGGCGTGAATGATCACGAACTGGTCGACTTCGCCGCCCTGACCCGCGAGCGCAAGATGACCGTGCGGTTTATCGAGGCCATGGGGTTTGACGGCTCGGGCCAACCAGTGCGAACCCTGGGTGGCGACGAGATTGTCGGCCGTCTGGCGAGTGCCTATGAGTTGCTGGCTGTCCCCCGCCACGCCGGGGCAGTGGCCGATACGTTCCGGATCAGCGGCCATGTCGGTCAGGTGGGCGTGATCCGCGGCCACAGCCGGACTTTCTGTGGCGACTGCTCGCGTTTGCGCGTCGACACCCAGGGCCGTTTGCGCACCTGTTTGTACGGCGTGCCCGCGGTCGATTTGAGAGCCATGGTGCGAGCCGGCGCCAGTGACGACGATCTGCTGGCGGCTATCCGGGGCGCCGTGGGCCGCCGCCACCCTGATGGTCACGCAGCTGCTGCCGTGCGGCTGGACAGCATGGCCAACATCGGCGGCTGATTTCCAGTTCGTTCCACCCAACTATTTCCCAGGAGAAAAAGCCGTGAGCCATCCCGCCCGCCGCCAGGTCCAGCCGGAGAATCTGGTGCCCTATCCCGAGGCCCTGGATATCGTCCTGGGCAAGTGCCGACCGCTGGGCCGGGAGACCGTCAGGTGTGCCGCCGCCCTGGGCCGCTATCTGGCCGTGCCGGTCAAGGCCCGGCACCATTCGCCGCGTTTTGTCCAGTCGGCCATGGATGGGTTCGCGGTGCGGGCCCTGGACCTGCGCGAGGCCAGCGGCTTTGTACCGGTGACCTTGCGCATCTCGGGCGAACTGCCGGCTGGCAGCGCCGCGAAGCTGACCCTGAAACCGGGTGAAACGGTGCGTGTGTTTACCGGCGGCCGCCTGCCCGCCGGCGCGGACGCGGTCGTGATCGTCGAGGTGGTCACGGCCACGGAGACCGAGGCCGTGTTCATCGAAGCCACGCGGCCCGGAGCCAACGTGCGGCAGGTGGGCGAAGAGTACCGGCGCGGCGATGTGATCCTGCCCGCTGGCGTGCGCGTGACGCCGCCGGTCGTGGGCGTGTTGGCGTCCCTGGGGCTGACCGAAGTCGCGGTGGGCCGCGTACCCTCGGTCACGGTGATCACCATGGGCGACGAGCTGCTGGGTCCCGGCGAGAAGATGTCATCCGGCAAGATCCATGACGCCAACGGTCCGGCCCTGGTAGCGGCCTTGCAGGCACTGGGCGTGAGCCGGATCTGGCACCGGCAGGTGTGTGATCGCAAGGTGGCCCTGAAGCAATCCCTGGCTGCGGCCCTGAAGCGCAGTGACCTGGTGATAACCGTCGGCGGGGCTTCGGTCGGCGACCACGACCACACCGCCGACGTGCGGAACGAACTCGGTATCCGGCCCCTGTTCAGCAAGATGGCCGTCAAGCCGGGGAAGCCCAACCTGTTCGGCCTCGCCCCCGGCGGTGTGCCGGTGTTTTCGCTGCCGGGCAATCCGGTCTCGGCCCTGGTCGGGTTTCATCAGCTGGTCAAGCCGGCGCTCAGGTCGATCATGGGTAGCGCCGAGCCGCGGGAGACCACGTTGCCGGTGGCCTTGTCCAGCGCCGTGCGCAAGAAGCCCGGCCGGTTGCACTGGCTGCGGGGAAACCTGAAGCGGGAAGCTGAGCGCCTGGTTGTCGATCTGTCCGATCTGCAGGAGTCCCACATGCTCAGCAGTCTGGGGCGGGCGCGGGTGTTGGCCGAGATCCCGGTGGAGGCCACGGGGGCCGAGGCGGGCGAGGTTGTGCAGGGGTATCTGCTGGACTGGGAGCGGTGAATCCGGGTGGCTTGACTCCAGAAATGGTTTTTCGGTAGAATCAGGTTGATATCCGTCATCTATGCGATATCAGGTTGATCATCGTGCTGCCCCAATTCAGATCAGCACCGATATCTCCGGGGAGAACCAACATGAATCTGCTGTCGCTCTGTCGTATCAAGCTCCTGTTCGTCGTTTTCGCCCTGGCCGCCTCGGCCGGCCTGGCCGCCACTCCCGAGGTGGCCGGGCCCGGGTCGCCCAACCGCATCTACGGCGGACCCGCCGGGTTCGCCAAGACCGTGACCGACACGGTGCTGGTGATGGGGCCGTGGGGCAGCGGCGCCGCATACAACGGCCAGTTCGAAACGGCCGACGGCCTGCCCGACTGGAACGGCTGGGCCGGCAACGATCTGACCTCGCCGGGGGCCAATCCCTGGCACGCGGACACCTACCACGCGGTCAGCGGCCAGTATTCGGCCTGGTGCGGCAGTCTGGAATATCCGGCCTGTGGTTCCGGCGACGAGGACGGCGGCTACGGCAACAACTGGGACGAGTACCTGGAGTGGCGCGGGCCGGTGGCCGACGTCAGCCAACCGTGCACGGTGCAGATCGACGGTTTGCTGAACTACGACATGGAGCCAGGCTATGATTTCATGTACGTGGAGTGCGTCACGGCGGGTGACCAGGTCGTCCAGTTGGCGGCGTTCGACGGTGGGGCGACGGGTGTGCCGCTGAGCGCTTCCTTCACCTACGCTCCCGCCGATTACGTGGCCGGCGAGGTCGTCGTCCGTTTCCGCGTGGTCACGGACACCGCCTGGTCCGACGAGGACTGCCTGTGGAAAACCATCGGCGCCGTGCAGCTGGACGATGTCGTTATCGGTCTTTCCAACGGCGTGGGCGCGGCCCACGACTTCGAGGACGGCACGCTCGGCCCGTTCGACGCCCCCGATCAACCAGGCGTCGGCGACTTCGCCCGGATCTGGACCGGTTTGCGGGACGTGGATCCCTGCGCCACCAACAGCAGTCCGCAGGTGGCGTTCATCGACGACGGCGTGGTGGTTCCGGGCACCGGCGGCACACCCTGCCAGAGCCACTGCTACGGCCCGGGCGGTTTCATCGTCAACAACACCGGTGGCTTGCGGGGACCGGAGTCGCACCTGAACAACGCGGTCGAGTCTCCGGTCATGGCCTGGCCGGCGGGTTACGCCGGCGGCCTGCTCGAATTCACCGCGTTCGAGGACGACTACCTGTTCGAAGCGGCTGAAGATCCGGGCATCCTCTACTCGTGGAGCGTGCGCTCGGCCAGCGGTTCGGATCCGGCTGCGGTCCTCTCCGCGCCGTGGACCGGCCCCGGGCTCTTGTACTTGAATGAGACCTTCGACGGGCGTTATCACCGGGTCAGCGAGCGGATCGGCGAATATCTCGTACCGGACGCGACCTTTGTCCAGGTGCAGCTCGTGGCGCTCGAGGTCGGCTTCCTGTGGGGGCCCGCCGGCACCGACGGCACCCCGGCGCCCTACTTCGACAACGTGCGGGTGACGGCGGCGGCGGTCCAGGGCCCGCAGATATCCGCTTACGGCGGCACCCAGTTCCTGGACGGGTTTCCCGCCGGCGGCACCCTGGACATGACCGATCCGGGCAGCCTGGGCGTGCGGCTGGACACCGGGGTGCTGCCGGATGCCCTGGGCGATACGCTCGTGATCCGGCTGCAGCCCATGCGGCCGGGGGCGGTCCTCAGCGGGCTGCCGACTCTTCACTACCGGTTGCTGCCGAATCCGGTCTTCGACCCTTACCGGACGAGCGGTCTGCCGAACACGGGTGTGGTCTCCGGCTGGGAGCTCAATCCCGGTAGCGGCAACGGCCTTTTCGTCTTTGACCTGCCCGACAGCGGCTTCTTCTATCCGGGCGACCGGCTGCGGTACTATTTCGAGGGCCGCGATGATGCCGGCGGCGTGATCCAGGCCGCGACGCTGCCGGCCGACACGACCGGCTTCACTGGCGATGATTTCCTGGCCTACGACGATCGGTTTACGGTACGTGGCCTGCCGACAATCAGTGCAGTGGCCGGATCGCCGGGTGTGTTCACGCAGCCGGATCTGCTTCTGGTGGATGAGACGTCCACCGGGCAGGCCGAACCGGACATCTGGCTGGGATCCCTGGCCCAGCTCGGATTGTACCCCGGCCTGGATTTCGACCTGGTGCTGCGGCAGGAGGCCGGCGCGACGCTGGCGCGGCGGATCTCTCCGACCCAGTTGGGCGCCTACAACGACCTGCTTCTGACCTACGGGACCGGCCGGGGCAACGATACCGGCGAGCAGATGGAGCCGCTGCTGGAAGGCTGGTTCGGCCTCGGTGACCGTGACCTGCTGCTGATGGGCGGTGATGGCGTTCTGGCGTATCCGGCCTCGTTCCATTCCGGCCGACTGGGCGTCAACGTCGAGGCCAATCAGTTGGCCGCGCAGATCGACGGCCAGGACTTCCCCGGCGTGTTGCCCGTCGCGGGGAATCCCGTGTTCACCAGCGGTGACTTGAACTGGCGCCACAATGGCCGTTGCGGCAGTGATGGCGAGCGCTTCGGGCGCCGCAAGCTGACGACCGCCCTGGCGGCCCTGCCGGGCGCGGTGGCGCTGGCGGAATTCACCGACCGCAGCGGCGCGCCGGGCGCGTACGGCCTCGGGGCGGCGATACTGAACGTGACGGCCGCGGACAACGGCCGGGCGGTCACGATCCCGGCGTCCCTGCGCCAGCTTGTCACCACGCCGAGCGGGGCCAAGGCCATAGCGCCGCTCAACGCCAGGTCACGGGTCCTGGGCGCGGTGTTGGCCTACTTCGGGCAGGTGCCGGATCCGGGGCCGGCAAGCAACGTGCCCGAAGCCGGACAGTTCATCGCCCGGGCGCGGCCCAATCCGTTCAACCCCGCGACCCTGATCGCGTACAACCTGCCCCGGGACGGACATCTGCGGCTGACGATCTACGATGTGCGCGGCCGCCGGGTACGCCGTCTGCTCGACGAACAACGGCCCGTCGGTCCGGGCCAGGTGTTGTGGGAGGGCACCGACGACCAGGGCAATCCGGTCTCCTCGGGCGTGTACTTCTTCGAAACCCGGTCCGGCGGTTCGGTGCTGGTCGGCAAGCTGGCCCTGGTGAAGTGAGGCTAGAACAACAGCACCCGCACCCCGGTGCTGAAGGTCCAATCGGTGCCCAGCTGGGTGCCGTTGGGCCGGTCCCGCAGCGGCAATTGCAGCGAAGCCTCGACCAGCCACTTGCGGCCGCCGACGTACTGCAGGCCGGGCGACAGGAAAAGCAGGTCGCCGCCCGAGTCCGGATTCTCCAGACCGCCGAACCGTGAGCGCTGGACAGTCGAGCCGTTCAGCTCGAGGAAAAAGTTCAGCTGGGGCGAGGGATAGCGCCGGTACGCCGCCGGCGACAGCCGGAAGCCGAGCGCCAGGTTGTAGGCGAAGCGGTTGCCGTAGTCCAGATCCCCGTTGCTGGTGTTCAGGAACCAGATCGTTTCGCCATACAGTCCCAGCCGACCCTTCAGCCAGCCTGCGACCAGACTGGCGCCGTAGTCGGTCGAGCCCGTGCCCAGGGGCAGAGCGCTGGTCTGGCGCCCGGTGGGCAGCTTCAGCGTGCCTTTGATCGCCACGCGGAAGGTCTCACCCTTGCCGTCGACCTGGACCAGCAGCTTCTTGGCGAAGATTGACATGTCGCCCAGCCCGGAACTCGACTCGTCGCCCGCGTCCATCGTCAGGCTCCTGGTCACCAGGGGCGTGATCGCTCCCAACTGAAAGGTCGTGGTGACGTTGTAGGGCAGCACCAACGGCGAAACATAGGCTGTGACCGCCCGGTTCAGCGGGTCGGCGATCGCGTCACCATCCCGGCGCAGGGTTTCCTTGCGCACGACCTTCAGGAATGCCCGGGCCCCGCGGCCGGCCACCCCCAGCATGATCGGCGTGTCGGTCTGGATGGGCGGGCCCTGGGCCAGGCTCACCGTGGGCAGGAAACAGAGCGTGAGCAGGAGCAGCAGCTTGCGCGGGATTCGTTTCATTTCAGCTTTTTCCTGTCGTTGCTTCGGCAGCGGTCAGGGCCAGTTTCGGCAGCGTGCCGGGCGGCAGATCCGCAGCCGGGGGCACGATGTCGCCGGTGATCGCGTAGATCGTCTCGTCACCGGGTTTGATACCCGCCAGTACCTCGTTCGCCGCCAGCCGGAAGAGCGCCTGGCCCGCCGAGTCCACCAGTGAGGCCTGACTGTCCTGGAACTCGATCCGACCACTGGCCCGCACCCGGACCCCACGCGGAGTGAAGCCCGCGTTGTCGACCGCGCCGGGGACGGCCGTCGCGGCGATTGTCGCCTGGTCAGTGGGTGTCAGCACCGCAGTGCCGGTCTCGATGTCGATGGCCACTTCGCCCACGCCGTCCAGGCTCTTGAGACTCTTTTCCAGACTGAAGGCGCAGAACATGCAGGTCAGGCCGTCCACCCGGACCGTCAGGTCAACCAGTTGGCCTGCTGCCGGCGTCGCTGACAGCAGGGCTGCCAGCAGGGTGATGGTGATTCTATTTGGTAACATGGCGGTCTCCTGTCTCATCGAGGCTCTCCAGGATCGAGCACGTGCTGACGGCGCCCCGGCCGGCGCAGGCCGCCGTCAGTCGTTCCAGGGTTTCAAGCATGGCTTCGAGCGACTGAATCTTTTGTTTGATGTCGGCAATCTTCTCGGCCGCGTGTTCGCGAACGTCCGCGCAGGTGGCTGACGAATCGGTGCGCAGCTCGAGCAGTTCCTTGATCTCGGCCAGGGAGAACCCCAGCTCCTGGGACCGCTTGATGAAGCGCACGCGCTGGATCGCTTCCGGGGTGTAGACCCGGTAGTTGGCTGCGGTGCGGGATGGCTTGAGCAATCCCCGCCGTTCGTAGTAGTGCAGGGTCTGTATGTTGACTCCGGCCTGGCCGGCGGCCGCGCCGATGGGCACTGTCTGGTCGTTCATGATCAACCTCCTCAAGTACACACATACACCCTATACCACGGTATAGGGCAAGGGCTGAATCCCACTATTTTCGACAGATGACCGTTTTTCTCGCCCCGGCACGGCGTGAGCTTTCTTGAAAAATCACTTGCAGGATGTCGTGAGGTTGTTATATAAAAAACAGCAGCTCTGGTGTCTTTCACGATTGCCTGTCGCGATGCCCGCGTCCCTGCCTTCCCTGGGACCAACCTCCACCGCCGACGACATTCAAAGAGGAGGTTCAAGATGTTCTTGAAATTCCGTTTGAAGTCCTGGTCCGCGCTGCGGGCCTGTCTGTTGAGTGTGGTATCGATCCTTTGTCTGACCCTGGTTGGGGGGTGTTCCAGCGATGACGATCCGGTCACCCCGCCGCCCAATGTCGCGGAGAAATCGTGTGGCGACTGCCACGTGACCCAAGCGGCCATCCGGGAGGGAAGTCTTCACCTGGTGACCCAACTGGATGTGGCGGCGGAACTCGCCGCGGACCGCGTCGGTCAGACCCCGGAAGAAGTCCTGCATGGCGCTGACGCCGAGAACTGCATCGCCTGCCACGGTGCCACGGCGGTGCTGGCGGCCGGCGGCCAAACCGAGGTCGAGGCCATGCTGCACTTCTTCTCCACGGTGGACGGGAAGTTCACCGGTCAGGCCGAGGCCCTGAACGTGGATCAATGGCCCCATGTTGCTTGTGAAGCCTGTCATGACACCCCGGAGAACCATCCGGGAACGGGCCCCCATTTGGCCATCTTCGATTCCAGTACCGCCCAGTATATTCCGCTGGACCAGGTCAGCCGCCTTTGCGGCCAGTGCCACGGCAGTCTGCGTTTTGGCGGGACGGATCACCGCACGTTCGACGCGTGGGCCGCGACCGGTCACGGGGACAACCAGCAGGATGTCGCCGACGAATTGGCGGCCGAACGGGACGGCGAAACTCCCCATGAGGTGGTTACCGGCGGGGATCCCGAGAATTGTGTCGCCTGCCATGCCCCGACCGCCGTCCTGGCCGATGGAGGCATGAGCGAGGAACAGGCCCTGGAGTTCTTCTTCTCCACCGCTGGCGGAACGTTCACCGCCGGCACCGCGCCCCTGAACACCGACCTGTGGCCGGATGTGGACTGCGCCTCCTGCCACGATCCCCACCACCCGGACGTTCCGGCCTATTTCAACTCCTCGACCAGACAGTACGAGCCGATGGCCGTGGCCGACGACCTGTGCGGGCAGTGCCATGGCAGCCTGCGGTTCGCCGGCACCGACCACCTGAGCTATGACGTGCGGTCGGGTACCGGTGGCATCGGCGTGGCCGACGATCAGCTCATGGGCAGTGTGTCGTGCGTGGGATGTCACATGTACGCGGACGAGACGGAGGGCAGCAACTCGTCCATGCAGCACGGACACAGTTTCGAAGTCACCGTGCCGGAGGCCGGTGGCAGCACGGTATCCTGTGAGCGCTGCCACCCGGGCGCCGACGCGGCGGCGACGATCCAGGGCTTCCAGACGGCCTACGCCAACCTGGCGGCCACCACGACGGCAAACGTCGAGGCGGCGGCCACGGCGTTGGCTTGTGTGGTTGATCCGGCGCTGCTCGAGAAGCTGGATCGAGCGCAGCACAATCTGGAATTCGCCCTGGGCGATGAGAGTGGAGGGTTCCACAATCACGACTATCTGATGGCGCTGTTGGCCGACGCCAACGAGCAGGCGCTGGAGATTCTGGCGACTCGTTAGACGCCAGGAATAGTTGGTGCAGAGCAGGGTCGCTTCCCGGGGGGAGCGGCCCTGAATACGCTGGACAGACTGTGATTGGTTTCTATAATTAGGTAGTTACCTAAATGAAAGAACCGCCACCCGCGAGTCGGTATGAGCTATTTGACGACACTCCTGAAGTCTCTCGCCGACCCCAACCGCCTGCGTCTGCTGGCGGCGATTGACACCCATGGCGAGCTGTGCGCCTGTCAGCTGACCGAATTGCTGGGCGTGACTGGCGCCACCTGTTCCCAGCACTTGTCGCTGCTGGTCAAGACCGGCGTGCTCAGGCGCCGCCGCGCCGGTCGCTGGATGCACTTCAGTCGGGCGTCCGATCCGCCAGAAGCTGCGGCCATTGTCGATCCTGTGCTGACGGCCTTCCGGGCCGGACCCGATTGGCCCGCAGACCAGATGCGTCTCGCTGAGATCCTGGCCGTCACCCCTCAGGCCCTTTGCCTCAGTCGCCGCGACTGAAGGAGCCGACATGAACAACGACCGCACCATGACCAGCGTCTTCGAGCGTTACCTCACCGTCTGGGTCGGCCTGTGCATCGTCGCCGGGATTCTGCTCGGCCGACTGGCGCCCGGCCTGGCCCGCAGCCTGGACGCCATGTCCATCAACCTGAACGGCGCACCCGTGGTCTCGATCCCCATCGCGGTCTGCCTGTTCTTCATGATGTACCCGATCATGGTCAAGATCGACTTCACGCGTGTGGTGCAGGCCGGACGCAACGGCAAGCCTATCTTCCTGACCCTGGTCATCAACTGGCTGGTCAAGCCGTTCACCATGTACGCCCTGGCTTCGGTCTTCCTGGGCGTGCTGTTCCGCGGTTTCATCGGGCCGGATGCCGTGGACCTGGTCAAGATGCCGCTCGGCCTGGACTTGCCGGTGGGCGCCACCCACGGCGCGGGGCAGGTTGTCCTCAGCGAGGGCGTCAAGATGGTGCAGATTCCCCTTTGGCGCAGCTACCTGGCCGGCTGCATCCTGCTGGGGATCGCACCGTGCACGGCCATGGTGCTGGTCTGGGGTTATCTGGCGCGGGGCAACGACGGCCTGACCCTGGTCATGGTGGCGATCAACTCGCTGACGATGCTGGTGCTGTACGGCGTGCTGGGTGGCTTTCTGCTGGGGGTGGGGCGGCTGCCGGTGCCGTGGCAGGCGCTGCTGCTTTCGATCACGGCCTATGTGGCGGTGCCGCTGGTGGCCGGATTCCTGTCGCGCCGGTGGCTGATCGCCGCCCGCGGCCGCGCGTGGTTCGAAGACAGCTTCCTGAAATTCCTGACCCCGGTGACGATCGTGGCGCTGCTCGCGACGCTGGTGCTGCTGTTCTCGTTCAAGGGCGAAGTGATCCTGGCCAACCCGCTGACCATTGTCTGGATCGCCGTGCCACTGGCCATACAGACGCTGCTGATCTTTGGTCTGGGCTATGGTCTGGCGCGGGTGTTGAAACTGAGCTACGCCGACGCGGCGCCGGCCGCGTTGATCGGCGCCTCAAACCACTTCGAGGTGGCGATCGCCACGGCGGTGATGTTGTTTGGACTCAGTTCGGGCGCAGCCCTGGCCACCGTCGTCGGCGTGCTGATCGAGGTGCCGCTTATGCTGCTGCTGGTGAAGATCTGTTTGGGGACGCGATCGTTCTTTGGAACTGCGACCACGGAATCGCCGGCAACCTGATGATCCGTCGCCGCGATTCGGCCCATTTTGTTGATGTTTTAGTCGGATTGCAGTACGATATGCAAAGCATCAGGGATTTCGTATCGGGTCGGTCCAAGCGGGGGGTTGAGTCATGAATCGTTTGTTCACCATCTGCATTTTTGTGTTGGCGTTGCTGGGCGCAGTCACGGGGTGCAGCGATGATCCAGCCACGCCGCAGGCCGCTGACGGGGCGGCGATCAACGGTGTCGTGGACAACGACCTGGGTCCCTTCAGTTACGTGGTCGATCAGGCCAGCCATCCGGGCGACCCGGTGGACGGCCCGTTCATTCTGCGCGGTGACAATCTGCACTATGACGACGGCTTCGGCGCCCTGGTTGTTGATCTGACCGTCACCAACGCCAGCCCCATGGTCCAACCGGAGCCGGTGACCATCACCTTCCTGAAACTGCTGCCGGACGGGGTCACGATCATTGATCCGGCCAACAGCGAACCGACTTTCACGTTCGAGTTTACCAATGACGACGGCATGTGGACGCCGGGCGAGACCAGCCTGCCGCTGACCGTTTCGTTCGTGGTGGACGACGGTGTCAGCATCGCCTTCGTGGCGGAAATCGGGCTTGGCTTCGGCACCGACAGCGGTGTGATCAGCGGGCACGTCTGGCACGACATCAACGAGGACGGCGAGTGGAACGATGACGAGGTCGGCCTGGGCGGGATACCGGTGGCTCTGTCCGATGAGACACCGGGTGTGCCCGGCGGCGGGATGTTTGACGTGGTTCTGACGGCGCCGGACGGCAGCTATGCCTTCACTGGCCTGTCCTCCGGCCTGTATGGCGTGCATCCGGCGCCCCGGCCCGATATCAGGCGGACCACGCCGGAGCTGCAGATTCTGCTGACGGAGACCACCGACGGCGTGGGCAGTTTTGACGAGGCTGATTTCGGTGTCGCGGTCGATTCGGTCCCGTCCCTCGTGTTGGAGGCCACCGCTGACGCGACTGTGCGCAGTGATCTGGCGGCGCGCGAGAACGACAACTATGGTGCCGACCCGTTCCTGGGTGTCGGCACCAGCCGCAACCCGAACGGCGAGGCCGACGCGATCCGCAGCCTGGTGCGGTTCGACCTGCAGATCATCCAGCGTCCGGTCATTTCGGCCCGCCTGGAAATGTCGCTCGCCGCCTTCCGCGACGGCTTCGACCAGACCTATGACCTGGGGGTGTATGCCGTGGCGGATTTCTTCCCGTTGCCGCCCATAATGCCCTGGATCGAGGGCAACGGCAGCGAGATCACACCGTTGCCCCCAGGTGTGGAGTGGGTCGATGCGGCCGGCGGCGTGGCCTGGATCGGAGCCGAGGATGGCGGTGACGCCAACAATCAGACCCAGCCTGGCTTCATGCCCGATGCCTTTGCCCACACCCTGGTTGTGCAGAATGAGCACCTCGCCGGTGACGTGATCAGCTGGGATGTGACCCGGTTGGTCAATGCCTGGCTGAGTGGTGGGCTGCCCAATCGCGGCCTGGTGATTCGGGACACGACCACCGGCGGCATCTTCCGGCAGATCTGGCTCGGCTCGCGCGATGGGCTGTTGCGCGGGTACACCGACGACCGCGTGCAGCCCGGGCCGCGGTTGGTGCTGGAGTTCCAGTAGGTCCTGCGCGGTACACGCAGCAAAAGAGGGCCGGGAACATCACCCGGCTCTCTTTTTTCACGACCAGGCGCAGGTCCCGGGGCGCGATGGACCGCTGCCGGTGAGTATGCACCACGACACAGACGACCGGTTTGTGGCCCATGACTTGCTGCTGTCGGTCAATCGCCTTGCCGCCTGCCCCGTCGAGAGGATCCACCATGCGCGCCCTGCCGAAACAACTCGCCATGATTGTCTGTCTGGCCGTCTTGCTGTCTGCGGCCGGAACGTCCGCCGCCGCCGGCTTTTCATTCACCAATCTCACCGATGGTCCGGCGGGCCCGGGCCAGGGGTCGATGCCGGACATCAATCGCTGGGGTGATGTTGCTTTTGTCGCCAATGATTCGGTCTACGTCCGCGGCCACGCCGGCGGTCCGGTGACGAATATCATGACCCTGGCCGGGGCGCCGGGACGGGGCTGGCATCCCCGCCTCAGCGACAGTGGTGACTTGGCCTTCATCGACCCTGCGGACCGCCACGTCTGGCTGTTTGACGCCGCCGACACCACCTTTACCGATCTGGCCACCCGGCCGGGTTTCCCCGGTGTTTCGGGACTGCACAGCCTGTACGGGGCCTTCGACCTGAACAACAACGGCCAGCTGGCTCTGCACGCGGGGGACCTCAATTTCGGCGACATCTTTCTCTACGATCACGCCACCGGCCAGTTCAGCCAGCTGACCGGTTTGCCGGGGGCGCCCAGTCGTGGTCGGGACTGCAGCATCAACGACGCCGGCCAGGTGGCCTACACGGGCGACCCTGACACCTACGTCTACAACCTGGGTGACGGCACCACCCGCAACATCACCGACCTGCCCGGCGGTCCCGGCACGGGATTGCCTGCGGCCATGCTCAACGACGCGGGCGATATCGCCATTTCCAGCGGTGGCGAGGTGATGCGTTTCACGGCGGCCGGTGAGACTTTCTGGTACCTGTCGACTCTGCCCGGCTTTCCGGTGAGCACCGCCTCGGTGGACCGCAACTGTCTGGCCGACAATGGCGCCATCAGTTTCTGGGCCGACGAGATCTACTACTTCGATCCGGTCGATTCGACTTTCACCCAGTTGACCAGTCAGGGCATCGTGCCGTTCTCCGGCCATGAGAGCAAAATGAACGAGGCCAATCTGGTGGCCTTCGAAGCGGGTGGCGATATCTGGCTGGCAGCGCCAAGCGCGGCACCGGCCGGACCGTCGGCGGCTGTCGGCTTGCAGTTGGCCCAGAACCAGCCCAACCCGTTCAATCCGCAAACCCGTATTGCCTACGTGGTGCCGCCCGGTGGGGCATTGATCGGACTGGAAATCCTGGATCTGCGCGGCTATCGGGTGCGCACCCTGGTCAGCGAACACCAGGCTGCAGGCGAGCGGTCCGTTATGTGGGACGGTCGCGATGGTGGTGGCCGGGCCGTCGCCTCGGGAACCTATTTCTACCGGCTCCAGGCACCTGGGCAGGTCGCGGTGCGCGCCATGCAGTTGGTCAGGTAGCGATAGTCGGCCGTTGTCCCAGGCGGCGCCGTTGAATGCAGAGGAAAATGATCCACTTAAGCCATGATTCCGACGCGGGGGCATGCTATGCTTCGGTTCACCAAAGTGTGCCCATCCCGTTCCCACCTCGAAAGGTCCGGCCGCTGTCATCGAAACGATTGCCCAAATAGTCGATGCCGTGGCCAGTGGCCGGAAGAAGCCGGCGGCGGAACTGCTGCCGCTGCTCTACAAGGAGCTGCGCCGGCTGGCCGTCTCACGCATGGCGAAGCTGCCGCCGGGCAACACCCTGCAGCCGACGGCCCTGGTGCACGATGCCTATCTGCGTCTGGTCGGCGACCAGGATCCGGGCTGGGATGGCCGGGGGCATTTTTTCGCTTCGGCTGCCGAGGCGATGCGTCAGTTGTTGGTGGAGCAGGCCCGGCGCAAGGCCGCCCGCCGGCACGGCGGCGGGCAACGGCGCCTGGATGTGGACGACGTGGAGATCGCCGTCGACCTGCAGATCGGCGAAATCCTGGCTATTGATCAGGCTCTTGACCGTCTGCGGGCCAGCGATCCGCGCAAGGCCGACATCGTTCTGCATCGCTATTTCGCGGGCCTGACGCGAGAGGAGACGGCGGCAGTCATGGATATTTCGGTGCGCACTGTGGATCGGGAGTGGCGCAGCATCGTGGCTCGACTTCACCGGGAATTGCATGGTGATCTGCCCCTGAAGCCGGAGGCCGGGGATGCTGACACCTGAGGATCGGCGACGGGCCGAAGATGTCTTTGAGCTACTGCTGACGGTCGCCCCGGCCGAACGAGCTGCCCGTCTGGCACAGGAGTGCGGCACGGAAGGCGAGTTGGCGGCCGAAGTGCGACTACTGCTCACCCACTACGAAGCGGCGCCGCCGGATTTCCTGCAGAGCCCCGCGGCCGATCAGGCCGGCCGAACCGAAATGCAGGCCATCGGGCCCTATGTCTTGCAGGAGGCGTTGGGCGAGGGCGGCATGGGCGTCGTCTACCGTGCCCGGCAAACCGCGCCGGTGACCCGTACGGTGGCCGTGAAAATCCTCAAGCCGGGCCTGGGCTCCCGGGAAATCATCACCCGTTTCGAGGCGGAACGACAGACCCTGGCTCGGCTTGAACATCCCAATATCGCACGGATCTATGATGCGGGTACGACCGCAGACGGCCGGCCGTATTTCGTTATGGAATACGTGCCGGGCGTTGCGATCACGGCCTATTGCGACGCCCATCGGCTCAATCCCCACCAGCGCATCGAGCTTTTCGTCGAGTTGTGCCAGGGGGTGCAGTATGCCCATCAGCAGGGCATCATTCACCGCGATCTCAAGCCGATGAACATCCTGGTAGCGGAACAGGACGGCCGGCCCCGGCCCAAGATCATCGACTTCGGCGTGGCCAAGGCCGTGCAGCGGGACCTGACCGCCGCCACGCTGTTCACCCGGCAGGGTCAGCTCATCGGCACACCGGAATACATGAGTCCCGAACAGGCTGAAGCAGCGCCGGTCGACACCCGCACTGATGTCTATTCTCTGGGTGCGGTGCTCTACGAACTGCTGGTCGGCGTCTTGCCCATCGACTCGGCTACCCTGCGCGAGGCGGGCTTCGCGGCCATGATGCGCCTGATCCGGGAGCAGGTGCCGCCCCGCCCGAGCACTCGCGCCGGTACCCGCGACGAGTCGGCCGTCTCGGCGGCTCACCGGCGCCGCGTTGAACCGCAGGTGCTGGCCCGTTCCCTGCGCGGCGAGCTGGACTGGATCGCACTGAAGGCCCTGGCCAAGGAACCTGACCGGCGCTACGGCACGGTGACCGAGCTGGCGGCCGACCTGCAACGTTACCTGGCCGATGAACCGGTCCTGGCCCGTCCGGCCGGCAATGGCTATATCCTGCGCAAGTTTGTCCGCCGCCACCGGCTCGGCGTGGGGCTGGCGCTCACCGCTTTCGTGGCCGTGATGCTGCTGGCCGGCGGCATGACCTACCAGGCCGGGCACATCGCCCGTGAACGGGATCGCGCCAATCACGAAGCCGCCGTGGCCGGCCAGGTAAAAGACTTTCTCGTGGACATCTTCTACGAGTCGGATCCCCGTGAGACGCAGGGCGCTGACCTGTCGGCACGTGAAATTCTGGACCGTGGCGCCAAGCGTCTGGGCGGCATCGAGGACGGCGCCGTTCGGGCTGAGTTGGCCACGACCCTGGGCACGGTGTACCAGGTGCTCGGGCTGTACACCCGGTCGGACAGCCTGTTCATGGCAGCCCGTGAGTTGTGGCGGATCAGCAAGGGGCCGGATCATCCGGAGACCCTGCTGGCCATCAGTGATGTCGCGAGCATGCACAAGGCCATCGGGCGGGTTGCCGAAGCCGAATCGTTGTTCGTGCTTGCGCTTGACGGCTGGCGGCGTGCCGGTCTCGCTGAAGATCGTCGGGCGCTCAATACTGCGGTGCGGTTGGCCAATACCTACCGTCTGCAGAGCCGGTACGCCGCCGCAGAGTCCCTTTACCTGCAAACCCTGCGGCCCCTGCGTCGGCTTGGCGGTGGTGAAGATCCGGATGTGCTCGACCTGCAGGACCGGCTGGCGTTCTGCTATCTGGTCCAGCGTCGATACACCGAGGCGGCGGCGATCAGCGAGAACGTTCTGCGGCGCAGGCGCGAGGCAGCACGACCGGATTCCCTGCGCATTTTCAGTGCCATGGGCGCGCTGGGTGATGCCTACATTGGGCTGGATCGGCTGGATGACGCGGAAGACCTGCTGGCGGCTGCGGTCGCCGGTCAGAGGCGGATTCTGGGGCCTGGCCACCCCCGGTACTTGGGCCGGGTCGAGGGTCTGGCCAGCCTGTATCTATCCCGTGACGAGCCGCAGGCGGCCGAGCCGCTATTCGCCACCGTGCTCGCGGCCCGGCGAGACATTCATGGCGACGATGATCCTTCAGTGGTCATTGCCATGCACAATCTGGCCGCCGCCCAGAGCCAGACCGGCCAACTCGAGGAGGCCGAGGAGTTGGCCCTGGCGGTGCTGGCCGTACGCCGGCGAACCCGCGGCGAAGACCATTTCTACACCCAGTCGACCCGCTGGTTGCTGGCCACGATCATGGCCCGCCAAGGCAATTTTCAGGCGGCGCTCGGACAACTCCAGACTGCGGTTGACAACGGATTTGCTCATCCCTATGTCGTGGCCGCAGAATCACTTGAACTAATGAAGCCCCTGCAGGGCGACCCCGCCTACGAGGCGATCCTGGCTACCGTGCGCCGGCGTCTGGCCGAAGATTGACAAAAAACACCATTTTTGTGGCAGTTTTCCCTCCCGAATTTCGAATGGGATCATGAAAACCTCTGTATCCCAAATTCAGGAGAAACAAAATGACCACTCTCTTACACCGCGTCACCGTGCAGGTGATCGTTGCGGTGAGCCTCCTGGCCCTCGCCGCGATCACCGGCTGCTCTTCTGACGATCCCGTCAGCCAGAACACGACCGAGCCGGAACTGACTTTCGAGATCGATCCGGATCTCGCGCCACCCGTGGCCACGCTGCCGGGCTTTGGCGGCGGCGATTCGCGTCCGGTCGGCTGCATCAGGAATCCGGACGGCCTGCAGGCCGAGTTCATCAACAACGAACTGTGGCTCAGCACCAACGACCAGGCGGCCATCGACGCCTTGATTGTCCGGCTGTCCGCCACGGTCGTGGCGCAGATCAAGTCCGGCGACCACGACCTGGCCGGACTGGCGACCCAGACATTGCTGCGTTTCGATCCGGCGGTCGTCGATCCGGCCGAACTGGTGGTGCTGATCGAGTCCGTCAGCCAGGATGGCTTCGGCGGGCATCAGGTCTCGTCAGCGGCCGATCTGGGCCTGTTTGCCGCTGCGGCGAGCCTTGCCGCCGACGGCCTCAATGTGGGCGTCAACTGGCTGGGGCGCGGCAGCAGCATCATCACCCGTCAATCCAACGAGGCCCCTGCCGGACCGGGTTCCTACGACCCGAATGCCTTCACCTGGAACTCACACTCGATCGAAAGCAACCAGAACATCGGGGTGGCGGAAGCCTGGCGTGGGCTGGAACTGGCCGGCAAGACCGGCAACAAGGTGAAGATCGCCATCCTTGATCAGGGCTTTCAGATCAACGACGACACTCCCGCCGGCTGGGAGGCCATCAGCAACGTGCCGTTCCAGGGCGCCCTCAACGAGCCCAACTTCATCGGTTGCGGCGGCTCCGATTGCAACTGGCACGGCACCAATGTGCTGAGTGCGGCCATGGCTGTGCCTGACGACGGGTTCGGCGGCGCCGGGCCAGCCGGCCAGATCGCGTTGCCCGTTATCGTCAGCACGTCCTACGATTTCTTCACGTCGATCAGTGCCCTGATTGAGGCGCGGGCCCTCGGCGCTCGCATTGCCAACATGAGTTACGGTGCGCCGGTGCCGTTGATTCTGGCCTGGTCCGTGCTGCCTTTCGAAGTCGCCACCGCCCTGCTCGAGGAATCAGGTATGCTGTTGTTCGCCGCGGCCGGCAATGACGGCCGGGATGTTGACGACGAAAGCTGCCTGCTCGGGATCTGCGTCGAGAACACCTGGTGGACGCCGTGCGAAAATGCGGGGGTCATTTGCGTGGGCGGCTTGTTCGAGAACACCAGGGATCGTGCCCAGGGCTCCAACTATGGTGCCAAACAGGTCGATATCTTTGCCCCTTACACCATGTATGTCGGGCCGGATCCGGAGAATCCGGGCAACGCCGTGCGCAAGGTCAGTGGCACGAGTTTCTCGTCGCCGTTCACCGCCGGGGTGGCGGCCATGATCTGGGCGGCCGATCCCGAACTCAATGCGGACGAGGTTCGCGGCATCCTGTTCGACACGGCCCATCAGAGTGGAGACCCGAAGGTCAACCGCTATGTCAACGCTCTCGGCGCGGTGCAGGCCGCCATCGGCAACGCGCCGCCGGCCATCACGTTCTTCGGCGACACGGAAATGACGAGGCAGCTCAACCACGAACTGTTCCTGTCGGCCATGGTGTCGGACTTCGAGGACGGCAACAACTGCTGCGACATCACCTGGACTTCCGATGTGGACGGGGTGCTTGGGACGGGCAATTCCATCTCGCACACGTTCGCGACCACCGGGACGCGGATCATTACGCTGCGCGCTTCGGACGGCGAAGGCGGTGTGGGCCAGGAAACCGTCAACCTGACCATCGTGAACAGCCCGCCCAACGCCACGATCACCAAGCCCACGCCAACCGAGTCGGTCTTCGGCTCGGTGCCCTATACGCTCAAGGGCAGCGCCACCGACACCAACGAGCCGAACCAGAGCCTGGCCTGCTCGTCACTGGTTTGGACCAGTTCCAACGCCAGCGACCCGTTCCCGGTCACCGGGTGCGAGGCGAGCGTCACCTTCAACTCGCTCGGCTCACGGACCCTCACCCTGACGGCCACTGATCCCCAGGGTCTGAGCAGTTCGCAAACCGTGACCGTGAACGTGACCTCACCGCCGTCGAACCTGCCGCCGGCGGTCACGATCACCAGCCCTCAGAATGGTCTCGATATCGGCCTGTTCGACCCGATCGTCCTGAGCGGCAGCGCCACTGACCCGGAGGGCCACACGCCAATCACCTATGAATGGGTCGTGAATTTCGGCACCGGCAACATCGTCGTCGGCAACACGCCGACCCTGAGCTGGACGCCGGAAGACACGATCCCGGTGGAATGCGACAAGACCTGGGACATCCGGATCACCCTGCGGGCGACCGACGCCTTCGGTCAGACCGGCAGTGACTTCGTGGATGTGCGGGCGATACTGATCTGCAAGTAGAAGCCGGAGGGGGTGCGGGATTTTTCACCCCGGTGCAGCAGCCGGCCAGCCGGCCTATCTGCACCAGGGTGGTCGTTGTTTCAGCACTTCGCCGTATACGGGGCAGTCTTCAGCGTGGGCCCCCTTGAGATAGCCGGTACTCAGCAGGAACTCGTTGGTGATTTCACCGCCGGTGAACTTGAACGTCTGCCTGAACAACTTCACCCACTCTGTCCTGGGCAGCGGGTGCTGGTCAGCCAGCCAACGCCGGAACGAGCCGTGCTCCGCCTGGATTTCGAGGAGGCGCCGGGCATTGTGGATCGCGGCCTTCACCTTGAGCCGGTTGCGCACGATACCGGCGTCAGCCAGCAGGCGGGCCTCGTCGCGCGAGCCGAAGGCGGCGACTGCGGCGATATTGAACCGGGCGTAGGCCTGCCGGAAATTATCCTGCTTGTTCAGAATCGTCGTCCATGACAGGCCAGCCTGGTTGATCTCCAGCAACAGGCGGCCGAACAGTTCGTTGTCGTCGGCAAGAGGAAAGCCGTACTGCCGATCGTGGTAGTGGCGGTGGACACTGTCGGCGGGCAGGTCAGCCACGGCCTCGCAGTAGGACTTGGGCTCGGGCACGGATTCGCTCCACTTCCGTTCGGGTTGCAGGGCACTACCTGCTCAATCTATACTATCGGCCGACGGATCGCCCCGCCCAGCCGGTCGCTTCACTCAGGTTGGTTTTCCACCCGAAGCAGATCGGAATGGTTCTCCCCGGGTTTGACGGACACGCAGACCTGGCGCCGTGACAGCCGCGCACCCAATCAATCTGAGGAAGTAGTGCGATGAAGAACACCGATCACGTGCTGGACCTGATCCTCGCGACCAATCGCCTCAAGGTCACGCCGCGCACCGGTTGGGCCGTCAAGGGAGTTCCGGATTTCGAGAGCGTGGCTGATCACTCCCACGGCGTGGCGCTCATTGCTCTGCTCCTGACCGACCTGATCGACGCGGATTTCGACCGCGAGAAAGTGCTGTCCATGGCTGTGATGCATGACCTGCCTGAAAGCGTGACGGGCGATCTGTCCCTGGGCGGGTCGCGGCTGCTGCCGGCCGGCGCCAAGGCCGCCGCGGAGAAAGCAGCCATGGCCGAACTGTTCAAGGGGCACGATTTCGGGCCCCGCTGGCAGGCGATCTGGCAGGAGTTCGAGGATCTCACTTCGCCGGAGGCCCGCCTGGTGCGCGACGCCGATCGCATCGACCTGCTGGTGCAGGCGCTGGTCTATGAGCGCACGACCGGCAACCTGCAGCTGGCGGAATTCTGGACCTTCGCGCCGGTGGACTCGTTCCATTATGCGGCCAGCCGCAGCCTGATTTCGGGGCTGCTCGAGCGCAGGCCGGAGCGGTAGTTGAACCAGGATATAGCGAGGGCGACCACCGAAACTAATTCGAACAATCTATATCATAGTGCTTAAGTATCCTTTAGGAAGTCCGACAAGAATGCTCGTAGGCCACTGCAATGAGGCGCTGGCCTACAGCTCCGGTGCGACACGGATTCCGTTCTGTCAGTCACCGGACACCGGGTCGAAGTACCTTCCGGTCCGGTTGGCAGGCGGCAGTATGGCCGCATTGCGGGAGGCTCTCGGATGAAGAAAATTTCCCTGTCGATCCTGTTGTTGGTTTTGGTGGCCCTGGCCGGTGCCGCCGTGGCCCAGGATGTGGTCAAAGTCGGCCTGAACTACCCCAAGACCGGTCCCTATGCGACCCAGGGCCTGGACCAATGGCGCGCAGCCGAGCTGGCGGTTGCTGAAATCAATGCCGGCGGTGGTATCCTCGGCCGGCAGGTGGAAATCGTCTGGCGCGATTCCAGGTCCAAGGCTGATCTGGCCACGAAGAACGTGACCGACCTGATCGACAACGAGGGTGTGCAGATGGTCTTCGGCGGCTCGGCCAGCAGCGTGGCCATTGCCGCGGGCAAGGTCTGCCAGGCCCGGGGCGTGCCCTTCTTCGGCACCCTGACCTACTCCACGGCGACCACGGGCAAGGAAGCCCGCCGGTACGTTTTCCGAGAGTGCGACAACGCCTGGATGGCGGCCGAAGCCATGGGCGACTACCTGAAGAACAACTTCAGCGGCAAGAAATACCTCTACATCACCGCCGACTACACCTGGGGCCACACGACCGAGGCCTCGGTGCGGACTTTCACTGACACCCAGGACGCTTCTGTGCACAAGAGCATCAAGACTCCGTTCCCCGGTGCGACCGACGCCGACTTCAAGAAGGCCATCGCATTTGCCAAGATGGTCAAGCCCGACGTGCTGGTGATGGTGTTGTTCGGTGGCGACATGGCCAAGGCCGTGCGCCTGGCGACAGCCGAGGGCCTTAAGAGTGACATGCAGATCGTGGTGCCGAGCCTGACCCTGGGCATGGCCGATGACGGCGGCGCCAAGGTCATGGAAGGCGTCGTGGGCACCCTGCCCTGGTGCTGGCAGGTGCCTTACAAGTATGACTACCCGCAGGGCAAACAGTTCGTCGAGAGTTTCGCCGCCAGGTTCAACCGCTACCCGAGCACTTCCGGTGCCTCGGCCTACACGATCCTGCACCAGTACAAGGAGGCCGTCGAACGAGCCGGTTCCTTCGACGGTACCGGTGTCGTGGTTGCCCTCGAGGGCCACGAGTACCAGGGCGTCAAGGATGCCCAGGTGTGGCGTGACTTCGACCACCAGTCGGTCCAGTCGGTCTACATGGTCAGGTGCAAGCCCGCCGCCGCGGTCAAGGCCGACAAGTTCGGCTTGGACTTCTTTGAGATCATCTCCAGCATCCCCGGCGAACAGGCCGTGCGGACACGCGAGGAGTGGGACGCTGTGCGCACCAAGGCCGGCAAACCCACGCATCTGGAACCGCTGCCCGGCAATTCCTAGACCGGCGGCAAAGACACGTATTCCGATCATGGTGAACAGGGCCCAAGGCAAGGAGACAGGATCGTGAAAAGCAGAAGTATCTGGGGCAGGATGGGTTTGCGGGGGAAAATCAATGTTATTCTCGTGCCGGCATTGCTACCGCTGCTCACGGTCATCGTGATCGGATACGTGTCTCACCGGAATTCTTCGCTCAGCAACAGCGAGCGGGTCATGGAGTTGGCTCTCGAAGGAGGGACCCGCCAGCTGACAGGCTACCTGCGCGAGCAGGCGGGCCAGTTCTAGACCTGGAGCCAGGACAACGTCTACGGCATGGCCATCGAATTCGAGACGACAACCGAATTGGGCGACAAATTCGACGAGATGCTCGGTGGTGCGCCGGGCTTCACGGAACTGGTTCTGGTCGACGCTACGGGCCGGGTGCTGGTTGCCCGGGGTGCGATCGAAGGACTTGCCGGTCAGACAACTGGTGATGTTTTTGCATCGGCTGACGATGTTGCCTATGGCTTCCGCTTCGACCGGAGTGATTTGCTGGCCGCCGGTACCGGCATCTACTGCCTGCCGTCGCGCAACATGGACGACCAGATAAACGGCCACCTGTTGGCTTATCTGGACTGGTCCGGTGTGCAGCAGATCGTCACCCAAACCAATGCGACGCTGCAGGAAAGCGGATTTCCCGGGGCCGAGTCGGTCCTGTTGCTGCCGGGCTCGCTGCAGACAACAGCGACCGCGGGCGACGAAGCCACCGCCGGTGAACTGGCGCTAGGCGACAAGCTGACAGCGTGGCTAGGTGATTCGGCGCACGGCGGACAGGTGACGACGCTCACGACCGACCGGGGCCGGCAACTGGTCGATTTCACCTCCATTCCCTTTGGGGCCGATCCGCGCGCCGCCCAGCAGCTGTTGATCCGGATACCGGAAGCCGATGTGATGGCCGAGGTCTCCCGTGTCTTCTGGTTCAATCTCATCATCGGAGGTGTGGGTACCCTGATTCTGGTGGTCTCGGTGTGGTGGTTCGCGCGTGCCATCGCCCAGCCGTTGCGGGCGGCCATCAACGAGATCGCGAGGAATGCGGCCCGGATCGACCGGGCATCGGCTCAGGCCAACGATTCCAGCCAGCAGATCGCCAATGGGGCCAGTTCACAGGCGTCGGGCCTTGAACAGACCAATGCTTCGATGATAGAACTGAATGCCATGACCCAGGCCAATGCCGAGCACGCCCGGGAGGCGGCGGAACTGTCGGTCAAGGCGCGCGATGCTGCTCAGCAGGGCCAGGACATCATGGAGCGCATGTTCAAGGCCATTCTGGAGATCAAAGGCTCGTCCGATGAGACGGCCAAGATTATCAAGAACATTGATGAAATAGCCTTCCAGACCAATCTGTTGGCCTTGAATGCGGCCGTTGAAGCGGCCCGGGCCGGCGACGCGGGCCGAGGGTTCGCCGTGGTGGCTGAAGAGGTGCGCAATCTGGCCCAGCGCAGCGCCGAGGCGGCCCGCAACACATCTGATCTGATCGTCGACTCCCAGACCAACGCGGCCAACGGCGTCGCGGTTTCCGAAGAGGTGGGGGCTACCCTGAAAGAGATCGTTGAGAGCATCGTGCAGGTGAGCGAGCTCGTGGACCAGGTTTCACATGACAGCACGGATCAGGTCAGCGCCATCGACCAGATCAAGTCCGCCGTGGCCCAGATCGACGAGATCACCCAGAACAACGCCGCGATCAGTGAGGAGTCAGCTGCTTCGAGCCAGCACATGTCCGCCCGGGCCCGGGATCTGAACGGGCTGGTGGACCAGTTGGAGTCCGTGATCAACGGGTCGGGCAGCAGCCGTGTTCGCGGGTCCCTGACAGTGC